>CAYPSF010000148.1:0-11474 GCA_964413165.1 uncultured Bifidobacteriaceae bacterium
TGGACAGGTATTGATGGGCGGGGCCGACCAGGCGCAGGACCGCTTCCCGCTCGGCGTGGCCGGAAAGCACGATGCGCACGGTGCTGGAATGACGTTTGGTCACCTCGGTGAGCAATTGGGAACCGTCCATCCCCGGCATCACCATGTCCGAAATGATCACGTCCACGGGATTGGCCGCCATGAAGTCGAGCGCCTGCTGCCCGCTCCCGATAAAGTTCATGCTCCATTCGTTGCGCATGGCATGCAGCTGGCGTTGCAGTCCCTGCAACACCTTCGGTTCGTCGTCAACAAAGAGTAGATTTTTCATGATGGAGAGGAATTCTCCGTCGCCGCTGGCCGCGCTTTTTCAGCCGTCACGTTTGGGGGAAGGATGGGCAGGCGGATGATAAAAGTCGTGCCTTTTCCGATCTCCGTTTCGAAAGTGACTGTGCCACCGTGTTTCTTGACAATGGTGCTGTAAACCAGGGTCAATCCCTGGCCCGTGCCATGCCCCACGTCCTTGGTGGTAAAAAATGGTTCAAAAACCCGCCGCCGGTGGGCCTCGGCAATACCAGTCCCGGTATCCGAAACGCGCACCTCGACCGAATCCCCGTCGCGTCGCGTTTGGACGGTGATGGTGCCCTTGGTCTCCGGGTTCTGTTTGACCACATCGCCGATGGCATGGGCGGCATTGACAACCAGATTCAGCATGACCTGGTTGAACTCGCCAACGAAGCAGGGAACGAGCGGCAGGTCAGGATCCAGGTCCAGTTTCAAATCGGAGACATATTTCCATTCGTTCCGGGCGACGGTGGTGGTGCTTTCGATGGCTTTATTGAGATCGGCCATTGACTTTTCCTTGCCACCTGGATGGGAAAATTCCTTCATGGCGCGCACAATTTTGGTGACGCGCTCCACGCCTTCAAGGGTTTCCGAGATCGCCTGGGGGATCTGGGTGGTGAGATATTCGAGGTCGCTGGCCATCAAGGTGTCCTCGACGCGCTCCAGCAATTCCGGAGTAAGGGTGTTCTCTTTAGCGGCGGCGAGCAGTTCGCCGTGGCTGCGAAGCAGGCCCGTGATGCTGTCAAATGCATCCTTGAGGAAACGGGTGTTGTCGCCCACGTATTGGGTGGGTGTGTTGATTTCATGGGCGATGCCGGCGGCTAGCTGGCCGACGGCTTCCATCTTTTGTGCCTGGCGCAATTGCATTTCCATGACCTGCCGTTCTTTCTCGACCTTTTTCTGTTCGGAAACGTCCCGGGTCAGGGTCAGGACAAATTCAACTTCACCGGTTGACGAGTATTCCGGCACCAGGCGGGATTCCAGGCAACGGTCGCCTTCTGGCACCGACCATTGGAATTCATAGCCGTTGGCCTTTCCGGTTTTAAAGACCTGGAGCAGTCCTTTCCGCAACTGCTCGCTGTCCGGAAGTTTCAATTCATCGGCGGTTTTTCCCAAAAAAGCTGCGTTTTCTTTCGCAATTTCACGTAATAAGGCCCGGTTGCCATAGACAAAGTGCAAATCCCGGTCAATGCGCGCCACGGCGTCCGGCACGTTGTCGGCCAGCGCCCGGAAGGCCTCTTCCCGGGCACGGAGTTCCTGCTCAGTCCGTATCCGCTGGGAGATGTCGTTAAATATGACTACGCAGCCGCCAGAACTTCCGTTCTTGTCGTAAACCGGCGTACAGACATATTCGACGGCAAAGCACGTGCCATCTTTTCGCCAGAAAACCTCGTCGGTCACGTGGCGAATCAGTCCATCACGCAAGGTCGCGTTAATACCACATTCCCCGATCGGGTAGGCGGTGCCGTCAGCACGCTTATGGTGCATGGTGTCATGCGCCGGCTTGCCGATCAGTTCGTCAATCTCATAACCCAGCATCTTTGCCGAGGCGGGATTTTCAAATTTAATTCGGCCGTCCACGCCGACCCAGTGCACGCCCTCCCCCAGGGAATTCAAAACCGTGGCGTGTTCAGCGCGCAGCCGCTCGATTTGCGCTTCGGACGCCATACGCTCGGTGATGTTTTCGTGGGCCACGACCACCCGCACCGGCCCCGCGCCGCCAAAGCGCGTGGCGCGCACGATGAACCAGCGCTCCTCCTGTGGGCTGTGGCACGGATATTCCAGGTAAAATTCCGCGATCTTCCCGGTCATGACGTCGCGGATGCCAATGGCCACCGGCGAGGCTTCTTCGGCACAACTGCCCGCCGCCGATTTGCAGACGTGCAGGTAGTTGTCACCCACGCCGTGGCTGCCGACGGAACCATTCTCGCGGGCAAAGCGATGCCAGGCAGCATTCACTTCGACGATCGTCCCCTGCTCATCCAGAATCGCGATGTGCGAGGAGAGCGCGTTAAGCGTGGATTGCAGGAATCGCTTCGACTCCAGCAGCGCCTCCTCGGATCGCTTGCGATCCATGCCGGCGGCGATGTTCTTGGAGATCGAGGCCAGCGCTTGCAAAGTTGTCTCGGTCAGAGTGTGCCGGGCGAACATCGCCACCACACCGATCAAACGATCTTCGACCAGCAGGGGATAGCCGGCAAAGGCTACCATGCCTTCGCGTTTGGCCCATTCCTGATCGCCTACGCGCGGATCGCCGATCACCTGGTTGGTCAGATGCGGCTTTCGTTCTTCCGCAATCAGTCCAATCTTGAACTTGCCGACGGGCACGCGGCCATGCGGTCCATTGAGGTGCGTGTACAGACCGGCGCTGGCCTGGAGTTCCAATATCTCCTCGTGTTCGTTCAGCCCCCAAATGCGCACGAACGCTCCGTCCAGATGCCGCACGATCGCCTCGCTGCATAACCGGAGCATTTCCGCCAACGCACCGCTCCGCGTGAGCGCCGTGCCCACCTCGGCTTCGAGCGCAGCCAGGCATGCCCGTTCCTGTAAGGCATAACCGACTCGTTTGCGCTCCGTAATGTCGCTCATGAAACCGTGCCAGAGAATGCTCCCGTCCGCCTGGCGCTCGGGCGTGGAATGGCCTTCGACCCAGAACACGCCCTTCTTCGGATGCTGCACCCTGAATTCAGCCCGCCAAGGCAGCAGAGTGCGAGCGGAATGCGCCATGGATTGCTGCATATGCGCCTGGTCATCCGGGTGGATCAGCTTGAAAATGGGCGAAGCATCCGCCACTACATCCTCCGCCCGTACGCCGTAAAACTCCTCCATGGTCGGGCTGGCGTAAGGGATGCAAGCCGAACCATCCGGCCGTAAAAGATAAGCATAAATAAATCCAGGCACATTCGCGGCGATCTTGGACAGCCGTTCCCGCAATGCGAGCTGCTCTTGTAACGCCTTCTCGGCTTGTTTGCGTTGGGAGATGTCTTGCTTGACGGCCACGAAATTCAGAATCGCGCCCTTTTCATCGAGCACCGGGGTAATGATCATTTCCTCATGATACAGGCGGCCGTCTTTGCGGCGATTGACCAGTTCGCCCTGCCAGACCTTTCCGCTTAAAATCGTGTCCCACAGTTGTTGGTAAAAGGCTTGATCCTGAACACCCGATTTCAGCAATGCATGGGTCTGGCCGATGGCTTCATGACCGCTATAGCCGGTGAGACTGGTGAAGGCGGGATTGACCCAGAGGATCAGCCCCTTGTGATCAGTAATCGCAATGCCATTGGCGGCGGCGGCCAGCGCCGAGCTTTGCAGATGTAACTTTTCTTCCGTGCGTTTGCGCTCGGTCAGGTCCCGGCAAAAGCTTAAAACCAGGGTTTGACCTTCATGCATCAGGAGTTGCGAGTTGATTTCCACGGGGATGATGGTGCCATCGCGACGGACATGGGCGGCCTCAAAGATCTGGTGGCCGACCCGGAGCAATCGATCGATGCGCTCCTGCACCAAGGCGGCGGATTCAGGCACATCAATGTCCTGTGCTTTCATCTGCAGGAGTTCTGCCCGGGAATACTGGAGCCGCTCGCAACTTTCCCGGTTGACGTCAACAAGTTGGCCGTGCGTGTCGAGGATAAAAATAGCGTCCCGGGCATTTTCAAAAAGTGCGCGGAATTTGCTCTCGCTTTGTTGCAGGGCTGCTTCCGCCTGCTTGCGCTCGGTGATGTCATTGCCGAAGCCGATGACCTCGTAAATTTTTCCTGCCTCGTCACGGCGGTTGACCGAGTTCCAACAAATGGTGCGCTTTTCCCCGGTTCGGGTGGTCAAAACCATCTCATAATCGCGTACTTCATTGTTTTTGATGTCCTGGAGCAGCTTTTCCACCTGCCGGTATTCTTCTTCCGGATAAAAGGTCTGCCACCAGTTCCGGCCGATGATTTCCTGACTGCGGTAACCGGTGATGGCCTCGCCCGCCGGGTTAAGGAAAGTGGTCGTGCCATCGACCTTGCTGCCGACGATGATCGACGGCATCTGTTTGATGATTCCCGACGAGAAATCACGCTCAGCGAGCAGGGCCAGTTCCGCCTGCTTATATTCGGTGATGTCCTGCAACGAGCCGCGCAATTTCATTACCTTTCCGTTTTCCACCAACGGCTCACAGATCGTGCGGACCCATTTGTGTTTTCCCCTGGCCGAAACAATTTCCAGCTCCAGGTCGTAAGGCGTACCGTGATCGATGGCCTCCTGGATCGCCACCTCGATCAGCGCGCGGGATTTGCCGAGATAAAACGCGGCGCCCATCGCCCGATCGGGCCGCACGGTGGGTTCCAGGTCATGGATGCGTGCGACCTCTTCGGTCCACTGCCCTTGCCCGGTCGCGGGATCCAACTCCCATCCGCCAATTTTTGCCGTCCGCCCCATTTCCCGGAGTAACTTCTCGTTCTCACGCAACGCTGCTTCCATTTGTCTGCGTTCGGTGACATCCCGGAACTTCCAGACCCGGCCATAATATATTCCATTTTGATCGCGCACGGGTGCTGAAAAACGGTCCAAAATTCTCCCGCTCTTGAATTCAATTTCGTCCTGACTGGTTTCTTCAGGATGCGCGTTCAGATGGAGGACTTTGGCCAGAAATTGCTCCGGGTCCCTGGCCGAGTCGGTGACAAATTGAAGCTGCTTGGTATCGTCGGCATCTTCAGCAATGTGCGGCGGAATTCCGACCAGCGCGGTGAACTGCGGGTTCTGGAGGACTTTCTTGCCCTGTTCATTGACGATCAGAATCCCGTCCGGGGAGGAATTGACCATGGCTTCAAAGAGCGCCGTCTTTTGCCGCAAATCCTCCTCCATCTGCTTTCGTTCCGTGATGTTGTCGAACACCACGACGAAATGCTCCTTCTGGTGACTGGAAACGGCGACGGAAAACCAGATACCCAACGAATCCACGTACGTCTCAAATTTTTCCGGCTTTCCGGTCAAAGCCACCCGGCCGTAGATCTCGAACAACTCCGGATTGGCCTGGCGGATTCCCGGCATGACTTCGGTGGCTTTCTTACCAATGACATTCTTAAGCCCGGTCAGCCTTTCAAACTCCGAGTTCACTTCGAGGTACACAAAGTCCTGCGGCTGGTCCTGGTCGAAAATCATCCGGCAGCAGGCGAATCCCTCGAGCATGTTCTCAAACAGGGAACGATAGCGCGCTTCGCTCTCTCGCATGGCGGTTTCCATCTCTCTGTGATCGGTAACGTCCCGGGCGATGCCGGCTGTGCCGGTCACTTCATTTTGTTCGTTGAGAATCGGAGTTTCAATCGTGTCGAACCACCGGTTATGACCATCGGCATCGGGAATGCAGTTTTCGCTGCGGACCGATTGGCCGGACACGGCAATTTTGGAGTCACCTTCGGCCAGCGCGGGGGCATGTTGCGGGAACACTTCAAAAACCGTTTTGCCCACGATCTCTTCCAATCCGCGCCGGTAAATCTGGGCCAGCGACTTGTTGCCCACCAGATAGCGGCCTTGGGCGTCTTTCAACCAGGCAGGGTCGGGGATGTTATCCAGGATGGTCTTTAACAAACGTTGATTTTCCCGCAAGGCCCGTTCCGCTTTTTTGCGCTGGGTGATGTCACGAAAAACGGCAAAGGTACCGCAAAATCTGCCTTCGGCATCCAGCTGCGGCGTGCCGGTGATCAGAATCTGACGCCGTTCACCCTGGGCCGAGGTGATTTCGATTTCGTAACTGGTTTTTTTGCCGGCCCGGCGCAGTTCGAACTGCTCCTCAATAACCGCCCGGGCTTTTTCTTCCGCGAATTCATCCAGTAATTTGCCGACCAGCTGGCCCGGCCATGCCCCCAGGATGGTCTCGGCCGCGGGATTGGCAAAGGTGAAACGCCGGTCCAGGTCGGTGATCACCACCCCCTCGCCCTGAGACTCGATCAGGTTCCGATAATGTTCCCGGCTCTCCCGCAATGCCTCCTCTGCCTGTTTGCGCTCTGTGATTTCGGTCCGCAACGACGCATTGATGGTCGTCAATTCGATGGTACGTTCCCGCACCCGTTCCCCCAGTTCATTCAGTTTATGCCGGGCCTGCTGGGTGAGATGCCACTTGTTGGTGAGGGTCAGGGCCAGTTGCGAGGCCTCAATATTATCAAAGGGCTTTTTGAGAACCACCAGGCGGTCGGATTGCCCCACCTTGGCGATCACCTCGTTCCAGGAATAGTCCGAGTAAGCAGTACAGATGACGATTTGCAGGTCCGGGTCCACCTTCCAGATGCGCTCGGTGGTTTCAATGCCATCCCAGCCCGGCGGCATCCGCACGTCAATAAAGGCCATCGCATATGGGCGGCCGGCAGACAAGGCATGTTCCACACAGGCCAGGCCCGCCACACCCTGAAACGCAGAATCAATTTCAAACCCGGCCACCGTCGGCCCATCGATTGCTTTGCCAAACAGGGAGGTTTCGGCCTCAGCCATGTCATCCACACCGTTGGAGCGGCCGCAGAGAATCTTGCGGAAATCATCATGGATGGCTTGGTTGTCATCGATGACGAGTACGCGCCGGTTGATCGTACTATTCATGAGTGTTGCAATTGGTTGGGTGGGTTTGGGAACGCGCTGTCCAGGGAACGGCGCACGATCTGGAGCAGGCTGTTGGGATGATAGGGTTTGGCTATGAAGTTCAATCCTTCCTCCAGCTTCAGGTCCTGACCGATGGCATCCTGGCTATAACCCGTCGTGTAGATCACTTTCAGGCCGGCCTTCTTTTCCAGGAGTTTTTCGGCCAGCTTCCGCCCCGACAACCCCTCGGGCATGATCATGTCCGTCAGGAGCAAATCAATTTCGGTCCCCTGTTCGTTCCAGACCGACAGGGCCTGCTCGCCCGAACTGGCCTCGAGCACCCGATATCCCTGGCGTTGAAGGACCCGCCGCGCCATGTAACGAACCACCTGCTCGTCCTCGACCAGCAAAATGGTTTCTTTGCCGCCCACAATTTTGGTTTCCGGCGGTAGCACCTTGGCCGGTTTGGCCGGGCTGATAGAGAGAGGGAAGAATATTCTGAAGGTGGAGCCCTGACCGGGCTGGGTTTCGACCTCGATCCAGCCTTCGTGTTGTTTAACAATGCCATAAGCGGTCGCCAGGCCCAAACCGATGCCTTTGCCCTGTTCCTTGGTGGTGAAGAACGGTTCAAACAGGTGCCACATGGCTTCGGGCGTGATGCCGCATCCCGTGTCGACGACGCTGATCCGGGCAAATTTGCCAGGATGGGCCTTGGGATTGTGCCGGACGGTTTCCTCCGAAATTTCCATCGGGCAGGATTGAATGCTCAACCGTCCGCCCTGCGGCATGGCATCCCGGGCGTTGACGGCAAGATTCAGGATGACTTGTTCGATCATGACCGGATCGGCGAAAAGGACCAGGGGCGGACCATCACACTTAATCTCCAGGGTGATGTCCTCGCCCAGGAGCGGGTGGAGCATCTGGCCAAACTGGGTCAGCGTCTGGCCCAGGTCCAGATGCTGCCGCTCCATCCGTTTTTTCCGGCCGAACATGAGCATTTGCGATGTCAGTTTGGCCGCGCGCACGGCCGCGGCATCGATTTGTTGCATCGCATCGAGAACGGTCGGGGCCGGCTGTTCCTGCGCCACCAGGTACTGGGCATTACCCCGGATGACCTGGAGCAGGTTGTTAAAATTATGGGCGATGCCGCTCGCCAGCTGTCCCAAGGCATCCATCTTCTGGGACTGGCGCAAGGCATCTTCGGTCCGCGCGTGCTCGGCAATCTCTTTACGGAGTTCGTGGTTTGCCTTTTGCAACTCCCAGGTCCGTGCCGCCACAATTTTTTCCAGTTCCGTCATCCGTGCCCGGACCTTTATCCGCAGGCACCATTTCTCCGTCAACGCATGGGCCAGTTGCACCACTTCCACATTGTCAAAGGGCTTCTTGAGAATGACCAGGCGGTCGGAAATCCCCAGTTTGGCGGTCATCTGGTCCCACGAATAATCGGCATAAGCGGTGCAGATGACCGTTTGGAGATCGTGATCAATCTCCCAGATCTTCGCCGTGGTTTCGATGCCATCCCAGCCCGGGGGCATCCGCACATCCATGAAAACCATGGCGTAGGGCCGGCCGGCCGCAACGGATTGCCGGACCAGCTCATAACCTTCCTGTCCTTGAAAGGCCGAATCCATTTGAAAGGTGATGGGCGCCTCGGCAGCCGACGCCTCGTCAAAAAATTTCGCCTCCAGGTCATCCAGTTCCGTTTTGTCGGCGGAAGCGGAGCCCAGGATTTTTTTGAAATCGGCATGGATCGCCGGATTATCGTCAATCACCAGAATCCGACGGTTTTTTTGAAGCAATGGGTCGTTCATAAATTTGAAGGAGGTTGCAACGGTAATTCGAGTATAAATTTTGCCCCTTCGCCGGGGCCGTCACTGTGCACACTCAGCGTGCCGCCCAATTCCTTGGCCGCCAGCGCGCCGCTGTGCAGGCCAAAACCGTGGCCCTGTTCTCGCGTCGTAAAGCCATGGTTGAAAATGCGTGTCATGTTCTCCGAGGGGACGCCCACCCCGTTGTCGATCACCGCGATTTGTACCCGGGCGTCGCCGTTCCGCACCTGCATCGTCAATTGCTTGTCCTGGCGTCCGGATTCATCACAGGCGTATTTGGCATTGCGAATCAGGTTCACCAGCACCTGCAGAACCTTTTGCCGGTCCACGTTGATTTCGATGGCCTGGGGAGGAAAATCGCGGATGACCTGCACACCATGACGCGCCAGCGCACCGCCGTTCAGGCGCAGCGCGTCTTCGATCAGATCCACCACCCAGGTTTTTTCCACCACCCCGGAAACCTTGGCATAGCTCTGCTGCATCGTGACGATGTCCTTGATGTGCTCGACGTGTTGCCGCGTCAATTCCACCTCTTTGAGCAGTTCGGCTTGTTCGCTGGTCAGGTGTTCGGCCAGGCGGGTGAAATAATCGGGTAATAGGATACCCTTGGGGTCGGTCGTCAAGAAGGCCGCCAGATTGTCCCGATGTTCACGGATCATGGCAGCCAGGCGGCCCAGGTTGTGGAGCTTGGATTTCCGGAGGGTTTCGAGGATCAGGATGGTGGAGACGTTGACGCTGTTGAGCACGTTGCCCACGTTGTGAAGGACGCTCGTGGCCACTTCCGCCATCCCCGCCCGCCGCGACGCGTCCACCAGTTCCCGGTGGACCGCCTCCAACCTGGCCTCCGCCTCTTTCATCGGGGTGATGTCCTTCGAGATGCCAAACGTGCCGATGATTTCGCCGGCCTTGTCCCGCAGCGGCATTTTGGTGGTAAGCACCCAGGATTCCCCGCGCCCATCCTTCCAGGATTCCCTTTCGATTATGCCAATTATCGGCTGGCCGGTCCGGATGATTTTCTGCTCATCCTCAAAGGCCGGCCGGGCATGTTCTTCCGTGAAGAAATCAAAATCAGACTTGCTCACCAATTGATCAGCGGAGGCCACGCCAAACTGTTTGGCCTGGGCATCGCTGCATTTAATGAAGCGGGACTGGGCATCCTTGAAATAGATATGATCCGTGGAGTTTTCCAGCAGCGTCCGTAACAAATGACGTTCGTAAGCCAGTTCTGCCTCGGCCTGTTTGCGTTCGGTGACGTCGCGGAAACACCACACCCGTCCCACACAATCCTCCCCCAATCGTTGGGGCTGGGAATAGCGTTCGAAGATGCGACCGTCCTTCAATTCGATGATATCAAAGCTCTCGGCCTGTGGCCGACTGTAAAGTTCGCGCACCTTGGCGAGAAATTTTTCGCTGTCCTTGACCATCTCCAGGGCCAAAAGCAGAACCTGGTCGTCGGCCTGGCCGGGTAATATATTCTCCTGAGGCAGACCCCACATTTTCACAAACCTCAGGTTGGAACTCACCACCCGGCCCTGACGATCAATCACCAGAATGCCGTCCACCGTGGATTCGAGCGTGGCGTTGAGCAATGACAGGGATGTGTCGAGTTCCTTGGTGCGTTCCTGGACCCGGACTTCCAATCCGTCCCGGGCAGTCTGGAGGGCGGAATCGCGCTCCTGGATCTGGATGAGCATATGGTTGAATCCATCGATCAGCCGGCCCAATTCGTCTTCTCCCGATTTGACCGCCCGCACCGAATAATCCTGCTTCTCGGCGATAACGGTCACCGTCTTCGCCAGGTCCGAAAGCGGTTCGGAAATAAACTTTTGCAGCCGAACGGAAAGGAAGAACGCCAGCACCCCCGCCGCGATCAGCACCAGGACCATGATCAAGGCGTAACGCCAGATCCGTGCGGTCATTTCATGCAAATCCATTTCGAGATAAATGGTGCCAATCGTTTCTCCGGCCAGGTCAATCCGTTGGAACAAATCCAACCGGTTTGGACCAAAACGATGACCGTCGCCCTGGACGGGAGGCGGCAGAAATTCTCCCGTCACACCCGCGCGTTGATAGCGCGCAAATGGCTTGCCCGCCCGGTCATAGACGCAGGCATGAACAATGCCCGGCTGGGCGTGCAACGATTTCAAGGCCTGTTCCACGGAATCGGCTTCGTTAAACGACAGCCCCGCCGTGCTATTGGCGCCGGCCATGGCGGCCGTGATGGACAAATCCTGAACCATCTGTCGGCGGGCAGCGACCTGTTCATAGGTGATGAAGGACAGGCTGACCACCCACGAAGCAACGCCGCTGACCAGCATGGTGATAACCATGAGTTTGCGTTTGATCGGGAGATTGCGAAGAAAATGCATGGCGTCTGGCTAGGGCGGGTTGTGAACGGGTTTGGCCAGCTTGAGAAGCTGCGCGCTGATTTTCAGGCCGGCTCGTTCGGCCGCATCAGCGTCAATCTCAAAACGCACTTTGTCGGCTTCGCGCACAAAGTTGATGATTCCGCCGGCCGCAATGAATTTATCGGATTGGCCCACGGTCAGCACCGTGTTCCCCTTGAGCGCGGCCAATATTTCCGCCCGGCGCCCGTCTTCTCCGTCGCTAAAAAACAACAGATGCACGCCGCCGGCCTCTTCGGCCGTTTCGACTTGTTTGATTACGATATTCCGGCCGTTAATCTTGTGGCCCCGGGCGATGGCTTGCAGTTCCTCACCAAACGGGTCTTTGCCCCAAATGCCAATGACCAGCGGCGCTCGATCGTCCGCAAAACGTTCC
>CAYPSF010000149.1:0-11442 GCA_964413165.1 uncultured Bifidobacteriaceae bacterium
CACACGAGCGCCGACACGCCGGAACTGATATGCACCACCGTGCCGCCCGCGAAATCCAGCACCGGCACCCGGCCGCCCAGCGCCCAGTTGAAATAACCGCCTTTGCCCCAGACCATGTGGCACAGCGGAAAATAAACCACGGTGACCCAGAGTAGCACGAATAACACGTAAGCTTTGAATTTGATCCGCTCCGCAACCGCCCCGCTGATGAGCGCGGGTGTGATGATGGCAAACATCATCTGAAACAGCATGAACGACTGCTGCGGCACCGTGCCCGCATAATCCGTATTCGGGGCGCCGCCGACGTTGTGCAGCATGAAATAAGTGCGCGGGTCGCCGACGAAGGCGGCGCTCCAGCCATTGCCCGGCGCGAAGGCCATGCTGTAGCCGAACATCATCCAGAGCGCCGATACCAGCGCCATGAGAATCAGACTATGCATCATCGTGGCCAGCACGTTTTTGCTGCGCACTAGCCCGCCATAAAACAGAATCAACCCCGGGGCCGTCATCATCAGCACCAGTGCGGAACTGGCCAGCACCCATGCATTGTCGCCGGTATTGACGGGGGATGCCGTGGGTTGCTGGAGCGCTTCGATCCGGCTGATACGCTGTTCGAGCGACAATCCATTCTCGGCGGCCTTTGACGCCGGGGCGACGAATCCAATCAAAAGACAAGCCATCGGGAGGATGAAAAACCATTTGGCGGAAAGACGGGGTGAATGCATGGTGGTTGGGAGTTATCGCTCCACCCGCAAGGGAACCGGGCTTAACCGGTAAGGCCTGGCATTGAGGAGGAACGGCAGGATCAGTCCAAACGGAATCGAAATGACAACCTCGGTGACGTCGGGCAAATCCCTGCCGTCGTAGTAACTTTTCCATTGGCCATTAGCACCCGGGACGGCCAGACACTTGTAGTCGGTGCATTTAACCAGAAAAATGGCATCGCCTGATGGCTGGAAACCAAGGTTCATACCGACATCATGCGGGAAATCCGGGGGCCGGGGCTAGCCGAAATTTGCCAACCATTGGCTCAATTTTGAAATCAAATTCAAACTTCGTGCTCGCGGCGTTCGCCGCGGCCGCTGCGCGGGTGCTGCAATTGGCGCAGGAGCCGGCGGAGAGAATCAATCTCGTGCTCGTCGGCAAGCTTTTGCCGCTCGGCGTGTTCGACCAGTTCCAAAACATCCTCCATTTGTTCCAACGCCTGTTTCAGAGATTCGACAATGCCCGTCACCTCGTTCACGGCCTGGGTGATAGCGGAAGATGCCGGTTCTTCATGGTCCGGGTGCGGGGCTGTCGGGCCAGGCGCGGGGGCGGCTGCGGAAGGCGCGCGGAACGGTTGCTCCGGCTGCGCGGGGGCGTCAGGCCGGCGCGGTCCGCTGCGCCCACGGCCGCCGCGACGTCCGCGGCGTCGCCCACCCGGTTCCCGGGGGCGTACGGGACGGTTGGCCTCGGGTGCTGGTGCTGGTTCCTCTGGGGACATACCGGCTGGAGCATGACGCGCCGCCGGACAAAAGCAATGGTGAATTATCCCCAACCGCAATTTTTCGGGAGGGCTACGGTTGTTTCTTCACGAAGAGCGCGAGCGAGGCGGTATACCCGTGGAGAAAATTCTTTTCGCCGACGGGCCCGATTTCACCGTTGCAGAAAAATCCCGAGAGCCCGAACGGTCCCAGCCGTTCCTGGACCATTTCGGCGTCGTGGTTCGCGCGGCCAAACAGGTGTTTTCCACGGCCGTTGCAGCAGCAGAGGCAGCCGCCGTAAATTGTCGCACCGCCGATATGAGTTTTGGCCCGCGCGAGCAAGGCATTCATGTCCTCGGTCGCCGCATCGGCATCGCGCCGCTGGAATTGCATGGTTTGCCCCGCCCGCGGCAAGGTGCTGACGGCCAGCACACCGGAGTGCGGGTCACCCCCCAGGAGGTTGCGCACGAGGAAATCACCGCGATGGAAATCCTCAAGGTATTCGTTGACGACCAGGCCGATGAACAGGTTGCCCTGCGCCTTGCGTTGTTCCTCGGGCGGAAGTTTTTGAAAGGTCTCGGCCAGCACCGCGTAAGCGGGCCGGTTGCCGATGTGATGGATCAGGTTTTTCTCCACGCGCGTGAGCGTCCACGTCTCGCCGATGGGAGTGCAACCCTGCGAAATGACCCCCGTCAGTTGTACGTCGCCGCCGATGGAAACCGCCACCCCGCCGTCCTCAAACACATCGCCGTTCAAGTAAACCTGGGTCAGCTGCTGGTTGAAAATACCGCTGGCCAGTCCGCCGAGCGCGGGTTGCGGCGCATAAGCCTCGTTCCAGGAACGGATCCAGCTTTCCGCGTCCAGGTGAAAGGGATCAATAAACACGAGCCAGCCGTTCGTCCGTGCCGGTTCGATGCCGGTCTCCTGGTGCCAGTAGCCGGGGGCGTTGGCCGCCTCGACCTGCTCCTGGGTGAAGCGAAAGCCTTTCAGTTCAGCGCCGGGCAGCGAGTAAAGCGCGAGCACCAGTCCGGTCGCGCCTTCAAATTCCTCCGCGCCGGTGATTAACCCGGTGCTCGAACAGCCCGCCAGCAGCGGAACCCGGGCGTGAACACGCAGAATTTCCAGGGTCTGCCCGGCGAACGGGAAAAACTTCGGCGACATGAAAACGAGGCCCAGGGACACCTGCGGCGCAAGAAGTCGGGCGCGCAAATCCTGCGCCCATTGACGCAGGCCGGCTTCATCGAAACCGCCCGTCCAATGGGCCGCAATGGAGTATTGGTGGTTCACAATCCTACCTCAACCATGCCACAACTTTCTCGCCCGACCAAATTTCTTTCACCGGCTGGCGTTCGCGCGCCACGGCAGCGCGGCGGCCGTTCACCAGGACCTCGGCGGCCAGCGGGCGCGTGTTGTAATTCGATGCCTGGACAAAGCCATAGGCTCCCGCGCTGAGCAGCGCCAGGTAATCGCCCTCGTCCACCTTCGGCAAAGGGCGATCCTTGCAGAAATAATCACCTGATTCGCAAATGGGCCCGACCACATCGGACGGAATCGTCGGAAAGCCCGGGCGCCGCAGCGGCACGATTTCATGGAAGGCGTCGTAAAACGCCGGGCGGATCAGATCGTTCATCGCGGCGTCCACGATGACGAAGTTCTTTCGGCCCGTGCGTTTCACGTATTCAACGCGCGTCACCAGAATGCCCGCGTTGCCGACGATGAACCGGCCGGGTTCGATCAGGATTTTCAAGCCCAGCGGACGCAGCAACGGCAACAGGCGTGCGGCGTAACTTTGGGGCGTCAGGATGTTTTTGGCCGGGCGTGATTGCCACCAGGCGGCAGTGCCGCTGGCGAGCGCCGGTTGATAAACGATGCCCAGCCCGCCGCCAATGCTGAAAAATTCCAGCGCAAATTTTCCCTGCAGCCGTTTCACCAGCGGCAAAACCTTTCGCACGGCCTGCTCAAACGGGCTGGTTTTGGTGACTTGCGAGCCAATGTGCATCTGCAATCCGCGCAGACGCAGGTTTTTCAGTTTGCGCGCGCGGGCGTAAACACCTTCCACGCGCTCAAATTGAATGCCAAATTTGTTTTCGTAAGTGCCGGTCGTAATTTTTGCGTGGGTGTCGGCGTCCACACCCGGGTTCACCCGCACGGCGACCGGCGCAATTTTTTTGAGCCGGGCGGCAACGCGATTGATGCGCCGCAATTCCGGTTCGCTTTCCACGTTGAACGAGTAAATTCCCCGTTGCAACGCGAAGGCAATTTCCGCTTCCGTTTTTCCTACGCCGGCAAAAACGCATTTCCGCGGATCGCCGCCCGACGCAATGACGCGCTGCAACTCGCCGGCGCTCACCACGTCGAAGCCGCTGCCGAGGTTGGCCAGCGTGCGCATGACCGAGAGGTTGGAATTCGCTTTCATGGCGAAACAAACCAGATGATCCAGCGGTGCCAGCACCTGGTCCAGTTTCCGGAAGTGTTCCGTCAACGTGCGCTGCGAATAGACATAAAGCGGTGTGCCGAATTTGCGCGCCAGCGCTCCGACGGAGACGCCTTCGCAAAACAACTGGTTGCCGACATAGCGAAAATCGTGCATGCCTTGGCAGTTTAGGGTTCAGGATTCAAAGTTCAACCCCGAAGGTTTTCGGGGCCGGGGTTAACAACAAAAAACCCGCCGGTCACGATACAACCGGCGGGTCGGAAAAATTGCGTGTTATGGCTGGTGATGGGCCAGGATTTCCACGCGTTGTCTGTGATATTCCGCCGGCGTGAGTTCGTTCGCCTTGTACTTGGCCAGCAAGTCCTGAAGTTGCGCCTGCTGGGCCTCGGTAATCGGGACGTAGGGCGCTTCAATGGACTTCAAGCCCAGTGCCTTGCCGGGAATCACCGCCGTGTTCTGGCCCGGCGAGTTCGGCACGCCGGCTTGAGCCGGACTTTGTGAAACCGCGCCCGGTGCGGACGTCGGCTGGTTCTGTGGATTGTCCAGTTCCTTCATTTTTTGTTCCAAAGCCGTGCGGGCGTCGGCCGGGGGCGTAGCCGCCGGTTGGGCTTCCGCCGCTGCGGGAGTTGCCGTGACGGGTTGAGCCGCTTCCGTTGCTGGAGCCATGGTGCCGGCCTCAGGCGTCGCGGTTGTTTCGGCCGTCTTGGTTTCGCTTGGCGGGGGCGTGGCCGGCGCGGTCTCTGCCGCAGTCGCTGCGGGAGCCGTCTCTGCTGGTGCAGCACTGGGCGCTTCCGTTGCTGCCGGCTGGGCCTCGGTTGCTGCGGCCGGAGCAGCTTCTGCCGGTGCCGCCACGGCTGGTGCGTCCTCGGCGGGCGTACTGGCCGCTTGGGCTGCAACGGGTGCCGCAACGACCGCCGCGGGCGCCACCGGTGCGGCCTGCGGCGCAGGCGCAACAGGTTTCGGGGTCGCCGCCGGTTTTGCGGGGGGCGCGGCGGACTTGGTAGTCGCCGCCGCCGCGGCTGGCGGGGTCGCCGCTTTGGTTGCGTTGTTTGTGGTCTTGGCCGGCGCGGTCGCCGGCTTGTCCAGATCGGTCAATTTTTGTTCCAAAGCCGCGCGGGCGGCGGCCTGGACGGGAGTATCGTCCGCCCGAACGGAAATAAGGCTGGCGCAAAAGGCAGCGGCACAAACCGCGGGTAATAACTTCATGATTTGCATATCATTTTTTTACGCCAATTTGCCCCCGGATGCAACAGCTTTCCCGCGAACGGAAAACAATTTTTGCCATAATTGCGGCAGGGGATAAAAAAGCACGGAACATAGTAAAATCCGTCGTATTTCGGCCCGCGGGACCTTCAGGCGTTGCTGCAGGTCCAACACGCTGGCCGTACGCAGTTTCTCAATCGTTTTCGCGCCAATCAAAATCGGCCAGGCGCAGGCCAGCCGGGTCCGCGCACAACGCCACGGCAACCGGTTCGTGTAGTCCCAGCCCGCCTCCAGGTGCGCTTCGGCGCGATTGAGATATTCGTGGTACAGCGGCCGGAATTTCACTTCGTTCACCGGCGACAGCAAAACCTCCGGAATCAAGCCCGCCTGTTCCAGCTTGTCTTTGGGCAGGTAGCAGCGGCCTTTTTTCAGATCCGCCGGCAAATCGCGCAGGACGTTCACCAGTTGCAGCCCCTTGCCAAACCGGACGCCGTCCGCCAGCAGTTGCTGGTCGTTCAGCCGCACTTCCGGAAACAGATGCGCCCGGCACATTTTGGTCCAGAACTCGCCGACGCAGCCGGCGACGCGGTAGGTATAATCGTCGAGTTCGGCGGCGGTTTCGAGCGCGATGATTTTTTCGGCGGATGCGTCGGCAAACCGGCGCAGGTCCAGTTCCTGCCCGCCGGTGATGGTGTTGAGGACGGTGCGGACCAGCGGCTGGTCGGCGGGCGAAAGGGTTGGGAGCAGCGCGAGACTGTCCTCGACTTTTTCCAGCAGGGCGCCTTCGGCGGGTGAACCCTGGTGCCGGGACAGTTCGCCAAAATTCAGCGGCGCGGTGGATGTGCCCTGGATGCGTTCGCGCAACCGGCTGAGCGCATCGAGGCGCTGCCCGACCGGGAGCAGTTCGGTGTCCGCGATGGTGTCGGCCGTGCGGGCGAGCAGGTAGGCGAGGCTGATTTGCGGGCGGATGGCGCCCGGCAGCACGCGCAACGTCAGATAAAACGAGCGCGACGTTTGCTTGAGCAAATCCGTCAACAACGCGTTAGCATTCGCCGCCATTTTTACGCCTGCAACAATTTCCGCCACCGCGCAAGTTGCTTTGTGACCTCCCGGGTTCCCGGTGCGCCCGGCAAATTTCGTCGTGCCATCGCGCGTTTCAAGTCGAAAACGGCCATCGCGCCGCGGCTGAATATTATGTCTACGGATTGCAGTTCGGCCGGCGTCAGCCGGTTCAACGGCTTGCCCAGTTTTTCCGCCAGCGCGACGACGGCCCCGACGGTGTGGTGCGCCCGCCGGAACGGCACGCCCCTCTTGACGAGATAATCCGCCAGGTCGGTCGCCAGCAATGCCGGGTCACCGGCGGCGGCGGCGCAGGCGGTGCGATTGACCTTCGTATTTTGCAACATCGCCGCCATGAGCCGCGTAGTGGCCCGCACGGTGTCGGCGGTGTCAAACACCCGCTCCTTGTCCTCCTGCAGATCGCGGTTGTAAGTCATCGGCAGGCCCTTGAGCAGCGCCAGCAACGCGACCAGGTTGCCAATCACCCGGCCTGATTTGCCACGCGCGAGCTCGGCGATGTCCGGATTTTTTTTCTGCGGCATCAGCGAAGAGCCGGTGGTATAGGCGTCGGCGATTTTGATGAAATTGAATTCCGCGCTGGTCCATAGAATCATATCCTCGGCCAGGCGCGACAGATGGACCGCCAGCAACGCGCCGGTGGCGCAAAATTCAACGGCGAAATCCCGGTCGCTCACGGCGTCCATGGAATTTTGCGTGAGTTGTGGCCGGCCGTTCACGTCCACGAAGCCGAGCAGTTTGGCGACGAACACGCGGTCGAGCGGCAGCGTGGAGCCGGCGAGAGCACCGCTGCCGAGCGGGCAGACGTTCACCCGCGAGCGGCAGTCCCAGAGCCGTTCGCAGTCGCGTTCGAGCATTTCGACGTAGGCGAGGAGGTGGTGCGCCAGATAGACCGGTTGCGCCCGCTGCAAATGCGTGTAGCCGGGAATCAGCACGTCGGAATTCTTTTCGCCGAGCGAAACCAACGCGCGCTGCAGGTCCGCGATTTCGGCCAGCAACACAATAATCTGGTCGCGCAACCAAAGGCGCAGGTCGAGGGCGACCTGGTCGTTGCGCGAGCGCGCGGTATGCAGTTTCGCCCCGGCCGGCACCCGCCGTGTGAGTTCGGCTTCGAGGTTCATATGGACATCCTCGAGGGCCGGTTGCCACCGGAATTTTCCGGCCTCGATTTCGCGGGCGATGGCTTTGAGTCCGCGCGCAATGGCGCCGGCCTCGGCCGGGGACAGAACGCCGATTTTGCGAAGCATGGCGGCATGGGCCAGTGAACCGAGGATGTCGTGCCGCCAGAGCCGGTGATCAAACGAGATGGATTCGGTGAATTGAGCCACGTCCGCGCCGGGGCCGCGCGCGAAGCGTCCGCTGCGTGAAACGGGAGAGGTTTCTTTCATGCGTTTCAACGTGTCAAATGTGCGCCCGGCGGGGCGAAAAGTCACTCTCAAATGCCGGTTGCAGTCCGGTTTTAAACGTGGGATGCTCCCGTCCAGCCAACACCAGTCGCCTCGCTATGAGCGAATTCAAATACGCGTGTCCGGTTTGCGGCCAGCACATCAAGTGCGATTCGACGCAGAGCGGCACGACGATGGAATGCCCGACGTGCTTCCAGAAGATCGTTGCCCCCCAGGCACCCGCGACGGACGACCCCAAATACATCATCACGGGCACAAAATTGGGCGAACGTCCGGTTCCGGCAGTGGTGGCGAACGCCGTCGCGGCGCCTGCGCCACCGCCGGAAAAAAGTTTCCCCCTGCCGGCCATCGTCTTCGTCGTTTTGTTTTGCGCCGGAGCGGTGTTGTTATTTGCGTTCCATGGAAAGATTTTCAAACCCGCTCCCGGGCTGGTCCATGCCTCAGCCGGGGAGCCGCCACCGGGTCGGCCGCCCCCGCCGCCCAAACCCGACGTCGTTGCGCCGCCGGCCGATGACGCGCGCTGGATGTTGAACCTTGAGGCAGCGACGATTCCCGATTTGCCGGCGGCGGGGCGCATCCACGGACAGGATTTCATCGTTGAGCGCGCCAATTTTCAGAACGGCACGTTGACGTTGCGCCGGGGCACGCGCGGGCCGGTGGACTTTGGCATCACGATCAATTTCAATGGCGCGCAGGCCGAGGCCCTGGTCGCCCAGACCATCAATGTCAGCACCAACACGGACGAAGCGGCGCGCGTGACGTTGCGATGGGATACGGATGTGAATTCGGGCCGGAACAGTTTTGATGGCGGCTACGCGCTACACCTGGAGTTCGGCCTGCTGGACAACAATAACCATCTGCCGGGGAAAATTTATCTATGCACGCCGGACGCCGAAAAAAGTTACCTGGCCGGGACTTTTAACATTGAAGTCCGCAAATCCAAGCCGCCCAAGAAAAAGTGAGGCGCGGTGCGGGCTTGCCAGCGGCCTGAGCCCGTTTGAAACTGGGGGTGGGTGAATATCGAACTGCTCAATACCGGCAGCGAGCTGATGCTGGGCCGGGTGCTCAATACGCATCAGCAATGGCTCTGTCGCCGGCTGGCCGACCTGGGTTACGTGGTGACGCGGCAGGTGGCCGTGCCGGACACAGGACCCGACATCCAATCCGCCGCCCGGGAAGCGCTGGGCCGGGCGGCCCTGGTCATTGCTACCGGCGGTCTAGGTCCGACTTCCGACGATCTGACGCGCGATTTGATTGCCCAGTTGCTGGGCAAAAAGCTGAGGCTGGACGACGCGGTGCTCGACCATATCCAGAGGCGTTTTGCGGCGCGCAACGTGCCGATGCCGAAAAGCAACGAGGTGCAGGCCATGGTGCCCGAAGGCGCCCGGGTGCTGGCCAATCCGAACGGCACCGCGCCGGGGTTGGCGATGAAAATTGACGAGGATGGAGGATGGAAGCCCGAAGGAGGAGGAACAATTTCGGCGCCATCCTCCATTTTCCATCCTCCGTCCTCGCGTTCTCCAAAATGGCTGGTGATGCTGCCCGGCCCGCCGCGCGAATTGCGCCCGATGTTTGACCAACAGGTCGTGCCACTGCTCCGGGAGGAATTTCCGCTGTCGGCGCCATTCGTCTGCCGCACATTGCGGACGAGCGGCATCGCCGAGTCCCGCGTGCAGGAGCAGATCGAAACACCGCTGGCATCGCTGGTGGCCGCCGGATTGGAAGTCGGTTATTGCGCCCGGGTGGGACAAGTGGACATGCGGTTGTCGGCGCTGGGCGCGGACGCGGAAAAAAAGGTGCGCGAGGCGGAAGCGATCGTGCAGCGGGTTTTCGACGCGCAGATTTACGGTTTTGACGATGAGGAAATGGAAACGGTGGTCGTCCGGCTTTTGACCGGGCACAAAAAAACCCTGGCGTTGGCCGAATCCTGCACGGGTGGCGGCATCGCGCATCGGGTGACGAACGTACCGGGCGCCTCGGTGGTTTTCCTGGGCGGGTTTGTGACTTACAGCAATGAATCGAAGCAGAAGTTTCTCGGGGTTCGCGCCGAAACCCTGGCGGCGCACGGCGCGGTAAGCGAAGCCGTGGCGCGGGAAATGGCCGATGGCGCGCGGCGACAAACTGGCGCGGATTTTGCTATTGCTGTGACGGGTATTGCCGGGCCGGGAGGGGGGACGAAAGACAAACCAGTGGGAACGGTTTTCATCGCCCTGGCCGGGGAACGCGGGACGGTGGTTGAGCGCCGGATGAATTCCTATGAGCGTGAAACTTTCAAGCAACTGACCGCGCAGCAGGCGCTGGAGCTGTTGCGAAGAGAGTTGGTTTCTCCTTGAGACCGGAATTTATTCAGCTAGCATGATGCCGTTCGACGTTCTCGATGATTGAACTAAAAGTTTGATTTTGAGCTATGGCCGTGACCAGTGAACCAGTAAGCGCCAAGGGCAACACCGCGGAAAGCGACAGCACGACGTTTCGGAAACGCCGCGGCACGCTGCTGGTGGTGGATGATGAGGACGGGCCGCGACAGTCATTGCGGGTAATTTTCAAGGATGAATACAATCTGCTGATGGCCGAGGACGGGCCGACGGCGATTGAACTGGCGAAACAGCATCCCATCGACGTTGCGGTACTGGACATCCGCATGGCCGGCATGTCGGGCATCGAGGTTTTGGAACGCCTCAAATACGTGAACCCGAACATCGAGGCGATCATGATGACGGCGTTCGAGACGACGGACACCATCCGGCAGGCCTTGCGGTTGCGGGCGTGCGATTACATCAACAAGCCGTTTGACGTTGCCACGATGCGCGCCGCCGTCAATCAGGCGATGCAGCGGCGCAGACTGGAAGGTGAAATCCACAGCAGCGCGGAAAAAGTGCAGGAGCTGCTGAACGAGCTGCAAAGCCAGAAAGTCGAGGAGCAAATCGCCAAGACCCGCGGCGACATCTACGCCAGCATTATTCACGACATCAACGGTCCGTTGACGGTCATTTCCGGTTTTACGCAGGTGCTGAACACGCGCCTGAACCGCAATTCCCGGCTGGAGATGGAGGACCTGGAATTCATCAAGGACCGCCTGCGCATCATCGCGCGGCAGGTGGGGAATTGCGTGGAAATTTCCCGCCGTTACCTTGGGTTTTTACGAAAGAAATCGGAGGAGGCCCCGCAGGTCAGCGTGAATCAACTGCTCAAGGACCTTGAGCAGCTCGTCCGGGTCCACCCCGCCCAGCACGAAAATGAATTCAGCGTCGCGCCCCTGGCCGAGGAAGCCGGGGTCAAGATGAACGGCACCGATGTCATCCAGATTTTGCTGAATCTCACGGTCAACGCCTTCCAATGCGCGCCGCTGAGCCATCGCGTCGAAATCGGCGGTGAAATCTTGCGCGAGCCGTTGAACCTGACTGCTTTCAAGGACGGCCCGCACGACCGGCTGCTGAACGTCGAAAGCATGAACAACACTGCGCCGCTGGTAAAATTCTGGGTGCGCGACAACGGCCCCGGCATACCGGCGGAGGTGCTGCCTAAAATTTTCCAGCCGTACTTTACCACCAAAGGGCCGCGGCAGGGGACCGGTCTCGGCCTGAACATCGTGCAGCGGCTCATCAAGGAAGGCAACGGGGCCTTGCATGTCCACACCCAGCCAGGCGAAGGCACCACCTTCACAATTTATCTGCCGGGCGCGACCCTGGCGCAGTAAAGGCGCGAGGCACATGCCCCCGATTTTCTTCGCGTTCGATTAACTCAGGAATTCGCGCGGGTCCACGATCTTGCCGGCGATGGCGCTCGCGGCCACGGTCATCGGCGAGGCGAGGAACACCTGCGATTCCTTGTCGCCCATGCGGCCGGGGAAATTGCGGTT
>CAYPSF010000150.1:0-11431 GCA_964413165.1 uncultured Bifidobacteriaceae bacterium
AACCCTCGGCATCATCGGCGGCTATGAAGGCCTGCTGGAACCGCGCCAGTTCCGGCTGCTGGATTACAATGCCCTGAGCGGGTTGCTGACCCGCGGCGGCACCATTCTCGGCACCGCCAATCGCGGGAAATTTTCCGCCAAGACCGGCCACGGCGAAGGCCGCGGACTGCCCAAGGAATTGCTGGATGCCACCCGAACCGGCATGGACGCCCTCGGCCTTTCGGCGCTGGTGTCCATCGGCGGCGACGGCTCGCTCAGCATCGCCCTGCAGCTGTGCGAACACGGCATCCCCATCGTCGGCGT
Organism: uncultured Bifidobacteriaceae bacterium; assembly: GCA_964413165.1. GTDB lineage: Bacteria > Verrucomicrobiota > Verrucomicrobiia > Limisphaerales > UBA11358 > UBA11358. Next base: position 304 of record CAYPSF010000150.1, read on the forward strand.
GCCCAAGACCATTGACAACGACCTCGACGGCACCTTGATGACCTTCGGCTTCGATTCTGCCGTGGCCTGTGCGACCGACGCCCTCGACCGGCTCCATACCACCGCCGAGAGCCATAACCGGGTGATGGTGCTCGAAGTGATGGGCCGGTACGCGGGCTGGATTGCCATTTATGCCGGCGTGGCGGGTGGCGCCGATGTGATTTTGATTCCGGAAATCCCATTCACCTACGACAGCATCTGCGCCAAGGTCCGCGAGCGCGAGGCCAAGGGAAAAAAGTTCACGCTCGTGGTCGCGGCGGAGGGCGCGTGTGAGAAGGGCGGCGGTTTCGTCACTTCGGGCGCCCAGGAAGCCAATCGCGAGGCCCGGCTGGGCGGCATTGGCGTGGTGGTCACGGCCGAATTGGAAAAGCGCACGGGCAAGGAGGCGCGCTGCTGCGTGCTGGGCCATCTCCAACGCGGCGGCAGTCCGACGACCTTTGACCGTGTGCTGTGTTCGATGTTCGGCGCGGTGGCCGTGGAACTGATCGCCGCCGGCGACTTCGGCAAGATGGTGGCCTTCACCGGGCAGGAAGTCGGTTCCGTGCCGATTGCCGACGCCGTCGGACGGCTGAAGACCGTGCCCCCCAAAGGCGGCCTGGCGCGGACGGCGCGCGCGCTGGGTATTTCCCTCGGCGATTGAACCCGAACCGACATTAATTATGAACCCACTCCAAAAGATCCTCGTTGTCCTGCTGATCGCTCTCGGCTTTGTGACCGGGCAAAATTCTCCGGCGGCAGATCCCGTCCCGCTGAAGATCGGCGTCACGCCCATTTTCCCGCCGGTGATATACAAGGAAGGCGGCAAGCTGGCCGGGGTGGAGGCCGATTTCGCCCGGGCGTTGGGCGAGGCCCTGGGCCGGCCGGTGCAATTTGTCGAGGTCAGCTGGGAAGACCAGATTCCCGCTCTGGTGGACGGCCGCACGGACATCATCATGTCCAGCATGTCGGTCACGCGCGCCCGGGAATTGCGCATCACGTTTGCCAAACCTTATCTCATCGTCGGCCAGATGGCGCTGGTCCGGCGCGGGGATGCCGGCCGGTACGCGCTCGGTTTTCCGGCGCGCCCGTCCGGCGCCATTGGCGTGTTAAAGGCCACGACCGGTGATTTCCTGGTGCAACAGGAGTTTTCGGGCAACGAACGCAAGACTTACAAGACCGGCGAGGATGCCGCCAAGGCGCTGATGAAAAAGCGGGTGGACCTGTTCATTTGCGACGCGCCGATCATTTGGTGGCTGGCGGGCATGCACGAAGCCGACGATCTGGTGGCCGTGCCCATCTTTCTGACGCAGGAACAACTGGCCTGGGGCGTGCGCCGGTCGGACACCGACCTGTTGAATTCGGTGAACGCCGCGCTGGACAAATTGCAGCAGAGCGGCCGCGCGAACGAAATTATCAAGCATTGGATCCCGCTCTTCAAATGAACCGATTGCGCCGAAACCCGGGTGGGTTTCAAGAAAACGAAAAATGCGGCAAAAAATATCCGGAAGTATTTTGCCCGTCCGGCAAAATCAGCCGGGCAGGCGGGCGGGAACGATGCCGGGAGGCATCGAAAACGGCGGGCGCCATTCGTTGGCGCCGGTTTCCTCTGGGCGCGGGGTCAGAAACCCGTTGCAATTCCGGTGCGGCGCGCGCGCGGGATGCTTTCCAGGAAATTGTTGAACAAAATCGTGAACAACCACGCCCGGACGTTTTTGGGGACGGGCAATGTGCGGCCAATGTCCGATGCCAGTCGGAAGGTGCGCTGGGTTAATTCCATCGCTTTTGCGGGATTGCCGCAAAGGTGCATGGCCAGATGGAACAATGGTGGATAGTTGAGCTCCACGAGCTTTTCGATTGGCGGCAGGGTATTCTTTTGCATGATCGACAAGCTTAGCTAACATCGTGCCAGCTGCCGCGATTTTGTCCCTGCAACGCGATTTTTATCGCAAAGATTACGAAGGCGGCGGCGGCGCTGCGGCAACCGTTCAGGGATTGATCGACCGGTGGGCTGTGAATAACCCTTCCTTGACGCACGGAAACCGGCGGGTAGGTTCCGGGTAATTAAAGCGAGAAAGGTGGTTCCACATTTGCGGCCGGATCCGGTCACCACCAGGTGGAAAATCCTTTATTTGGAGGCGGGCATGAAACCATGAACGAAACATTTCCGGTTGTTTACCTGGCCCGCCATGGCGAAACCGCTTGGAGCCTCACCGGCCAGCACACCGGGCTGACCGACCTGCCGTTGACCGAACGCGGGGAGCACAACGCCCGCCGGCTCGGCCAACGGCTGCACGGACTGTCCTTTGCCCGGGTGTTCACGAGTCCGTTGCAGCGCGCCGCCCGGACCTGCGAACTCTCCGGGTTCCGCGCCGGGGCGATCGTGGATCCCGACCTGGTCGAATGGAATTACGGCCAGTACGAAGGACGCACCACCGCCGAAATCCGCGCGGAACGTCCGGACTGGCTGCTGTTCCGCGATGGCTGTCCGGGCGGTGAAACGCCCGTGCAGGTCGCCACCCGGGCCGACCGCGTGGTGCAGCGGTTGCGCGCGGTCCCCGGAAACGTGCTGGTTTTTTCCAGCGGCCACTTTCTGCGGGTGCTGGCGGCCCGCTGGCTTGGGCTTGAAGCGGGCTGGGCAGGCTGTTATTTCCTGTTGAGCACGGCGAGCTTGAGCGCGGTGGGTTATGAACAGGACCGGTCCCGGCCGGTGATCCGGTTGTGGAACGACGATCACCACGTGCGTGAATGAATCGGCAGCGGAAGTGTCATAAACAGCATGGGACGGAAAGACCAAAATAAATGAAAAGCCAGATCTGAGGAGAACACGACCATGAGCCCCACCGCAACCAGCGCCCCCAAACCAGCCGTCCCGCCGGCATCGGAAGCCAACGCGAAGGCCAAACTCGCCAAACATTACGGCTGCGGCCCGATCCCGTTCACCGGGTCGGACGGGTTGTACGAGCGGCACCTTGTCTTCGACAATGTCAGGGACCCGGCGGCCACCGGCCCGCGCGAACATTTCGAGGCCGCCGCCCACTCGATCCGCGATGTGCTCTCGCAACGCTGGGTGGCCACGGAGAAAACCTACGCGCGCGAGAATCCCAAACGAATCTACTATCTTTCGATGGAATTCCTGATCGGCCGGTCGTTGGCCAATAACATCACCAACCTGCTCCTTGATCCGCTGGTGAAAAAAACCGCGGAGCAAAAAAGCGTGGACTGGCTGGAAGTGCTCGAGCAGGAACCTGACGCGGGCCTGGGCAACGGCGGGTTGGGGCGGCTGGCGGCCTGTTTCCTGGATTCGATGGCCACGATGGAACTGCCGGCCATGGGCTACGGCCTGCGCTACGAATACGGCATCTTCAAACAAACGATCAAGGATGGCTGGCAGATCGAACAGCCGGACAACTGGCTGCGCCGGCCCGATCCGTGGGAGGTCATTCGTCCGCACGAGAAGGTGGGCGTGAAATTGAACTGCGCCTTCGAACTGCGCGGCGGCGCCTTGCGCGCCATTCTCGGGCGCGCTTCCAGCCTGATTGGCGTTCCGTATGATCGCCCCGTGGTCGGTTATGGCGGCAAGGCCGTCAACACCCTCCGCTTGTGGGCCGCCACGGCATCCGACTATTTCGACTTCAAGGAATTCAGCAGCGGCGATTTCGTCGGCGCGGTGGCCGAGACGCTCACCGCCGAGTCCCTCACCCGGGTGCTTTATCCGGACGATTCCACCTGCATGGGAAAGAGCCTGCGCTTTGTGCAGGAATATTTCCTGGTGGCCTGTTCGCTGGCCGACCTGGTGCGGCGCTTCCGGCGCACCAACTCCGACTGGCACCAGCTTCCCGCCAAGGCGGCCATCCAGCTCAACGACACGCACCCGACGCTGGCCGTGCCCGAGTTGATGCACATCCTGCTGGATGAAGCCAGGCTCGGCTGGGATGAAGCCTGGGACATCACCCGCAAGACCCTGGCCTACACCAACCATACGCTGCTGCCCGAGGCCCTGGAGAAATGGCCCGTCGCCTGGTTCGAAATGCTGCTGCCGCGAAAGCTGGAAATCATTTATGAGATCAACCGCCGTTTCCTGGACGACGTGCGTGCCCGGTTCCCCGGCGACGAAGGCCGTCTGGCACGCGTCAGCCTGATCGAGGAAGGCCCGCAACGGATGGTCCGCATGGCCAACCTTGCCATTGTCGGGTCACACAGCACCAATGGGGTCGCCGCCATCCACTCCGGATTGTTGCGGACGATGACGGTGAAGGACCTGGCCGAGATTTTTCCGGAACGGTTCAGCAACAAGACCAACGGCGTCACGCCGCGGCGCTGGCTGCGGCTCGCCAACCCGGCGCTCGCCCACACCATCACCGGGGCCATCGGCGACGGATGGATTGCCGACCTCAACCAGATCCGGAAACTCAAGCCGCTGGCCGATGACAAAGACTTTCGCGACGCCTTTCGCCAGGCCAAGCGCGAGGCCAAGATACAGTTTGCCGGCTGGCTCAAATCCGCCACCGGCCAGGTCGTCAACCCGGACAGCATTTTCGACTGCCAGATCAAGCGCATCCACGAATACAAGCGGCAGTTGCTCAACGCGCTGCGGGTGGTGGTGCTCTATAACCGGTTGCGGCAGAACCCGGGCCTGAAAATGGCGTCCCGGACGTTCTTCTTCGCCGGCAAGGCCGCCCCCGCCTACCACCTGGCCAAGGTCATCATCAAGTTCATCAACAACCTCGCCGGCACCATCGATGGTGACCCTGCGGTAAACTGCCGGATGAAAGTGGTGTTCCTCCCCGAATACTGCGTCACACTTGCCGAACGCTTGATTCCTGCCAGCGACGTTTCCAACCAGATCTCAACGGCGGGCTATGAGGCCAGCGGCACGAGCAACATGAAGTTCATGATGAATGGCGCGCTTACCCTCGGCACGCGCGACGGTGCGACCATCGAGATGGCGGAGGAGGCGGGCGAGGAAAATTTCTTCCTGTTCGGTTTGACCGCGCAGGAGGTGGCCGACAGCCGTGGCTGGTACAATCCGCACTGGCATTACGAAAACGACCCGGAGACGCGCGCGGCGCTGGACCTGATCCTGTCCGGCCATTTCAGCCGCAGCGAACCGGGGGTCTTCGTTCCGATCATTGATGTGCTCCTGACCAACGGCGACCATTACCTGCACCTGGCCGACCTCAAGTCCTACCTGGCGGCGGACCAGCGGCTGCAGGATTTGTATGCCGACCCGGATGCCTGGGTGAAAAAGGCCATCCTGAACGTGGCCGCCTCGGGAAAATTTTCCAGCGACCGCACCATTGCCGAATATGCGTCCGAAATCTGGCAGGCCAAACCGTGCCCGGTGTCATAATCCGGGCATTCAACATGGATATGAATTTCAATTCCACCACCACTCACAGACGGACCTGCTATATTATTGGAGTGCGCTGGCAGGGCGTAGCGGCGACAGCGCTTGGGGGAATTGTTGGGTGCCCTCCGAAAAGCGGCGTCCCGCTCCGCTTGCCGCCGCAGTCCAAAAGGAATGTCGTTGCCATGATCACTGAATCAACCAACCCATGAGCATATCACCCTTCGCCGGCAAACCGGCACCGAAAGAGATGCTGGTGGACCTGGCCCGGCTCGAACGCAAGTATTATGAGCGCCGGCCCGATCTCGCCGACCCCAACCAGCTGGTCAGCTTCGGCACCAGCGGACATCGCGGCTCGTCACTGCGCGGCACATTTACCGAGTTCCATATCCTCGCGATCACCCAGGCCATCTGCGATTACCGTCGCAGCCATGCCACCGATGGCCCGCTGTACCTGGGCAAGGACACCCACGCGTTGTCCGGTCCGGCCCAGCGTACCGCGCTCGAAGTGCTGGCGGCCAATAACGTCGAGACCGTCATCCAGCCCAATGACGGGGTGACGCCCACGCCGGTGATTTCGCGGGCCATCCTCGTCTATAATCGCGGCCGCAAGGATGGCCTGGCGGACGGCATCGTTATCACGCCCTCGCACAACCCGCCGGAAGACGGCGGCTTCAAATATAATCCGACCAACGGCGGGCCGGCGGACACCGACATAACGCGTTGGGTCCAGGATCGGGCCAACGGGTTGTTGCGGGAAGACAACGCCGGGGTAAAACGGGTGCCCTTCGCCAAAGCCATCCAGGCGGCGACCACGCATGAGGAGGATTATGTCCTGCCGTACGTGAACGACCTGCGGAACGTGGTGAACATGGACGTCATTCGCGCCGCCGAGCTCCAGCTGGGCGTGGATCCGCTGGGCGGGGCTGCGCTGCCGTACTGGGAACCGATCAACTCCGTTTACGGACTCGGCATCACCGTCGTCAACCCGAAGCTCGACCCGACCTTTTCGTTCATGACCGTGGACCACGACGGCAAGATTCGCATGGACTGTTCCAGCCCGTACGCGATGGCCGGGCTGGTCGGTCTCAAGGACCAGTTCCGGGTAGCGTTTGCCAACGACCCGGATTCAGACCGGCACGGCATCGTCACCCCGTCCACCGGGCTGATGAACCCGAACCATTTTCTCGCTGTGGCGATCCGCTACCTGCTGACGCATCGGCCGCACTGGTCGGCGAAGTCGGCTGTGGGCAAGACCCTGGTCAGCAGCGGCATGATTGACCGGGTGGTGGAGAAGCTGGCCCGCCCGCTCTGCGAGGTGCCGGTGGGTTTCAAGTGGTTTGCGCCCGGTCTGTTTGACGGCTCATTTTGTTTTGGCGGCGAGGAGAGCGCCGGGGCGAGCTTCCTGAGGCTGGATGGCACGGTCTGGACGACCGACAAGGACGGCCCGATCATGGACCTGCTCGCGGCGGAGATCACCGCGACGACGGGCAAGGACCCGGGCCAACACTTTGCAGAACTGGCGGCGGAGTTTGGCACACCCTATTACACGCGCATTGACGCGGCCGCCACGCCCGAACAAAAGGCACGGCTCGGAAAGCTTTCACCCGAGGCGGTCAAGGAATCCAAGCTGGCCGGCGACGCCATCGTCGCGAAACTGACCCGCGCGCCCGGCAACAACGCGGCCATCGGCGGGCTGAAAGTGACGACCGCGAGCGGCTGGTTCGCGGCGCGGCCATCCGGCACGGAAAACATCTACAAGATTTATGCCGAGAGCTTCCGCGACGAGAAACATCTGCAAGCCATCGTTACCGAGGCCCAGCAGATCGTGAACAACGCCCTGGCGGGCGCGGAATAAATCTGATTCATCTCCATGACAACTGAAACAAACGCGGGCAGGTCGGGCAGTCCTCTACCCGCCGCTCGTTCAAACAACGATGGCGGCGCGCAGGGAGCGACGCGCCCTGCCGATGGGTAACATTAGCCTGACATCATGAAAGCCACCGGAACACTTCACAACCTGGGCCAGAGCCTCTGGCTCGACAACATCACCCGCGACCTGTTGAACAGCGGCACGCTCAAACGTTACATCGACGAGCTTTCGGTCACCGGCCTCACTTCGAATCCGACCATCTTCGACCAGGCCATCAAGAACAGCACCGCCTACGATACCTCAATTCGCGAGGGCCTGGCGCAGGGAAAATCCGGCGAGGCCCTTTTTTTTGACCTGGCGCTCGATGACCTCACCCGGGCCGCCGACCTGTTCCGGCCGGTTTACGACCGGACGAACGGCGTGGACGGCTGGGTGTCGCTGGAAGTGTCGCCGTTGCTCGCGTATGACACGAAGAGCACCATCGCCGCGGCCAGGGATTTGCATGCCCGGGCCGGCCGGCCCAACCTGTTCATCAAAATTCCGGGTACGAAGGAAGGATTGCCTGCCATCGAGGAGACCATCTTCGCTGGCGTGCCGGTCAACGTGACGCTTCTTTTCTCGCGCGAGCATTATGTGACGGCGGCTGAGGCGTACATGCGCGGCATTGAACGGCGCATCGCCGCCGGACTCAACCCCCAGGTTGGCTCGGTGGCCTCGGTGTTCATCAGCCGCTGGGACGGCGCGGTGGCGGGCAAGGCGCCGGCTGAATTGAACAACCGGCTCGGCATTGCCGTTGCCGGCCGCACATACAAGGCCTACGGCGAATTGTTGAATTCGCCGGCCTGGCAGTGTGCTTACAATGCCGGCGCCCGGCCGCAACGCCTGCTGTGGGCCAGCACCGGCACCAAGGATCCCAAGGCCTCCGACACTCTCTACATCAAAGCGCTGGCTTCGCCTTTCACGGTGAACACCATGCCGGAAGCAACTTTGAAGGCATTCGCCGATCACGGCGATATCGGTCCGGCGATGGCAATGGACGGCGGTGATTGCGAAGCGGTATTGGCTCAATTTACCAAAGCGGGCGTGGATGTGAACAATCTCGCTGCCCGGCTCCAGGACGAGGGCGCGAAATCGTTCGTGAAATCCTGGAACGAACTCATGGCGGTGCTCGCTTCCAAGAGCGACACGCTCAAAAAGGCCGCCTGACCGGCGCCGAAATCAACGAGGAAAATCATGACCAAGCACACCAGCCCCAAATCGCTCACGCAACGGACCGCCTGGAAGGCATTGGCGGTCCATCACAAAAAAATCCGGCATTTGCATCTGCGCGGGCTGTTTGCGGAGGATGCCCGGCGCGGCGAGCGGATGACCGTTGAGGCCGCCGGACTTTTCCTGGATTATTCCAAAAACCGCATCACCGACCAGACCTTCAAGTTCCTGATCCACCTGGCCCGGGAATCCGGCCTGCGCAAACGGGTGGACGCCATGTTCCGCGGCGAGAAAATCAATCTCACGGAGAACCGCGCCGTCCTGCACGTGGCCCTGCGGGCGCCGAAAGGCGCGTCCATGCTCGTGGACGGCAAAAACGTGGTGCCCGAGGTTCATGCCGTGCTGGACAAGATGACGGACTTTGCCAACCGCGTCCGGAACGGCACGTGGAAGGGCCACACCGGCAAACCCATCTGTAACGTCATCAACATCGGCATCGGCGGTTCTGACCTCGGCCCGGTGATGGCCTACGAGGCGCTCAAACACTACAGCACGCGCGCCATGACGTTCCGGTTCGTCTCGAATGTGGATGGCATCGATTTGGTGGAAGCGACCCGGGATCTCAATCCGGCGGAAACGTTGTTCATCGTTTCTTCCAAGACTTTCACCACGCTGGAGACGATGACCAACGCGGAAAGCGCGCGCGACTGGCTGCTCAAAGGGTTGGGCGGCGACAAAAAGGCTGTGGCCCGGCATTTCGTCGCCGTTTCCACCAACGCGGGAAAAGTGTCCGCGTTCGGCATCGATCCGGCCAACATGTTCGGATTCTGGGACTGGGTGGGCGGCCGGTATTCGATGGACTCGGCCATCGGGCTTTCCACCATGCTGGCTATCGGCCCGGATAATTTCCGCGCGCTGCTCGCTGGTTTTCATGAGCTGGACGAACATTTTCGCACCGCGCCGTTTGAAAGAAACCTGCCGGTGCTCCTGGCGCTTCTGACCGTATGGTACACTGACTTTTTCAATGCCCAGACCGTGGCGGTGCTGCCGTACGAGCAGTACCTGAAACGGTTCCCGGCCTACCTGCAGCAATTGACGATGGAGAGCAACGGCAAGCACGTCACCCTGGACGGGAAGAAGGTGAATTACGACACCAGCCCGGTTTACTGGGGCGAACCGGGCTCGAACGGCCAGCATTCCTTCTACCAGTTGATTCACCAGGGCACGCGGCTGATCCCGTGCGACTTCATCGCCTTTGCTCATGCGCTCACGCCGCTGGGGAGGCACCATGACCTGCTGCTGGCGAACGTGCTGGCCCAGGCCGAGGCGCTGGCCTTTGGCAAGACGCCGGCGGAGGTCAAGGCCGAAGGCACGGCGGACTGGCTCGTGCCGCACCGGGTGTTCGAGGGCAACCGCCCGTCGAACATCATTCTCGCCGACCGGCTCACGCCCGAAGTCCTGGGCAAACTGGTCGCGCTGTACGAGCATAGCGTTTTCGTCCAGGGCGTCATCTGGAACATCAACCCGTTTGACCAGTGGGGCGTCGAGTTGGGCAAGGCGCTCGCCCAGCGCATCATCCCGGAACTGGAGGGCCCGACCGAGCCCGGGCTCAACCATGACGGCTCGACGAACAACCTGATCCGTCGTTACCGTAAAATGAAAGCCGCCTCGTGACCGGGAACCATAACCGGCCTGGAACCGGCGGCAACCCGCCGGACAATTGATTATGAAAACAAAATCAACCCCGCATCCGGCGGGACAGTTCGGAATGGTCGGCCTGGGGCGGATGGGCGCCAACATGGTGCGCCGGCTCATCCGACGCGGCCATCAATGCGTGGTCTATGACCGCGCGCCCGAGGCGGTGAAGGATCTGGCCCGGGAGAAGGCCGTGGGCGCCGCCTCGCTCGCCGACCTGGTGAAGAAACTCGCGAAGCCGCGCGCAGTCTGGTTGATGGTCCCGGCAGCCGTGGTGGACCAGACCATCGCGGACCTCGTTTCACTGCTTGAAAAAGGGGACATCCTCATCGACGGCGGCAACTCGTATTACGTGGACGACATCCGGCGGGCGAAGGAACTGGCGGCCAAGGGCATTCACTACGTGGATGTGGGAACGAGCGGCGGCGTCTGGGGCCTGGAACGCGGCTACTGCATGATGATTGGCGGCGAAACGGACGTGGTTCGGCATCTCGATCCCATCTTCGCCACGCTGGCGCCGGGCCGGGGCAACGAAATTCCCCGCACGCCGGGCCGGGCCAAGCTCGGCGGCACTGCCGAACAGGGCTACCTGCATTGCGGCCCGAATGGCGCCGGCCATTTCGTCAAGATGGTCCACAACGGCATCGAGTACGGCATCATGGCCGCGTACGCCGAGGGCCTGGGGGTTTTGAAAGCCGCCAATGCCGGCAAACGGCCGGGCGCGGCGGATGCGGAAACGACGCCGCTGCGCAACCCGGAGCACTATCAATATGACCTCAACCTGACCGATGTCACCGAGGTATGGCGGCGCGGCAGCGTGATCGCGTCGTGGCTGCTGGACCTGACGGCGAGCGCGCTGGTGGCGGACCCGGAACTGGCGCAATTCGCCGGCCGGGTTTCCGATTCCGGCGAGGGCCGCTGGACGATCAAAGCGGCGATTGACGAGGGCGTGCCGGTGCCGGTGCTGACGACGGCGCTTTACGAGC
>CAYPSF010000151.1:0-4358 GCA_964413165.1 uncultured Bifidobacteriaceae bacterium
ATGCCATGGACAAAACAGTCAGCCGGACCCTGCTGACCAGCATCGAGGAACGCAACCCGGACCTGTCCATGGCCATCCGCAAAAAAATGTTCACCTTCGAGGACCTGTTGCTGCTCGCTCCGCCGTCCATCCAGCGCATCATGCGCGAAATCGAAATGCGCGACCTCACCTTCGCCCTCAAAAAAGTCAGCGAGCCGCTCAAGAAACTGCTCCTTTCCAACATTTCCCGCCGCGCCGCCGAATCCGTCCAGGAAGAACTGGCGTTCCTGGGCCACGTCAAACTGCGCGACGTGGAAGCCGCGCAATTTCGCATCATCGATGCGGTCCGCAAACTCGAAGCCGAGGGTGAAATTGACCTCGACGAAGCCCGCGCCCTCGAAAATGAAATGGTCTGATTCCATCCCGTTCAGCCGTCCGCTTCGGGACGTGCGTCCGCTCACGCAGGCCCCGATGCAGGACTGGCAGGAACATCTCCGCGAACGCGAACAGTCCGCGTACGAACGCGGCCGGCGCGAGGGCGAACAAGCCCTGAGTGAACAATTGCTCCAGCAACGCAACGAAACGGTCGAATTGCAAAAGGGGATTTTGGATTCGCTGCGCCGGGTCGTGCCGCAGGTGGTCCAGGAAGCCGAAACCGCGCTGGTCAATCTCGCGCTGGAAGCCGCGCAAAAATTTGTCGCCGGCCTGCCGATCGATGCGAAACTGATCGAAACCGTCGTGCGCGAAGGACTGCGGCAGGTGGAGGATACGGCTGAAATTGTCATCCAGCTTCATCCCGACGATCTCGCCCTGTTGCGCCAGCACAACGCACCCATGCTTGATGGCCTGCCCGAAATCGGGGCCCTGCGTTTTGCCGGTTCGGCCGAAGTCACGCGCGGCGGCTGCATTGTGCAAACGCGGTTCGGCCTCGTCGATGCCCGCCGCGAAACCAAGATGGAACAACTCCGCCAGGTCCTGGCCACATGACGCCCGCCATTCCATGTCCGACGAACCGGTTGCAAACCGCCGCCCGCCGCGTGCGGGAAGCGCGGGTGACCGAAACCTGTGGTCGCGTGGTGCAACTCATTGGCCTGGTCATCGAGTCGGAAGGCCCGATGGCCGCCATGGGCGAGGTATGCCGCATCCAGTCCGCCCGCCACGACGGCGATACGCTCGCGGAAGTCGTCGGCTTCCGGAATCATCATCTTTTACTGATGCCCCTGGGCGAAATCCATGGCATCCATCCGGGCAGCGAAGTCATCGCCACCGGCGCTCCGTTGCGCGTGGGCGTGGGCAGCGCGCTCAAAGGCCGCGTGATTGACGGCTTGGGCCGGCCGATTGACGACCTCGGCCCGATCGTGACCGAACACACCGTCGGATTGAATCTCCGCCCGCCGCATCCGCTGAAGCGACAACGCATTAACGAAGTGTTCCAGACCGGGATCAAGTCCATCGACACGTTTATCCCCTGTGGACGCGGCCAGCGCCTCGGCATCTTTGCCGGCAGCGGCGTCGGCAAATCCACGCTGCTGGGGATGATGGCGTCGCAGGCCGAGGCGGATGTGAACGTCATCGCGCTCATCGGTGAACGTGGACGTGAAGTGCGCGAATTCCTGGAACGTGATCTCGATGATCAGGGCCGTGCTAAATCAGTCGTTATCGTGGCCACCTCCAATGAACCCGGGCTGAACCGGGTGAAGGGCGCGTTTCTCGCCATGGCGATTGCCGAGCACTTCCGCGATGCCGGACAAAATGTTTTGTTGATGATGGATTCGGTCACACGTTTTGCGATGGCGCAGCGCGAAATCGGGTTGGCGGTCGGCGAACCGCCCACCACGCGCGGTTACACGCCATCGGTCTTTTCGCTGTTGCCCCAATTGCTCGAACGCGCCGGCACCGGCGAACAGGGTTCGATTACCGGCCTGTTCACAGTGCTGGTCGAGGCGGACGACATGAATGACCCGATTGCCGACGCCACCCGCTCCATCCTCGACGGCCATGTCGTGCTGACGCGCGAACTCGCCACGCAAAACCACTATCCGGCCGTGGACGTCCTGGAAAGCGTCAGCCGGCTCAACCGCGATCTGCTCCAGCCGGCGCAACTCAACCTTGCTGCTGCTGCGCGTGAGCATCTGTCGGTGTACCGGAAGAATCAGGATTTGATCAACATCGGCGCCTATCCGACGGGCAGCAATCCCGTCATCGATCAGGCCATCGCACTCCACGAACCGTTGAACAATTTCTTGCGCCAGGGCGTGGCCGAAGGTTTTACCGCCGCTCAAAGCTGGTCATTGCTCACAAAAACCCTGTCGCCCGCGGCCCCGGCTGGAAAATCCGTCCCCGTAAACAAATAAACCCACCCATGAAACCGTTTCGTTTTTCCCTCGAATCTCTGCTGGTATTGCGCCGGCAAAAGGAACGCGCATCACAACAGCGGTATGCCCGGTCTCTCATTGCTTGCGAGGCAGCCCGGGGCCACTTGCAACGCGCCACCACCGAACTCGCAGCGGGTTGGAATTCGCTCGGCCATGAACTGGCGCAGGGGATTGCCGCCAGTCGGCTGGCCAGTCTCCGGACCTGGTGCAAGGTTCTGGAAACCCGATGGAACGAACGCAAAGACGCCGTGGATGAGGCCCGGCACGCCGCCGACCTGGCGTTCCAGGAAATGACTTCCGCCATGCGCGGCCGCGAGGCGCTGGATCGTTTTTACGACAAGTCCCGCCGGGCCCACGACCGTGCGGCCCAACAGGAGGAGCAGAAAACTTTTGACGAACTGGCCACCCAATTAAACGGCGTAGCCGGCCCGCTGCAATTCGCCGGCCAGAGAAATTGAGTCTACCATGATCCGAATCCTGCAATCGTCCTGGTTGACCGCCCTCTTGGGCTGTCTCCTGTATCTGGGAACCACGCTCGCCCTGGTCCGGCCGGACAAATTTGCCTCGGCCCGGCTGTTTCCCTCCAACCGTTCCGCCGCGGATGATCCGTCGTGGAAGTTCAAAAATCCGGAAATCGATCAATGGATCGCGCAGATGAAGGACGAAAAGGAGGCGCTCGCCTTGCGCGCCCAACAGCTCAACGATTGGCAGATCCGGCTGGATGCCGAGCGCCAGGAAATTTCAACCGTGACCCAGACGGTGGCCCGGTTGCAATCGGACTTTGATAAAAATGTCATCCGGTTCCGGGCGCAGGAGACGGACAACGTCAAGCACCAGGCCAAGCTGATCGCGGCCATGTCACCGGCGAGTGCCGCCCTCATGTTGAATGAAATGGCCGATGACGACGTCGTCCGGATTCTTTTCATCATGAAGACCGACGAGGCCAGCGTTGTCCTCGATACGATGAGCAAATTGGGCAAGCCGGAGGCCCGGCGGGCCGCCTCCCTCACCGCGCGTTTGCACCAGGTCCTGCCGCTGGCCAACAACGCTGCTCCGGCAGCCTCCCCCTGATGCCGGCACTGGATTTCATTCTACCGTTGGCCAACCTCATTCCGCCTGGCGACGGTGCGATGGCCGCGTCTCCCGCCCGGGGCGGATCCACCGGCGAGTCATTTGACCAGGTGATTACTCGCGTTCTCTCGCCATCCGATACGGGCGAGTCCAGCAGACCAACCCGGTCGAACGCGGCCTCAACGGGCCCCGGTGAAGGGAGACAAAATCCAGTTTCCACTCCGCCGCAGCGGCGGCGGGCTCAAACCCGGAACGCCACGTCCGAAAAAATGGCGCCGTCCGCCGGCGAAACAGGTGAGTTGCCGGTTCAAACGCCGGGCATCAAGTCCAGGGCGCAAATTTCTGAAAGTGATGCCGGAACGGGCAGGGGAGATGTCGTTGCCAGTTCTCCCGTCCGGGATGAAACCCAGGTTGTTTCCGGCAGTTTGCTGGATTTTATTGTTCAACTTGTCACTCCATCGCCCGGCGGCGTGTTTCCACTCGCGGCGAAAGAGAAAAACATATCGGCTGCTGAGGCCATGCCAGCCAACCCATCGGTGCCAATGCCGTCGGCCGCAGCTGGAACGGATTCCGTCAGGGCCCTGGTCACCCGCCCGGAAACAAAAACTTATTCTCCCTCCCCGGGGATACCTTTAAATTCGGAGGTGCCTCTGGATAAAACGGGTGCGAAATTGATTTCCAGCCTCAAACCGGGCGAACCACAAAATAACACGGCCAGGAGTGATGATCTGCCTGCCGGGAAAACAAATCCAGGCGATTCCCAACTAGCTCTTTCGCTGCTAAACGACCCAAAAGCCCTGGAATTGTCCGCCACTGCGGTCAAAGCCACTGATCTGGCAGCCGGAAAAACAAATCCAGGCGATTCCCAGCCAGCTCTATCGCTGCTAAACGACCCAAAAGCCCTGGAATTGTCCGCCACTGCGGTCAAAGCCA
>CAYPSF010000151.1:4458-11130 GCA_964413165.1 uncultured Bifidobacteriaceae bacterium
CTGACCTGGCCGCCGGAAAGACAAATCCGAGCAGTTCCCAGCCAGCCCCTTTGCCGACAAACGCCCCTGCGATCCCGGATTTCTCCGCCGCCGATTTATTGGCAGCGGAACCCGCCTCCGAACCGGCGGTTTCCACGCAGCAAAATGCCGCTTTTCCATCAACGGATTTGAGTCCGGAATCGACAATGCCGGCGCAACCGGAGAGCCGTGGCATATCCGTTGCTAAACTGTACTTGCCGATGAAAAAAACGGAAATTATGGACAAAGTTGCCGGTTCAAACGGGAAAACCGAGAAAGTTTTGCCGGTTGGTGCCGATCCGACGGTTCTGGAGAATAATTTGCCCATAACAGACGCACTCGCACACATTTCCCCGCGCAACGGATCGGCCACGATTATCATCGGTCCGTCAACGAAAGTGCCTGATATGCAGGTGACCTCACCGGCGGAGGGCGTGGCCGCTTCTGCGGTGAGTGATATTCGCGCCCGGACGCTTGAACGTACGCACGATATGCTTGCATCGCAGGCAACGCGCCTGATTGATTCAAAATTGGATTCCTTGCGCGTGGTGATCAAACCCGGTGCGGGCCTCCAACTGTCATTGGAGATGCGTCAACACGGGGATACGATTGACGCCCGGATGGTTTTGCAGCGCGGTGATTTGGGCCATTTGGGCCGGCATTGGCCGGAACTCCAGCAGCGGCTGGAACAGCGCGGCATCCGCCTGGCGCCCCTGACCGGCGCTGAAAACTCCACCACCAGTCCCGGTGCCAATGGATTTCAACAGCCCCAACGCCAATTCACCAACCTGGATCCGCTTTCGGCCAGTGCCTTCGCCGAGTTCGCCCTCGCGAGTTCGCCGGTTCAATTAACCACCTCCTCAACGGCCATCGCCACCGCCCATCGGGGCTGGGAAACCTGGGCCTGATTAATTTTAATTTTATGTCAACCCCTGCTGTCAACTCTGCCACCCACGCCGCGAACCCCTTCACCTCCACCGACTCGGTGTCAGGGATGCAAAACATTCTGAACCAGAAGGATTTCTTGCAGCTGCTGGTGACCCAGATGCAGAATCAAAACCCGCTGTCTCCGCAGTCGGACACGCAAATGGCAGCGGAAATGGCGCAGTTCGCCTCACTGCAACAGTCCAGTGACATGTCGACGTCTTTGGGGATGCTCCAGGCCGACAGCCTGCTGGGCAGTACCGTGACCCTGCAGGTGGACCCGAATACGATTACCGCCGGTGTGGTCCAGGGCGTCGTCCTCCAAAACGGCAAGCCGCAAATCCTGGTCAATGGGGCAACCTATAATCTCAATCAGGTGGTCGCCGTCGTCCCAACGGTGGTCGACCCGACCGCTGCCGCAACCGCCCCGGCGGCACAATGATTTTGACAACCCAAACCCCAACCCAGGAGATCGCTATGACTCGTCCCGCATATCGAACCAACATCCGCGAGAACAGCTTCACCGCCCCCATCAACGGTGTGCGTCAGCGCATGGCCGAGGCACTGGTCGGGCAGGCAGTAAGCCTCGCGGTGGGCCCCAAAAAAATCGCTCATGGCATCGTCACCAGTGTTCTGGCCGAGGCCGGCGTCCCCCAAATCGTCGTGGACGGGATGAGGTACAATTTTAATCAGGTGCTGACCCGCGTTCCGGCGGCACTCAGCTCATAGAACAATTTCCATCAACATCACACACTCAACCAAAACAAATATATGCTTATTGCTTTAGATTCCGGTGTCAGCGCCCTCGTCCAGTTCCAGCAGAGCCTGAATGTCATCGGTAACAACATCGCCAACGTGGACACCGTGGGCTACAAGGGTGCCAGCATGAATTTTGCGGACGCCTTCAGCCAGACCATGGGCAGCAATGCCAGCGGCTCCATGCAGGTCGGCACCGGCGTCCTGACCAGCGCCATCACCAACCAGTTTACCCAGGGTTCGATCACCAGCACCGGTGTGCAAACGGACATGGCCGTCAACGGAAACGGATTTTTCATGGTGAAAGACTCGGTCAGCGGTGCGCAATACGTCACCCGCGACGGCGAATTCACCGTGGATGCCAGCGGTTATCTCGTCACCAACAACGGCATGCGGGTGCAGGGTTTTACCGATGCCGGCCTCACCACCATGGGCGACGTCAAGATTGACAATACCGGCGCGACCATGCTCGACCCGATCTCCGGTCTGCCCGTGGCCGACACTTCCGCGGTCCAAAGTTACAGCTTCGCTTCGGATGGCAAGTTGATGGTTTTGCTGTCGGACGGCACCCAATTCACGCGCGGCCAGGTGCTGCTGCAAAATTTCACCAACCCGCAACAACTGACGAAGGTTGGCAACAATCTGTTTTCCGGCCTCACCGCCGCCGGACCGCTGGCCACCCTCACGGCGCCCAACAGCAATGGCCTCGGCAGCCTCGTGACCGGCGCGCTCGAAATGTCGAACGTGGATCTGGCCGGGCAACTCACGTCGCTGATCACCACCCAGCGCGCCTATGAAGCCAACACCAAGGTCATCACCACCTGTGATGAAATTCTCCAGGATTTGGTCAATTTGAAACGCTAGTAGCTTATGCCAGAAGATCGCCCTCCAGCAACCACCCCGCCGACGGACGACGCCGCTCCTGCTCCCACTCCCGCGCCGTCCGGCGGCGGCTTCAAACCCTGGCTGCCGCTCGTCATCACCACTGTGTTCATGCCGGTGCTGGCGTTTGGAATGACTCAATTCGTCATCCTGCCGCAGCTCCAAAAAGGCCTGGGCATCAATGCTCCGGCCGCTTCCCCGACCGTCGCCAAACCCAAGAAGGACATTTCGAAGGAAAAGACCATCTCGGTGTCCATGAACAAATTGCTGGTCAACGTGGCTGGCACGATGGGCGCGCGCTACTTGTTGGTGAGCATGTCGATCGTTGGGACCGGTTCGGATTTCAAGGCCAAAATCGACGACCATGACGCGCAACTGCGTGACATGGCCAGCGGAGTCCTGGGTTCCAAATCGCTCGCCGACCTGGAAAAACCCGGTGAACGAAACCTGATTCGCAACGAACTGATTTCCGGCTTCAATAACATCCTGGGTGAGTCGACGGTGCAGGATATTTACCTCCCGGAATTTGCCATCCAGTAAACGGCCATGAGTGAACCCGCTGCCCCACTATCCACGCCTGATGCCAGTGACGTGTTTGTGTTCACCGCCAGAGGTCCGCGGGAACTCCGCAAGGCCGCGGATATCAAGGGACACGATTTCCGCCAGTCCGGTTTCCTCGCCGCCAGCGAACTGCGTCGCATCCGCCAGCGTCACGAGCAATTCATCCGCTCGCTGGCCGCCCGGCTCGCCATTTTTCTGCGGCTGGAATTCAGCCTCCAGCTTTCCAAGGTGCAGATTGTCGGCTACCAGAAATTCACCGAAAGCCTGCCCAATCCCACGCATATCACGCTGTTCAAAACCGACCCGCTCAAGGGTGTCGGCCTGCTGGTCATTCCGCCGCGGCTGGGTTTGACGCTGGTGGACCGTCTGCTCGGCGGCACGGGCCAGGCGCCGGAAGAAGGCCGCGAATTAACCGAAATTGAAGTTGCGCTCTTTGACCAGGTCGCCACCCTCCTGCTCACCGAATGGTGCAATCATTGGCCCGAAATGCGCGACCTGCGGCCGGCGCTGCTCGGCCACGAAAGCAACAGCCACTTCCTCCAGACCGCTGCGCCGGACACCGCCATGCTCATCCTGTCCATGAACGGCGGCATCGGTGAACAATCCGAACCAATCCAGCTCGTTTTCCCCTACGTCACCGTCGAACCGCTTTTGCGATTGCTTAGCCCGTCGTTGCCCGGGACAGAGACTGTGGCGCCCCCCGTGGCAAAATTGAAATGGAACCCGGAATTCGACGACATGCAGGTGCCGATCATCGCCGAGTGGCATGGATTGACAATGACCGCCGGCGAAATCACGCGGCTTAAGGCCGGCGACCTGCTGGCGCTCGACCCCGCCTGCGCGGCCCAGGTCCAGATCCGGCTCAATCACGTGGCCAAATTTACCGGCCGTCCCGGCACTTCCGATGGCAAGTGGGCCGTGCAACTGACCGGCGACATCAATCCCTGAAAATTTAAAATGAATGCCACTGCTGAAAATCCCGTCAACCTGAACCTCGTGCTCGACGTGCCCGTGAGCCTCACCATCCAACTCGGCGGCTGCCAGCTGCCTATGCGCGAGGTGCTCCAGCTCAACATCGGCTCCGTTGTCCAGCTGGACAAAGCTGCCGACGCACCCGTCGAACTCAGCATCAATGGCAAACTCATCGCCCGCGGCGAAGTCGTCATCATCGAAGACCGCTACGGCGTGAAAATCACCGAAGTCATCGGCAGTGCGGTTGCCGCGTGAGACAGAAAACCAACAACGAAGGATGCCGAATGAAGATTTTCCTCCGCCTGACGGCCGGTATGGTTTTTGCCTTCTGCCTTCTGCCTTCTGCTTTTGCCGAAACCACCAATTCGGCGGTGGCGCTGCCGCTGGTCGCGCCTGCCTTGCCTGAAGTCGGTCCTTCCGTGTTCCGTGTGCTCGGTGCCCTCGTGCTCGTCATTGGCATTTTCCTCGGCGGCGTCTGGCTGTTTCGCAACTGGCAGCGGCTCGCCCTGCAACGCGGACACCGCCCTAAATTGAATATCATCGAAACCCGCCCGTTGGGCGGGCGTCAGGCGCTTTACATCGTGGGCTACGAACAGGGACGGTTCCTCATTGCTTCGACGCCGTCCGGCGTGAGCCTGTTGAGCCATTTGCCGGATGCGGCTGCCGATGAAGCGCCGGCGGGAGAAAAAACTCTGGCGTCCTTTCCCCTGGCGCTGGCCCAAATGCTTAAAGGGAAATGAAAATGGCAACCTCCAACCTGCAACTTCCAACACCTAACGTCCCATCCAAGGTCGCCGGCAGACGCATTGGATGTCCGATGTTTTCAATGGTCCGCCGCTGGTGGTTTCCGGCGCTGCTCATCGGTTTTATTTTCTGTGCGTTGACTGCTCCCGCGCAGACCAACACGGGCGTCGCTTTCGGTCCGGTTCAAATCACGCTCGGCTCGCAGAACGGCACGGCGGATGTGGACTCAAGCATCAAGGTTCTGTTCTTCATCACCCTGGTTTCCCTGGCTCCTTCGCTCCTGCTGCTGATGACCTGTTTCACCCGCGTGGTCATTGTCCTTTCCTTTGTGCGCAGCGCCCTGCAGTTGCAAGGCACGCCGGCCAACCAGATCATCATCGGGCTGTCTTTGTTCATCACGTACTTTGTCATGGCGCCGGTGTGGGACAACATCAACCGTGATGCCATCGCGCCGTACCAGGCGCATCAAATCACCGGTACCCAGGCCCTCGACCAGGCCTCCGGCCAAATACGCACCTTCATGCTCAAACAGACCCGGCCCAAGGACGTGGAATTGTTTGTTTCGATGGCGAAAATGCAGCCGACGGCGCCCGATCAGCTGCCGTTGCGCGTGGTGATTCCCGCGTTCATCATCAGCGAACTGCGCACGGCATTTCAAATGGGCTTTCTCATTTTCGTGCCGTTCATCCTGATCGATCTCGTAGTGGCGACCGTGCTGATGAGCATGGGCATGATGATGATGCCGCCCATGACGATTTCACTGCCCTTGAAACTGCTGCTGTTTGTGCTCGTGGACGGCTGGTCGCTTGTGATCCAGTCACTCGTTCGCAGTTTTGGAATGTAAACCCTTATGACTACCGAATTTGCCATTGAATTGCTCAAGGCCATGATTTACCAGGCCCTGGCCATTTCCGCCCCGATTCTCATCGCGGCCATGGTTGTCGGCCTGGCCGTCAGCTTGTTTCAGGCCGTGACCACCATCAGCGAACAGACCCTTACGTTTGTGCCCAAGACGCTGGCCGTGATCGGCGTCCTGCTGCTGCTGCTGCCCTGGATCATGCGCTCACTCATTGAATTCACCATCGCCATCATCCAAAAAATGCCGCAGATGGTGCAATGACGCACCGGGAAGGCTGAAGGCAGAATGCAGAAGGCAGAAATCAAAAACCGCCGGGTCACGAAGGTGCGAATGATTCTTCATTCTCCATTCTTCAATCTTCATTTCAGCTGATATGGAACTGGATATATACAACTGGCTGCTTGTTTTTTTGCGGGTCGGCGCGTTTTTACTGGTGCTGCCGTTCTTCTCGGTGGTGAATTTCCCGCCCACGATGCGCGTGGCGCTGGCGGCGCTGGTCGCCTTGTTGCTCGCGCCGTTGCTCGCGCCGTTTCCCCTGATGAAACTGGATTTTCTTTCGTTGCTGAGCGTGATGCTCCAGGAATTGAGCGTCGGCTTATTGCTTGGTTTTATCGCCCGCATGGTGTTTTACGCGGTGGACCTGGCCGGCAATATCATCGCCACCCAAATGGGCTTGAACCTCGCCACCATGTTTGATCCCGCCAGTTCGCAGACCGAGCAGGCGCCCGCCTCAATCCTTTTCTTCCTCGCCGCCGTGGTGATGTTGACGCTCGATCTCCACCATTGGATGCTCGTCGGGTTCGAACGCACTTACTCGGTGCTGCCGATGGGCGGCGCGCATTTGAACAGTGCGCTGTTTGAAACTGTGGTGGCCCAGACCGGCAATATTTTTGTGGTGGCTCTGCAAATATCCGCGCCCGTCATGGCCGTTTCCTTTGTCGTCACCCTCGTCTTCG
>CAYPSF010000152.1:0-11128 GCA_964413165.1 uncultured Bifidobacteriaceae bacterium
TGCCCTTGAAGTCGAAGCGGTTGGCCAGTTCTTTTTTGGCCTGGTTGACGGCGTTCTCGATTTCCATCGAGTTGACCTGGGAAACAATATCGAATGAAGGCATGACCAAAGCGTAAGGAAATTCACACCAAAGAAAAGCCGAAAGCCGCGGATCGATCAGGGTGACCCGGGGCCGGCCGGCCGGGAAACCCGCGCTCGCCAAGCGGCAACCGGTTTGGCTAACGTGGGCACGTGACCGGTCCGGTTGAACTCAGCATTGTCATGCCCTGCCTAAACGAGGCGGATACGCTTGCCCGATGCATTGAGAAGGCGCAACGCGGCATCCAGCGTTCGGGGGTCGCCGGCGAAATCATTGTCGCCGACAATGGCAGCACCGATGACTCCCGGGCGCTGGTGGAAAAACTCGGCGCCCGGCTGGTCCTGGTGAAGGAGCCCGGCTACGGCAACGCTTTGCGCGGCGGTATCCAGGCCGCCACCGGAAAATGGATCCTCATGGGGGACGCGGATGACAGCTACGATTTTTCCGAGGCAGACCTCTTCGTTAAGAAATTCCAGGAAGGCTTCGAGCTGGTCATGGGTTGCCGGTTGCCGGCGGGCGGAGGAACCATTATGCCGGGCGCCATGCCCTGGAAAAATCGCTGGGTGGGCAATCCCATTCTTTCCTTCATCGGCCGGCAATTCTTTCGGTGTCCGGCGCGCGATTTCCATTGCGGCCTGCGCGGTTTTACGAAGGCCGCTTTTGAGAAAATGGAGTTGCAGACGACCGGCATGGAGTTTGCCTCGGAAATGGTCATCAAGGCCACCTTCAAGCAGCTGAAGATCACGGAAGTGCCCATCACGCTGCACAAGGATGGGCGTTCACGTCCGCCGCACTTGAAACCCTGGCGTGATGGCTGGCGGCATTTGCGGTTCATGCTGATTTATTCGCCGCGCTGGCTGTTTCTCATCCCTGGCCTGTTGTTTTCGGTGCTGGGGGCCGTTTTTGCCGCCGTACTTTCGTTCCAGGACATCATCATCGGCCAGGTCGTATTGAATGTGGGAACCCTGACCATGGCCTGCATGGCCGTCGTCGTCGGGTTTCAACTGGTTTCGTTTGCATTCTTCACCAAGGTCTTTGCCATCGCCGAGCGCCTTTTGCCGGCCGACCTGAAGTTCGCGCGACTGTTCAAGGTTTTTACCCTCGAAAAAGGCGTGATTGCCGGCCTGCTCGTTCTGCTGGCCGGACTCATTTTGTTTTTGCGAGCAGTATGGATCTGGAAGCAGGCGGGTTATGGCATGCTGCCTTATGCGGAAAATTTGCGCCGGCTGATACCGTCGGCCACCCTCGTCATCCTTGGTATCCAAATTATTTTTTCCAGTTTTTTTATGAGCGTGTTGGGCCTTAGCACGGGGTCGCGTCGGCCGCCGGAGTTGCCCCGGGAAGATTCAGCAACCTCCAGCGGTTTATGAAATTGACGGATCGAATCCTGCAGCGCTGGCGGATCGCCAGGGCATTGCCGTTCATTGCTCCGGGGTCGCAGATCCTGGATATTGGCAGCGCGGATGGTGCGTTGTTCAGGCGGTTGGGCCCGTGGAAAGGAGAACGTTGCCTGGGAATTGATCCGACCTTGAAGTCCGACACCCGGGTGGATGGCGTGCCGCTGATCGCCGGTTGCTTTCCGGAGGACATGCCGGCGGTTGAGCCGTTCGATGTGATCACCCTGCTGGCAGTGCTGGAGCATTTCCCGCCGGCGGAATACGATCATTTGCGAGCTGGCTGCCTCAAATTCCTGCGACCGGGTGGGCGTTTGATTATCACCGTTCCTTCCGCCGCCGTGGACCGGGTCCTGGCGGTGCTGAAATTTTTGAGGCTAATTGACGGGATGTCGCTCGAAGAACACCATGGTTACCGGGTGGAGCAGACCACGGACCTGTTTCCCGCAAAATCCTTCCGTCTCCTGAGCCGGAAGGGATTTCAACTGGGCCTGAACAACCTGTTTGTTTTTGAACGCGTCGCGCAATTTGCGGATTGAACCGCTTCATCGTTTTTGCCAGCTTCCATTCCAGCCAAACCGCTTTAAGCCAATGGCCCGATGAGCGAAATCAAATCCAACGCCGACATTGAGCCGTGTCTTTCGGTCGTGATGCCGGTCTATAACGAGGCGGCGACCGTGGCCGAAATCATTCAGATCGTGCTGGCGCAACGTCCGGTGCAGCAACTGATCGTAGTGGACGACGCTTCCACGGACGGCACCTGGGAAAAAATGCAGTCCGCCACCAACGGCGATGCGCGGGTTACCCTGATGCGGCATGAGAAAAACCAGGGCAAAGGCGCGGCTTTGCGCACCGGGTTTGCCCGGGCGACCGCCTTCGTCGTGATGGTCCAGGACGCCGATTTGGAATATGATCCGAAGGAATATTACCGGGTGCTGGTCCCGATTTTGGCGGGAAAGGCAGACGTGGTGTTTGGGTCGCGGTTTCTGGGGGGTGGGGCGCATCGCGTGTTGTATTATTGGCACTCGGTGGGCAACAACCTTTTGACCATGTTTTCCAACATGGCCACCAATCTCAACCTGAGCGACATGGAAGCCTGTTACAAGGTGTTCCGGCGCGATCTGATCCAAAAAATCAAGATTGAGGAGGACCGTTTTGGTTTTGAGCCGGAGATTGTGTCCAAGATGGCCCGATTGAACGTGCGCATCTACGAAGTGGCCGTCTCGTATTACGGTCGCACCTATGCCGAAGGCAAGAAGATCGGTTGGCGTGACGGGGCCCACGCGCTGTGGTGCATCGTTAAATATAATTTTCTGCGCGGCTGATCTTCCCACTGAGCTTGCGGGCTATTGTCTTGATTTTGAGGGTGGCGCTGGACAGTCTTGCCAACAACATGCCCTATTGGTTTACAGGCGCCGGCGCATTGGCGGCAAGGCTCAAGCCAGCGACCGGCGCCGCTCCGAAACGAATTTCCTCACCGGCTCCCAGGCGGAGCGATTTGATTGAATTGTCGGACCTGCCTGCTTCCCGGGGCCGGGGGTCGGAGCTGGAATGGCTATGCCGCTCCGGTTTCCGGCCCGGATTTGCCGTGCTCCTCGTTTTTGCGGCGATGTGGATGGCTGGGTCCGTTGCGGGGGCCGAAGCTGCACCGACCAATCAATGGCTGCTTCCATTTGTAATTAGTGATTCTTCTCCGGCCATCGAAAATGACGGTACCATTTACGTGGGCACCTTCCTCCAAAAGCTCTGGGCGGTGGACTCAAACGGCGTTACCCGCTGGCAGTTTACGACCGGCAGCGAGGTAAAATCTTCGCCGGCCATCGGCCCGGATGGAACCATATATTTCGGTTGCCGCGACCGGAAATTTTACG
The DNA here is from genome assembly GCA_964413165.1 of uncultured Bifidobacteriaceae bacterium. GTDB lineage: Bacteria > Verrucomicrobiota > Verrucomicrobiia > Limisphaerales > UBA11358 > UBA11358. Next base: position 3,345 of record CAYPSF010000152.1, read on the forward strand.
CCGTCAGCCCGGAAGGGAAAAAGAAATGGGCGTTCACCACCGGTGGATGGGTGGATTCCTCGCCGGCATTGGGACGGGACGGGACCATTTATTTCGGTTCCTGGGACCGGCATTTTTATGCGCTCAATCCCGATGGAACCCGGAAATGGCAATTTGAGACCGGCGGCGCAATTGATTCCTCGCCCGCCGTCGATGCGGATGAGAACATTTATTTCGGGTCTCACGACAAGAAATTCTACTCGCTGGCCCCGGATGGGCGAAAGCGTTGGGAGTATGCAACTGGCGGTCAGATCAATTCGTCTCCGGCGTTGAACGGGGAGGGGGTGATTTACTTCACCTCCGTGGACGGCTTTTGTTACGCGCTGAATCGGGATGGCGGCCTGCGCTGGCGGCTCAAGACCGGCGGCGCAACGGAGTCTTCCCCGGTCATTGGCGCGGACGGCATGATTTACCTGGGAGTGAACAATTTCCTGTGGACCATTACTCCGGAAGGAACTAAACGAAGCGAAAACGATCTGCTCCACCCGATTCGCGCTTCTCCGACAATCGTCGAGGACAATGTGATTTATGTTCTGTTTGGCTACGGCTATCTGGTGGCCTTGGACGCGGACCAGCACACTTTGTGGTTTTATAATCTGACGAATCCGAGCTACGCTTCACCGGGAATCGGCGCGGACGGCAGCTTGTACGCATTATCCCTGCACGATGCCTTTTGTGCGCTGGACACGCATCGGCCGCTGGCCCGGACGCCATGGTCCAAGTTTCGCGCCAACGCCCGAAACACCGGCCATGTGAACGAACCGGGCCGCTGAAGCTTGAGAATGGTTGAGGATTGAAGGCATGTCACCCGTAGCTTGTTATTGCAAGGTGTTTTACGTCCTTGGCTTGAAATTTTGAACGTGGAAAAGTCGTTGCGTGCGGATAACTTCCACCTGCACTTTTTTTCATGAGCATCAAACGACAGTCGGTGTGGAGCCTATTACCGCTGCTGGTCACCGCGGCAGTCGGCTTTTTTTCCATGCCCTTGTTTCTGCGGTATCTCGGCAATGACATGTATGCGTTGTGGGGCTACATCGCCACTTTCAACGGCATGTTTGGTTTTGCCGATATGGGGCTGGGAGTTGCGGTGGGGCGCTATATTGGGGTTGCCCTGGGGAAAGATGATCATGAAGCCGTGCGCGGTTATTGGGGTACAGGGAATCTGATCATGATTCCGTTTCTGGCGCTGGTATCCCTGGGGTTCATCGGTCTCGGTGTCTGGCTGGGGCCAAAGTGGTTCAATGTGCTGGCAGGCGATGTTCCATTGCTGCGCTGGTGTTTTGTTGCGGGCGGTTTCGGTTTGTTTTTCAGCTACTACGGCACCTACTGGCTGATTCTTTCGCAAGCCTATTTGGATTTCAAGTTCATCGGTTTGTTGCGGGTGATCATGACGTTGTTGCAGATCCTGCCCGCAATCGTGCTGGCGTTTTTTACGCGGAATCCGCTGCTGTTGATGGGGTGGAGCGCGCTGGTCAGCCTGTTGCAGCTGGGTATCTTTGTCTGGCACGCGCGCCGGAAATATCAGTTAGGGCTCAATCTTCAGGCGGCCAGTTTCGCCCGCATCCGGGAAATGGCCGCCTACACCGGGAAAAATTTCCTGGGGCTGATTGCGGGGGCGTTTTTCGGTTCCATTGACCGGGTGATGCTTGGCAAATTTGCGCCGACGGCCGATTTCAGTCCCTATTTTTTTTCCGGCAATATCGCGGCGCGATTGCAGGGCCTGAGTGTGGCGGTCATGGGTCCAGTTTTTTATAACACCGCGCGGGTGGCTGATGGCGGGCGTGAGGCAGCGGCGAAAATTTACAACGAAACTTTTGCCTTTGTTTTCGACTGGTATCTGCTTGCCGCTCTCTGGCTGGGTCTGTGGCATCCGGTGCTGCTCCGGGTGTGGTTGGCGCATACCATGGGGCTGCAACTGGGTGAACAGACTGCCCTGCTGGTCGCGCCGTTGCTCCTGCCGCTGGTTGGTGCGTGTTGCTTATCCGCCCTGGCCAACATCTCCGGGGTTCAGCTGGCTTCGCTTAACCGTCTGGGTACGTCGATCGGTTTCAACGTAGCGGCTGGCTTGCTGGCCGTGCCCGGCGTTTGGATTGGATGGAATACCGCCGGGGTGGTCGGCGCGGCCTACGGTTTTTTATTCAGCCGCGTTGCTCTTGTCGCACAGGATTTATACGCCATTCAGCTGATGAAAGCCGGTGGCTGGTTGGACATTCACACTTGGCTGAAGACGGGCGCCCAGGGCTTGGTCGGGGCCATTTTCGCCTTGAGCTATCTAGCGTGGAGTCCCGGATCGTACTGGTTGCTAATCCCCGCCGCGTTGCATGGCGGGTTGGTGGCTGCGTGGATATTGCGCCGGCCATTGCGCAAATTCATTGCCGGCAGCCCCATTTTTCGTAAGCTTTCGCTTTAATTTCTCAAGACTGAGAGCCATGAGTTTCAAAATATGCCGCTGGTCGGAACTCTCCACGGGTCAGATTGCCGAATTGGGAAACGCCATGGCTTCGTTTTATGTGCATCCGCCCGCCAGTTACTACCCGACCGCTAATCAGGTGGCACAGCGATATAATCCAAAGGAACAACCGTTCCATTGTGATTTGGTCGGTCGGGTATCCTCGGGGACGACGGTACTGGAAGTCGGTTGTGGTACCGCGCACTTGTGTCCTTACATTGAGGGAAAAGGCGGGACCTACACCGGCTTGGACTACAGCGAAACCTTGTTGCGAGATAACCGGCAACGGTTTCCCCAAGCGCGCTTCTTCCAGATTGGAACGCCGGTCCTGGAAGCCTTCGATATCGTTGCCAGCCTTTACACCATCGAACATGTTGCCGATCCTCTGACGTACCTTGAATCGCTGTGGCGATATTGCCGCCCCGGCGGGTTGATTGGCATCATCTGTCCCGAGTTTATTGACAGTCCCGGTTTTCCGCTGAGCATTTTTTTTGGACGGACTCCGCGCCGGCTCCGGCAAAAACTTCAGGCTGGGGATTTTATGGATGCGTGCCGGCATGTTGTAGATTGGAAAATTCGCGCGCCGTTATGGAAACGACGACTCCAATCCAGCACCCCAGGTGCCTTCTGGCTGAATCTTGCGCCCGGTGTGCTTCATGGCGCTGGCTATTCGATTGATGCCGATGCCATTCACCTCGTCCGCCTGAAGGATTTGGCCTGGTTTTTTCGGCAAAAGAACGCCGAAATTGTACAAACTTCAACGGAAATGTCGGATATAACACCGGACGTGTTGGAACATAACTGTTACTTGCTGGTCAGAAAACCATCAACCGCTGCGAAAGCTGCCGATCAATGAAACTGGTTGTTTTCTTGAACAATCTGGGCATGGGCGGTACGGAAAAGGCGGCTTTCTGTTGGACCCGCGGAATGAAAGAACGCGGCCATGAGGTCAGCGTGTTGACGCTGGCTGACGGTCCACGCCGGGTCGAATGGGAAGCGAGGGGTTTGTCGCTAAAGGTGGTCCGTTGCGAGGCTCAGGCTGTTGCCGCCGTTTTGCGGGAAACCGCGCCTGAAGTCATCCACGCCCACGTACCTGGCCACCCCCATGAAGGAGATGTGCTGGGCGCGGCTTTGGCATTGTTGCCCCGAAAAATTCCTGTCGTTCAAACCAACATTTTCGGCAAATTTCAAAACCCGGTGGAAAATACATGGACAGATTTCCGGCTCTTTGTTTCGTGGACGAGTTGTGTGCAAGCGGCGCGCCGTTCCTTTTGCAGACTGGATGACAACTTTTTCCGTCGCAATAGCGTTGCGGTTAATCCCCTCGATCCCATCGAACCGCCCCCCGCCGCCGATATCGCTGCGTTTCGCAAAGGCCTGGGCGTAGCTGATGATGAAATTCTTTTTGGCCGGCTCTCACGGCCTGAGCCGAATAAATGGACGAATCTGGCATTGGATGCGTTTCGGCAGGCGGCGCGAGACAATAAAAAGATCAAGCTGCTCCTGCGCGAGCCGCCGCCGCTGGTGGCTGCCGCTTTGCGTCGGGCTCCGGACGCGGACCGCTTCGTCATTTTACCGGCTACGGCGGATGCCGAAGTCTTGCGGTTGACGCTTTCCGCGCTGGAAGTGGTGCTGCACACCTCCCTGATCGGAGAAAGTTTTGGCTATGGCCTCGCGGAGCCGATGAATCTTGGCAAACCGGTCATCACCCATTCCGTGCCGTGGGTTGACCAGGCACAAATCGAGTTGGCTCGTCATGGCGAATGTGGGTTCGTAACCAGCACGCCCCGGACTATGGCGAGAGTCATCCTGCAACTTGCGGGTGACGCCGCCTTGCGCAAACAGATGGGCACCCAGGCACGGGAACACATCCGCAAGCTGGCTGACCCGGAGATCTCTCTGGACCGGTTGGAGGCAATTCTTCGAGCCGCCATTGAAAAGCGCGACAATCCGTTTGCCGCCGAAGATTTGGAACGGGCATGCGTCACCGCCGCTTATCTGGATGTGCACCAGTTTGGTCATTCTTTGCTTGAACAGCTCGCGCTCCGCCCATTTTACTATCGCGTCCGTTTTCATGAATTTAGAAAACATTTGGCTGGAAATTAACTCCTGGAAAATGAAAGATGTCCCGGCACATTACTATTCCATTTAGCGTATGCCTCGTTTTTTTAAAATCGCCGAACGGATCGATTCGATTTTAAGTGCCTTTCCGAACTTGCGCCGGAAAATTGACTCGGCTTGTGTGGAGTTTCATCTCCTGCAGGAAAATTTTAATTATGACATTGATACCAATGGTGAACGCTGGCTGGTGCAAACGCTGGCTGGCCGCGGCTTGTTGAAAACCGTCTTCGACGTTGGGGCTAATCATGGGGATTGGACGTCTGAAGTTTTGCAGGCAAGTCCGGCCGCCTCGATTCATTGTTTTGAGATCAGCCCGCCCACATTCAAAATCCTCTCAACCTGTCTTTCCGGACGCAATCGAAATGTGTTTCTAAATCCCTTCGGGTTGTCGGATTCACCGGGTGAAATTAAAATCCAATATTGTCCTGAGGGTGATGGAGGAACAACCATGTTTGATACCGTGCTCAAACTCCGGACCGAAACCATCAGCGCCCGGGTGGAGTGCGGCAAAAGTTACTGCGTTGAGCATGGCATCAAGAGAATGGATTGTCTCAAGCTTGATGTGGAAGGTGCGGAACACCTCGTGTTGCGGGGATTTGAAGATTTGGTGAATCCGGTTGACATTCCGATCGTGCAATTCGAATACGGCATGGCCAATATTGTTACAAAGTTTCTTCTAAAAGATTTCTACGCCCTGTTTGAGGGCCGTGGTTACAAAGTCGGGAAGTTGTTTCCGACGTCGGTCAGATTTCGTGAATATCGGTTTGAGGACGAAGATTTTCGTGGCCCGAACTATGTTGCTGCAAGTCCTCAGATTGCCAGCCTGCTTGAAAAGAAGGGTGGAGGCTGAGCCGGTTTCTCAGCTGCCAGAATATGCCCGCCATCACCCTTGTCGTCTGTGTCCACCTCCAGCGCGATTTGCTGGAGCGGCTGTTGCGCGAATCGCAAGGTTGCTATGACGAATTGATCGTTCTGCACGACATTCCGGACGTGCAGGATGTGCATGCCGTGGTGCAGGCGGCCGGGGGGCGCTTTTTCGAAAGGCAGCCGATTTTTTTGCAGGAACCACATTGGCCATTTGCCTGGGGACAGGCAAAGCATGACTGGATCCTCCGCCTGGACGCGGATGAATTCCCCGGCGCCGGATTAAAACAATGGCTTCAGGCATTCCGCCATATGCCCGAACCGTCTGCCGAGATTTCCGGTTACACCTGCATCTGGCCGCTGTGGAATGGACAGCGCGCGGTTTCAAAAAAGTGGCCGGCGGACCGGCTGTTTCTTTTCCACAAGCAACGCGTGCGCTTTTTCGGTATGTGCGAGCAGTCCCCGGTGCCGGATGGGCGATGCGAGCCGCTAGGCTTGATTCTGCATCACGAGCCGCCCAATCGGAAAATCTATGGCGTGTGGAACATGTTTTTTCGCGGACAATCCCGGCGCGGTCACGAGTATATTGCCCGCTGCCTGCTGGGCAAACCGACGGATCTGGTCTGCTGGCGTTGGGAAAGCGAAGCCTGGCCCGGCCATTGGGAGCAGATGCGCCGTCGTCCTTGGCGCACCGTGCTGAAATGTTTAACCATTGAACCGCTTCGAACGATGCGCAGCCAATGGAAAGCCGAGCGGCGGTTCTTTTTTACCGCCACCATCAACGGAAGCATCTATCGAATGTTGACCTGTCTGGCCTGTCGGCGGATGCGGCGGCATAGCGTGCACCCGGATGGAGGATGAAACCGGGTGCCGGGAAGACGGTAAAATCTCCCACATTTCTGCTTGCCTAAGCCCCAGCTGACATCGTTTCCTTATGATTTACAAAGCTGATAAACCAAAATCCAGCAGCGCCGCACAATGATTTCTTCGCTAAAGGGAAAATTATGGTTGACCTATTGCGCATGGTTTCGACCTCCGCTGGAACAAAAATTGAGGGAGGATTTTTCCGCCAGCCTGCCGCCATGGAGTGAATTGGGAGTGGAAGTGGCGGATTTTCTCGCCAGCACCGGTCAATCCAATGTTCCAATGCGCGAGTTGTATCTGCTGGTTCGCGGCTTAAAACCGGAGATTGTGGTGGAAACCGGTGTGGCACGGGGAGGCTCAACCGCGACCATCCTTGCCGCGATGGACAAAAACCAAAAAGGGGAATTACACTCCATAGATGCGACCAAGCTTCGTGATCCCAAGGAGAACGACGGATACAATACTGACATGATTGGCTCGATCATGCGCATCCGCCAGCATTCGCGGTGGCATTTTCATGAAGGGTTCAGTTACGACGTTTTGCCGGCTCTGATCCGCAAATTCTCTGCCAGTGGCCAGAAGGTCAGCCTGTTCATTCATGATTCCGACCACAGCGCAAAATGTGTTCAGTTCGAACTGTTCGCAATCAGCCCGGCCATCGCGTCGGGGGGATTTGTGGCTTCCCACGATGCATTCTGCTTTGACAACAAGCCGGCCTTTCGCGCCTTTGAGCGGCAGCAGCAAGATTATCGGATCTATTTTGAGGGTAAAGGCAACGAGTATCGGATTTACCGGAAACGGTGATTTGAATGCAATCTGAATTGTCCATTGATTTTGCCAACATCAGACGCCCGACTCCAAGCGGGAAGGAACGTCTGCTCAATCTCATCTGGCATTGTTGTGGGCGCAGCCCGTCAGTGGATGCCTTGCTGACACGCAAGCTGCCGGAGCTCAAGCATTTGCCGGAGCGGAACCCGGCGGATTGCATACCTAAGTTTGCTGAAACGGAAATTGCCATCCGCCAATGTCCAATCGGAACTTGGTCAACGCCGTTGATTGACGTGGTGGTGTTATTGAAATGCGCCCTGGGATTCCGGTCGCGCCGCATTTTGGAAATCGGCAGTTATTTGGGGCATACAGCGCGGATGCTCGCTGAGAACACCGATGCGGAAACGAGAATCACCACCTTGGACGAATATCCCGAACATGGGGTGGCGTATCGCGGAACGCCGCTGGAGCAAAAAATTGACCGGCGGATCGGGAAAATTTCCCTCAAACATTTCAAGCCAGACGAAAAATACGATTTGATCTTCGTGGATGCCGATCATCGCTTCGAATCCGTGGTCAATGACACGCAAGTGGCGATGGGCTTGCTGGCCGGGAACGGTGTTCTCGTCTGGCATGATTATCAACAGGAGAATCATTTTCACGGACTTAACGGTGTGCC
>CAYPSF010000153.1:0-11093 GCA_964413165.1 uncultured Bifidobacteriaceae bacterium
AGTCGGTCCATTCCCAATTGCCATTGCAATAGGGTCGCCATCCCACCGCCACACCGGCCGGATGCCAGCAGCGTCCGTAAGAACCGACTTCCACCCAGGTGCCGCTGGGAGCGAGCGGCTCGTAAAATTCGGTCGTGGCGTGAATGGACAGGCCGACGGAAACCTCCAGCTCCGCGGAAGCGCGCCCCAAGCCAAGACCCATACCGGCGGCGAGACCAACGATCAAAGTCAACAAACGTGTTTTCATATTAGAATTCTGTAATTGCCCTGCCGGGCAGGTTTTTTAGATCGAGCGGGTGGATTCAATGAACCGATGCCAGCCGATTGCACCAGGCACGAAAATGTGAGTTGGACCGGGCCTGCGCGGTTCGACATGGGCAGTGATTCCTTTCCGGGCGTGAGCTTCCCGGCCTCATTCGGCGCGTCATGGGTGCGTGTGGTTTGCACAATTACTTCCGGCTTTGGTTGAAGGCAACACCGGCGTCCACCTTTCAAGCCAGAAACAAATTATGACCCCATCGAGGCGATCAACAATGGGGTGAAACCCCCAGAGTCAGGGGCGGGTGACAGATGGCAGGTTTTGGAAATCGAGGATGGAAGATGGAGGATGGCAGGAGGATTTCGCGTGGTTCGCGTAGTTCGCGGTTCAATCCCGTTGCTCCCCGCTACAAACGGCAAAAAGAGTGAAGCCTATGCCAATAGGCGTTTATCCAGCGGGGCTTCCCTGTCCGATACTATCTCCGACGCCATTCCGCGTCTTCCACGGTCATTGACCTGATGTCGTGACGCCGATGGTGTTGGATTATATGCAACGCGCTTCGAGAATAGAATTATTGGTTCGCCGGCTGGCTTATATCGTGGGCCTGGCCGGTCCCCTCACCGCCCTGCCCCAGGTGCTCTCCATCTGGACGTGTCATCAGGCAATCGGCGTTTCGTTGTGGTCAGCATTGGGAATGACCGCGATTGCGGTTTTCTGGCTGGCCTACGGCGTCATTTTGCGCGAGGGCCCGATTGTGCTCTCGTCGCTGCTGTGGACGGTCCTGGACCTGGCCATCGTCTCGGGCGTGCTGCGTTACGGCAATCTGTCCTGGGGTTACCGGTAACCCGGCGACCGGATTTGGGAAAAGGCCTTGCTGGTTGGAAGGCGGTGAAAACATCCAACGCCCAACATCCGATGAAAACAAATCCGTGTTCACCCGCGTATAACGGCGTGGCCGCCACACGGCCTTATGCCGCGTCCATCCGTGGTTAAAAAATTTTCCGCGAGCTCGCGTGGTTCGCGGTTGAACCTGCCGCCTTTCAAATCGATTTAAAAAGTCGCTTGTTGGTGTTGGATATCGGGGGGGTGCGATATCGGTGTTGGCCGGTCAGGATCCATTTTCGATAGGTTGGTCCTCCGGCCAGCAACACGAACCAGAGCAGCGCAAATACAAACGATTCCGCCACCGGGCACCACGTTTCGGAATGTTTGATGACAACATCACCGACGATGGCCAGTAACACGACCGCCAATGGCGTCAGAAAAACCCTGTCGAACCCCGGCACAATGAGCCGTCCCGTGACCAATCGACCCCACAAATTGAACGGTGTCGTGATGCTCATACAATAGCCCAGCACCCGGAACAGTGCGGCCGCGACGCCAAACACCAGAATCACTTCCGGGGGAAACTGAATCATCTCAGGAGGAGACTGCAAATAGACGTTGAGGCAGTAAAACCACCAACCAATCAGGATGCTCACCAGAAAGCTCGCGGCGATTGAGACCGGGGACGATGAGAATTTGGGCGAGAGCCGCGAGTAAGGCCAGCCCGCGTTGGGCATGCCGCCAATCGTTATGTCCGTCTGCCAGACGGATTTTTCGCCCAGGTTAGGCCATGGGAATCGCTTGAGGCTTTTTTGGTGTCCGAGCCAGATCACGGCCAACAGTACCACGATGATCGCGGTCATCGGCCAGCCGCTCATGGCCGGCAGCATCAGCGCCGGCCAGAGGAAGCCCAGCACCAGGCAGGCGCCCGAGCCGGTAAGGCCGAGGAGGAAAGTCATCCCGCCGCCATAGATCAGTCCGAACACACCGACCGGCAAAAGCGGATTCACGTGGGCGTACCCGGCAATCGCAGCCAGCGCGCCAACGACCGCGGCATCCTGCCAGACGAGGTGGGCCGGTCCCAGCGGCAGGGGCTTGGCTGCGGTCCAGGGTGATAATTTCAGCCATTCCCGGTATCCGCGGTTGCAGGCCGGGTGAAAACGACCGAGTCGATACACGGCGTAAAAACCGGCCGCCGCTCCGAGCAGGACCTTCCACACAATCACAATTTCCTGCATCGCGAAGACTGTTTGCGGATCCATCCTTGCAACCGCCGCAATCAGCCAAATGACCGCGCTGATCAGTCCGCAACTGATGACAAAGGTCACCATCACCCACGGCGGCGGCCAGACAGCATTCGAGTGGAATGGGAGCGGGCGTTTCATGCTTTGGGACGGTTGAAATAGCTTTCGATCTGCTCCAGCGTCTGCGGGTTGACGAGTTTCTCAAACACCTCCGGCAACGAACCGGAGCAGCCTGATTGCGCACGCAGTCCATCCAGCGTGTCGTAGGCAATGATGTGCGCGCCCTTCAGGACGAGGATCCGTTCGGCCACCTGCTCGACCACCTCCGGAATCTGCGAGGCCATCACCACGGTGACATCCGTACGGTCAGCCATGTGTTTCAGCACCCGGCGCAATGCCAGGATGGCCGACGGATCCAGGCCGCCGGTGAATGGTTCGTCCAGGACCAGAATCGGTGTTTCCGGCACCAACGCACCGCAGATGGCAATCTTCTTCTTCTGGCCGTTGGAAAAGGTACGAATGGGGGAATCGCCCTTGTCCGCCAGTTGAAACAGCTCCAGCAGCCGGCGGATGTGATCCATCAAACGGTCCGCATCAACGTCATATAATTGGCCGACGGCCAGCAACCATTCGCGGCCGGTCATGAACTCCGGCAACCACGGGTGATCCGGCAGAAACACCATTTGTTTCCGGATCTGCAATTCCGTTTCCTCAGTCCCGCGACGGCGGAGCCCGTTGATCTCGACATGGCCCCTGGCGGGCGCCATGAGGCCGGCAATAATGCCGAGCAGCGTGCTCTTGCCCACCCCGTTTGGCCCCATCACGGCAGCCAATTCTCCCGCCGGCACGTGCAGGTTAATGTGGCTCAACACCGGGTTCAGTCCGTAATGATGACTCACGTCCACCAGTTTGATCATAAGGAACTTTCGCGTTTGAGTTGCAATCCACTGCAGCTTGCGGTCGGGACCAGCTTCGGCGATGAGCGGGGGCAAATCCACTATAATTCCCCGGGCACTTTATAAACCGGGTTGAGCGGGTCGAGCATTGCAACCACCGCAATTGTCCAGGCGAGAACCAAAAAGGTGGATTGACCGGGTTTCGAAATCGTGAGCAAATTGAGGTCTACCATGAAGAAAATCAAATCGCTCGGCGCCCTGGCGGTCTTTGGACTGTTGGCTCTGGCCGCCAAAGCGCAAATCGAGTCAACCCAAACCGTCCAACTCTACCTGCCGGTCAACAACGCGATGAATGTCGCCCTGGTCGGCCAGGTGCAACAGGAGGCGATCCCGAGCGCACCCCGGAGCGGCGTCATGTTCCAAACCCAGAAGACCACGAAGCTGACGATCAACACCCGGTCGTTGCTGGCAATGATCGCCGCCGACCAGGGCTTCACCCTTCCGGCCAAGGCAAAATTGAAGTTGTTGGACGATACTTTTTTGGTTCTCAACCAGGACAATACCGTCTTTACCAACGTGGACCGGGAACTTCTCAGCCTGACTTACGTCACGAATGTTCTGGAATCGACGCTGACGCAAACGCCCGACATTTTCGCAACCACCATAACCATAACGTCCATTGCCGTCCTCACTTACAATGGCTGCTCAACCGCTTTCACTTTGAACTGTTACGGAAAGGCTGTTTTCCATAGTCAGTTCGGCCGCAGCTATCCGTTCATGTCACATTCGTATTCCTGCCAGGCTTTTGGTTCCGGAACCTGCAACGGCCAGAACATGGTCATCAAAGGCTCCTTGAGCGGCAAAGAAACATTGCGAGGCTTCGGGGGTGTGCCAGGACAGCCCCCCGGTGGCCAGGGAGGTGGAGGTCATCCGCAACCCCCAATAATAATACTTCCTGCCCAGCCCATTGATCCGGGAATGTCTTCATCCGGTGGTGCAGTAATTATTGGTGCCGGCAGCAGCAGCACAATAATAAGATACATTCCCATACCGATTGACATCGGAGCGTTCTCGTCCAACGACGAAGAAGCCGGTACTCCCGTTGCTCCGGAACCATCTCATCAATAACCAGTCCAGGCTCAAGGAAGGCTGAAGGAAGGCAAAAACTGCAAAGGCGGCACGGTGAGCGGTTGAGAATTGGGGCCAGAAAAACAAGGGAACACTCAACATCGAATCGACCTGCCTTTAGGTGTCGTATATTTCGCGGTTTTAACCCGGTGTCCCGATTCATTACGCACCATCCCTTTTCCCGCCCGGCGGGAGACTCGTCTTCCCACCGGTTTTCTCATTAAAATCGCCTAATTTTGAGGATTAGTGGCACGGTTTGAAAGTTGCTCAACACCCCCGGAACGAAAAGTGTCCCGGGAGGCCTTTTCAACCATTTGAAGTCAAACTGCACGGAGTGTTTATGAAAAACCACAATATCATTGTTGTCATTGCGGCCATGGGTCTGTTCTGCGCAGCCAAGCCGGTCCTGGCTCAAGGCACGGCGTTCACCTACCAGGGCCGGCTCAACGACGGCGCCAATCCGGCCGCCGGCGCCTACGATTTACGATTCACCGTTTACGATTCCACCAACCTGCCCGGCGTCGTGATCGCCGGGCCGCTGACCAATTCGGCCACGGCGCTCAGCAACGGCCTGTTTGCCGTCACGCTGGATTTCGGCGCCGGGGTTTTCACCGGGCCGTCACGCTGGCTCGAAATCGGCGTGCGGACCAACGGCGGCTCCACCTTCGCCACGCTGGACCCGCGACAGCCGCTGACGCCGTCGCCTTACGCCATCATGGCCAGCAGCGCGAGCAACCTGCTGGGCACGCTCCCCGCCGCGCAATTGAGCGGGACAATCCCGTCAGCAAACCTTTCCGGGTCTTACGGCAACGCGGTGAGCTTCAACAACGGGGCGGACAGTTTCAACGGGACTTTTGTCGGCCAGTTCTTCGGCAGCAGTTTCTTTGGCGGGAGCTTCAACGGCAATTTCTTCGGCGACGGCGGCGGGGTGTTTAATTTGAACGCCTCGCAACTGGCGAGCGGCACAGTGCCGGACGCGCGGCTGGCGGGGAACCTGGCGCGGACGAATCAGGTCTGGCTTTTGAACGGCAATGCCGGTACGACTCCGGGGGCCAATTTCCTGGGCACCGCGGACAACCAGCCGGTGGAAATCAAGGTCAATGGCCAGCGGGCGTTGCGGCTGGAGCCGGCGAATTTCAGCAGCGTGAACGTCGTGGGCGGCGCTTCCGTCAACGGCGTGGCCCCGGGCGTATCGGGAGCGACCATCGCCGGCGGCGGGGCGGGAAGTTACGGGGGACCGGCTTCGAACTCGGTGGCGGCCAATTTCGGGGTGATCGGTGGCGGCCTCGTGAACGAGATTGATCCGGCCGCCGACCATGCGACCATCGCGGGCGGACAAGAAAACTGGATCCAACCCGGCGCCCAAGGTTCGTTTATTGGCGGCGGCGAGGCCAACCAGATTCAAACCAACACCCTGTACGCAGTCCTGAACGGCGGCCTCAACAATACCATCGGCAACGCTGCCACTTTTTCGGTCATCGCCGGGGGCGCCGGCAATTTCATCGGCACCAGCAACAACAACGCGACCATCAGCGGCGGCTATTACAACTCGATCCTGGATAATACCTCGGGCTTCGTCAGCGGGGGAGTCATTGGCGGCGGTATTTTCAATCATCTATTCACCAACGTAAACGACTCGACGATTGGCGGAGGAAACAGCTGCGTGATTGGACCATTTGTGAACGGGGCGACCATCGCCGGCGGCTATATCAACCAGATTCGCACCAACTCCGATTATGCGACGATCGGCGGCGGCGTACAAAACACCATCCTGGCCAATGCCGATTATGCCACCATCCCTGGCGGCTGGTTTAACACCGCTACGAACCAGGCATTTGCCGCCGGAACCCACGCCAAGGCCGTCCATAGCGGTACCTTCGTCTGGTCCGATACGTCGATTCTTGATTTCACGTCCACCGGCACCAACCAGTTCCTCATCCGCGCTTCCGGCGGCGTCGGTATCGGCACCAACAACCCGCAGTCGGCGTTGCACGTCAGCGGCACCATCACCGCGGATGCCCTGCGCGCGCCGGGCGCCGGCATCAACACGGGCACGTTTGCCTTCACCCATCGGGCGGTCGCAACCAATACCTCCGGAAATGTCACCACCCTCATCAACCCGCTCACCGACAATGACCCCAATGCCATTGTCGTCGTGACGCACAACTGGACGGCCGACACCAATTCCGTGACCAAGTACACTTCCGAACCGGTGGGCGTCTTTTACAACTCGGGACATTGGGCAATCTTCAATGAATCGGCGGCCGCCATGGCGCTGGGCCGCGCCTTCAATGTGCTCGTCATCAAACCGTGACGTTATGAAAACAACCATTCTTCTCACGCTGGCCGGCCTGCTCGCCTTAAGCCAGACGGCCAAGGCACAAAGCTACACGATTGACTGGTATAAAATCGCCGGCGGCGGCGGCACGAGCACGGCAGGCACGTATCGGGTCAGCGGCACCGTCGGCCAGCCGGATGCCGGCGGGCCGATGACGGGCGCCGGCTACTCGCTCACCGGCGGGTTTTGGGCATTGATTTCTGTCGTCCAGACACCCGGGACCCCGAACCTGATCATCACTTTCGTCGGGCCAAACAGTGTCAAGGTCTCCTGGCCGGACATTGGCAGTTACACCTTGCAGCAGAATGCCAGCCTGGCCGGCGGCAGCTGGGGAACCAGCGGCTATATCATCACGACCAGCAACGGCACGAACAGCATCACCGTCACGCCACCAGCCGGCAACCTGTTCTTCCGGTTGCGTAATCCGTAGCGCGGGGATCGCGCGGACACACCGATCGAGGGTTGAGAGTACGAGCGCCGACTGATTGTCCGTTTGGCTAAGGATGATAATTGGCGGCCAGGACCTGCTGGATATGGGCAACCGCCGTGTTCTTGCGCCAACGGAATTGGTTGGCGAAGGCCTGGCGGTCGGCCGGGCCGGCGGCTGTTCCGCGATAGAGCTTGTGGCCGGAGCTGATACCGGAGTCGTCCACGGCGATTTCATTGTGATGCGGTAAAGCGCCGCGCGTGTTGTAATCCGCCGCCTGCACCAGCGCCAACGGCAGGCTGGTGAAGTTCTCAAAAAAGCCGGCCCAGGGATCGGTCTTTTGCGCGTACCGGCCGGAGATGATTTTGCCCGCCCATTGCGCCGCGGCTTGTTCTTTCGTTCCTTTCCACAAATTCGTGTTCATCGAGAAGGCATTGGACGTGAGGTCAAACGGCGGCAACGACGGGTCGGCAGGAGTGGCGTTATATTCCGGCGGGGCGACCAGGTTTCCGCCGGGGCTGTAAACCAGGGCCTGACCCTGCGGCGATGCTGCGTTTTGCAGCACGGCAAAATGGACGTAGGAGGAGTGCGCATAGAAATCGCCAATGGAATGCGCGGCGGCGCCGAAGCTGTCCCAGTCGTTGTTGTTTTTGGCGAAGGCAGCCAAACGCGAGTTCACCCGGGCCCAACTGTCGGGGATGTAGCCGTTATCGAAATGGTCGCGCGGGTCGTAGGTGAAGATGTTCGCGTCCAGCATCAGGCTCTTGCGCTTGATGACGCTGAGGGCGGCAGCGGGAATTTTACCGCCCAGGGCCAGGTCGTAGATGGAATTGTGGACGCCGGAAGCAAAGCTGGGATCGAATTTGTTCCAGAACCGCCGCGATTGGCAGTAATCCTCAAATTGCACGCTCTTGCTGATGTCTCGGGAATGAATCTGCCAGAGATGATCCACGTTAAACACGTAGTGCGGGACATATTCCACCTGTTGCGCGGGCTGCCTGGCGCGGCCCAAACGTAATTTGGCGAAGCGGCTGCCGACCCGGGTCATGGGTTCCAGGATTTCCCAGGCCGCGCCTTCGTTCTGGTACATGACCCAGCAATGATCGTGTCTCTCCTTTTTCCCATCCGGCAGGGTGATGTGCAGCGCGCCGAGCGCGACGCGGACGCAGTAGCCGCTGATTCCCGACGCCATCAGCAAGGCCGCCATCAGGAACGCGAGGTCCTCGCAATCTCCCCCACCCTGCGCCAGCGTCTCGTCCGGATACAACCAGGCATCAGGGCAACGGTCGGTGATATTGGCCTTGGGCAGATACCGCAGGTCCTTGAACGATTCGAGAATTGTGTCGGCGCGAAAATCAAAGCTGCCCGCGCCGTGGGACCGAATCCTCGCCTGATCGCCAGGCGACAATTTCTTGATGATGGCACCGAGCTTTTCACCCACGACGGCATTGTTAGTGGTGGTGAGATATTCCCGGACATCGATGGGATAACGTTTCCTGGCTTTGTAGCCCGGGATGGGCCGGGAAGCCGGGACAATGGGCAGATGAATAATCTCATCACCGGTCCAGTTCCATTCATCCCACGATTTCACCGCCGAAATTTGCAGGCACATAGGTCAAAGAGGTTGAAGGTTGAATATAATTTGATGCTCAAATCTCCCCGCTGCCGGTGTCATACGCCGGTTTTAAAATCGTGTCCAGCGTTTCTTATTAACAAAAGGCTTTCGCGGGCTTAGACTGAATACCAACGTCGAACCAAAGGAAATCTTATGCCCCTGTTGAAACTTGAAACCACCGTCACCCTTACCGATGACAAAAAGAAAACGTTGCTCGCGGCCCTTTCCAAAATCGTAGCCGGCACTATCGGCAAACCGGAACAATATGTCATGGTGGTCGTCAGCCCCGCTGCCATCCTCATGTCCGGCAAACCCGGCGACGCCGCCTTTGTGGATGTCCGCAGCATCGGCGGCCTGAACGCCGATGTGAACCGGCAACTCGCGCTGGAGATCGGCACTTTATTGAAGGAATCCCTCGATGTGCCGCCGGACCGGGTTTATCTCAATTTCACCGACGTCCCCGCCGGCAACTGGGGTTGGAACAACGACACGTTCGGATGATTCCAGCCGTTTGGTGTCCACGCTTCAGCGTGCTGTGGTAATCCGGCATCCGGAAGGATGGACACCCAACGTGATCCCGATTCGGTTCTCAGGCGGTGATGTTCATTTTTTTCTCTCGTTGGCTGGTTGAAAATTGGAGGCCAAGGATCCCGGGGCCACCAATGGCCGGGCGCTCCAACCGCCGCCCAGGGCCTTGATCAGTTGCACGGCGGCAATCAGGCGCTGGCCGGCCAGTTGCGCATTGGCGCGTTCAGCGGAAAGCGCGTCGCGGTCGGCGTTCACCACTTCGATGTAGCTCACGATGCCGGAACGATAGCGGTCAGTGGCCAGGTCGGCGGCCCGGCGCGCATTGACCACGGCCCGTTCCTGCGCTGCCGCCTGGTCGGCCAGGTAGCGGATGCCGGAAAGGCTGTTCTCGACATCGCCAAAAGCAACGAGCACCTGCTGTCGGTAAACCGCGGCGGCTTCGGCAAAGGCAGCCTGCGAACGGCTGTAGTTCGCCCGGTTGCGGCCGCCGGCAAAAATGGGCAGCGAAAGACTCGGCCCGAATGACCAGGTCCGGCTCCCCCAGTTGAACAGGTTATCAACATCGCCGCTCAGGTAACCGCCCGATCCCGTCAGCGTGAGCACCGGGAAAAAAGCGGCCTTGGCGACGCCAATTTTTGCGTTGGCCGATGCGAGCTGGCGTTCCGCGGTGGCGACGTCCGGACGCCGTTCCAGCAGGTCAGCCGGCAAACCCGCCGGAATCACCGGCGGCGGCGGGTTCCAATCGGGCGCGTCAGCGGCGGCCAGATGAAACGCCGACGGATTGTTGCCGACCAGAATGGCGATGGCATTCTCGAGCGCGGCCCGGCGACGGGCCAGTTGGGCGGCGTCCGCTTCGGTAGTGGCCAGCTCGGTTTGGGCCTGGGCCACCTCCAGGTCGCTGCCGATGCCGCCGTCAAAACGGCTCTGCACCAGGCGCACCTGTTCGTGCCGCAAGGCCACCGTGCTCGTGACCGTGGCGATTTCGGCGTCCAGCGAGCGCAGGGCAAAATAATTTTGCGCCACGTCGGATTGCAGCGTGAGCAGGACATTGTAAAATTCCGCGAGCGACGCCTGGGCGTCCGCCCGCGCGCTTTGAAAGCCGCGCCGCACCCGGCCCCAAAGATCCACTTCATAACTCAAATCCAGCGGCACGTTGAAGGTGTTGGCCGTGATGTTGCCAAAACTCGGGTCGGCATTTGGCGAATAACGCTGCCGGGTGAAGCTCGGGTCGAGATTGAGGCTGGGCATCAACTCACTACGGGCAACGCGCGCTGCGGCCCGCGACTGGTCCACGCGCGCGACCGCGGCTTTGAGTCCCTGGTTGGCCTGCAATGCCTGCGTTTCCAGCGTGTCCAGGTTGGTGTCGCCGAAAATTTCCCACCAGTTCCCCTTCGGCACCGTGTCCAGCGGCCGGCCTTCCTTCCATTCCCCCAGTTCAACCGCCTTGTATTCCGCCGGGACGGCATTCGTCAGCGACCGGTAGTCAGGCCCGACCGTCAGCCACCCGGCCCGGGCGGATGGCACTGCCAACAGCAACAACAGGGTTGCAATTCCCGCCGCCGCTCCGGCGGAACCAAGGCCGAGTCCTTTCGCCTCCGGTGCCGGCTTTTTCTTCAAACCGAGTTTCATCAGCGTGACATAAAACACCGGAGTCAGGAACAATCCGAACAGGGTCACGCCGATCATCCCGGAGAACACGGCAATGCCCATGGCCTGGCGCATTTCGGCGCCGGCCCCGCGGGAAAGCACCAGCGGGAACACGCCCGCGATGAAGGCGATGGAGGTCATCAGGATCGGCCGCAACCGCAGGCGGCACGCCTCGATGGCGGCCTC
>CAYPSF010000154.1:0-11023 GCA_964413165.1 uncultured Bifidobacteriaceae bacterium
AGCGAACAGCCGGCGTCCTTGTCCGGCAACACCACGATTTTCCGCGGATTTAAAATCTTCGCCGTCTCGGCCATGAAATGCACGCCGCAGAAGACAATCACGTCCGCCTCGGTTTTCGCCGCCTGCTGGGAAAGGCCGAGGGAATCGCCCGTAAAATCAGCCACGTCCTGGATTTCCGGCACCTGGTAGTTGTGGGCGAGGATGACGGCGTTGAGCTGCTTTTTGAGCGCCTGGATTTCCTGCGCCAGCGGCTCAAAGGTCATCGGCGCCATCGCCCGGCGCGGCTGGATTTCCGCCACATCAATCATGCGGAACGTTACCGTCGCAAATCGTCAGCGTCAAACTCTTCACTTCACGCCGACGCGGTAAAAATAGGAGCCGCCGTTCGTGGCTGTCTTATCAGTGAAGACTAATATTGCAGGAAACGGTATGAGAAAATTTGTGTAAATCGAAACAAAGGCCGGATTCGCCAGGAGATTGGTGCTGCGTTGCAAACAGTAAAGTTTGTTTGCCTCGCTCTGCCATCTCACGATGTTGCCGTTAGGGCTGTTGGAAACTGACAACATTTTTAGAACCGAGGTCGCATCCGTGGGGTCGGTGCCGGCAACGGCTTCCTGCCAGTTGTTGATGCCGTCGCCGTCGGAATCAATTGTGCCATCTTCGGGCAAACCATATTGCTGCGCCCAGTAATAGGGCAGAATAAATCCCGGCTTCTGGTACTCATATGCCCCCATGTCCACCAATCCGTCAACGATGCGCGGGTTGCCGTCAAGGTCGGTGGCGATATAACCCGAAGGAATAAAAAAAACAAAGGCGTAATAATCGCCGGAGTTGATGCAAGGTGAATTCGACTGGAGCTGAAAGTTTCCGTTGGCGAAATCCGCGAACCCGGGATCATTGGTAATGTTATTGGCACCGGTCAATGGCAACGGTGTTGTGCAGCAATGGTCAAAAATTGTAGGCCCTAAATAATTGGATGGGCTGCCGGTGCTGACGTTGCTGTTGTTATAAATAATGCTATTGATGGTTACGGTGTTGGGTCCATCGATCCCGGCGGGTCCGTACACCGCCTGATTATTAACGATGGTGCAATTGATCACATTATGAGCATCATTTATTATCCCGAATCCCGACGTTGAATTGCTCGCCACCAAACATCCATAGAGTGAACCGGAATATGTTCCACCAGCCAAGCTCGCCATATTTTGCAATACTTTGCAATTTTTCAACGTCAGCCCCCGTGCTCCCCCTCCAAAAAACGCGGCTGAATTGCTCCAGATCAAACAATTGGTCGCAAACGAAGGCGAGCCCATGGAACCTATCCCCCCACCGTAATAAGCGTGATTTTGAATAATCGAACTGCTGCAAATAATCCCGTTGCAGGCGCCACCACCCAGGTCTGCGGCAACATTCCCAATCAATACGCAATTGGAGACCACCGCACTGCTGCCGTTGGTTGTCCAGATGCCGCCGCCACTTTGTTCCAGCAAAAAATCACCCGAACTCAGGGTTCCACCGTTCGTCACGGTAAAACCGCTTAACACGGAATTATTGGTCATATAAACGCAACGGACAGCGTTGCTGCCAAGAATCGAGTTTCCCTGAATCACCGTCACCGATGGGCCGTTGACGCTTTGCACGGTGATGGCTTTAGTTATGGCCACACGATTGGTCAGCGAGCCGTAAACCACACGTCCGCCGGTCTGATATACACCGTTGCTTACCAAAACCAAATCACCATCTGATGAAACATCAATGGCGTCCTGAATATTCGTTGCGGCGGTACTCCAGTCGGCGTAGGGCGCAAGGGGATTGGTGCTGTTTAAATCCACAAACAACGCCGAGGCAGATGCTGAGAGCGTGAAAAGTATCGGGTATGCAACACCGAAACCAAAAAAATGGAATAAGGCTGTTTTCATAAATATTTTCGTTCCAACCATAGCTCGGAGAAAAAAGCACGATTCTTTCAAAAAAACTGCTGTTCAACGCACGTTCATGAAAACCTGGCTGATTTTTATTAAACAGCTGCGCATTTTCATACATTACTGGCAGCAGCAAGCAAATCTACAGCCTAATGTTTCAATTGCCAATAATAAGTATTTTTTCTTCATGGCGCAAGGCTCGCCACTGTCCGACCGGCAGGTCGGCGAGCCGGAAATTTCCGATGCGTACCCGGATGAGCCGCAACGTGGGATGGCCGATGGCGGCGGTCATGCGGCGCACCTGCCGGTTTTTGCCCTCAATCAGTTCCAGTCCGATCCAGCAGTCCGGCACGCTCTTGCGGAAACGGATCGGCGGGTCGCGCGGAGGGATTTTAATTTCGGCGTTGGTGGGGCGAGCGTCCTCGCGAGCCGGCTCGTCGGGAGCCTCGCCCCACCGAACCTCCGGTTGCGGTTCCAGGATCCACGCCCGGCAGGGCAGGGTTTTCCGGCCCTGAACGGAAACGCCGCGCTCCAGTTTTTCCAGCGCCTCCGGCGCCGGGATGCGTTCCACCTGCGCCCAATACTCGCGCTCATGCGCGTGGCGCGGATGCAGCAGGCGGTCATTCCAATCCGGTTCGTCGCTCAACAACAGCAAGCCTTCGGAATCCGCGTCCAGCCGGCCGATCGGGTAAATGCCTTTCGGAAAACCAAATATCGCGAGCGTGCGATTGGGCGAGCCATCCGGCGTGAATTGCGAAACGACGCCATACGGTTTGTTGAAGGCAACGAGCACGGCGGGAGTTTCCCGGGTCGGGTGCCAGGATTCAAGTAAATCGTCCTCGTCCTCGTCCTCGTCCTCGTAATCGAACCCTGGCAGGAAGGGCGGTCGGATTCATTTCTCTTTGTGTTCCTCGTGTTCTTTGTGGTTAAATCAGGCCGTGATTCGCAACGTCATCTTCGACTGGTCGGGCACACTGGTGGACGACCTGCCCGCCGTGTTGAAGGCGTCGAACTATGTCTTGACCCAGGCCGGGCGTCCCGAGATGTCGCTGGAAGAATTTCGCGCCGAGTTTGCGTTGCCGTTCACCAGTTTCTATGACCGCCATACGCCGCATGTGCCCATGGCCCAGCTCGAGACCTGGTTCCACAGCAGTTTCCGCCAGGCGCAGGATTCCGTCATCGAACTGCCTTACGCGCGCGATTTCCTCGAATTTTGCCGCGCGCAACACTTCCGCACCTTTCTTTTAAGCACGGTCCATCATGACCATTTCCAGGTGCAGTGCCGCGTCACCGGTTTCGACGCCTACCTCGACCGGCCCTACACGGACGTGTGGGACAAGCGGGAAAAAATCCACGAGATCCTCGCCGAAAATCAATTGCGCGCGGACGAGACGTTGTTCATTGGCGACATGCAGCATGATGTCGAAACGGCGCATCATGGCGGCATTCACTCCTGCGCCGTACTGACGGGGTACAACACGCTGGAGCAGCTGCGCGCGGCGGGGCCGGATTTGATTGTCGAGCATCTCGGTGAATTGCGCCGGGTGCTGGAGCAAAACGGCCTGGACCTCAAGCCCGCCGGGGACAATTTCGAGGAAACGCATCCGCCGCTCGCCACCGTCGGTGCGCTGATTTTCGATTCCGCCGGCCGGGTGCTGATGATTCGCACGCACAAATGGTCGAACCTCTGGGGCATTCCCGGCGGCAAAATCAAATGGGGCGAGCCGTCCGAGGCCGCGCTCCGCCGCGAAATCCAGGAGGAAACCGGCCTTAAAGTGATGGACATCGAATTTGTCCTGGTGCAGGATTGCATCCACTCGAAGGAATTTTACCGCGATGCGCATTTTGTCCTGTTGAATTATACCTGTCGTTGCGCCGGCGAGCCGCGTGTGATATTAAACG
This sequence comes from uncultured Bifidobacteriaceae bacterium, assembly GCA_964413165.1. Lineage (GTDB taxonomy): Bacteria > Verrucomicrobiota > Verrucomicrobiia > Limisphaerales > UBA11358 > UBA11358. The sequence continues at coordinate 3,825 of CAYPSF010000154.1, forward strand.
ACGAAGCCCGCGAATCCCGCTGGGTGACGATGGCCGAAGCGTGCCGGTTGCCGCTTAACGCGCCGACAAGGAAGCTGCTGGAGGCGGTGATGACCGAGGGTGGCGACCAGGGGAAATGCACGGACCGGAAGCGATAGGAAAAATCAGAACCAGAACCGAAGCATGTCATTTATCACCATCGTTGACTTGGAAGTTTTTTATCGGGTCGGTGTTTCGGATGAGGAACGCGCCAAGCCGCAGCGGTTGTTGCTGACCATTGATCTCAAATTCGATTTTTCCTCGGCGGCAGTGAGCGGTCGGGTCGGGCGGACGATCGATTATTACGAGGTCACCAAACACCTGCTGAAGCTGGGTGAATCCCGGAACTGGCGGCTGATTGAGTCCGTGGCCACGGACATTGCCGCCAAACTGTTGGCGGATTTCCACCCCGAAAGCGTGACGGTGGAAGTGAAAAAGTTTTCGATCCCCGAAGCCCGCTATGTCTCGGTCAGCCTTACGAAACAACGGCCGGCTCCCGATACCTCGAAGCGGCCCCTATTCTGGTGGCAACGTTGGTCGTGATCCGGTCCGGGTTGAAAATTCCTGCCCGGCCATCGTCCGCAATTCCCAGACATCGGTCCGCGCTATCAGGGTCACCGCCCCGGCTGTGCGCGTGTAAATGACCGGCACGTTTCTTTGGGCGAGCCGCTCCTGCAATCCCCGGCTCGCGCGCCGCGTCGCGGGAAATTCCGAATCCGCCACCACGATTACCCGGGGCCGCACCGCGTCAAGCAACGCGTCGCAAAGCGGTTCGCCATTGTCCGGCAGGCCGGTAATCACGATGTCCGCGCGCAGGTCGTTCGTGCCGGAAAGCAACGCGCTCTGTCCCCGACGGCCCAGATCGGACAGCAACAAAACCCGCAACCCGTTGCAACTTCCCAGCAGCACCAGCGCGGCATCGTCGGCCCGTTCAAAATCTTCCCCGCCGCCGGGATGCAGGGCCTGCCAGCAACCGGCCGCGCTGTTGCGCTGGATGATCCGGTGCCGGTCGGGAGGCCGCTCGAATTCGGCGACCACTTTCTGGTAGGCGCTGGATCGGAAGTGGGCCGGGCTGGTGTAAATTTCGCCGATGCCGAAAAGCTTGTTGAGCCGTTCCGCGCCGCCGGTGTCCTGCAAATCACCATGGGTCAACACGAGCCGGGCAACCCGGTTTACACCTTGGGCGCGCAGGAACGGCTTGAGCGTGAAGTCGGCGGCTTTTTCGTTGCCGCAATCCACCAGCCAGTCGTTCCCGCGGCCGGCAGCATCCGCGAAAACCGCGTGCCCCCCCGAAAGGGGAATGAGAGTCAATTTGATTTCGCCGCGCGTGGCCTGCCATTGCCAGAAGTAACCCGCCGTCACTAGAAGCAGCGCCGTCAGGCTCCAGATCCTGCGTCTGGGCAGGAACAGCCAACCGCCCAGCCCGCCGGCCAGCACGGCATAGTAGAGAGTGATGGTCGTCCACGACGGGGCCGGCACGTAGAAGAAGGCGCCGGGAATTTCCGTCGACCATTCGCTCACCGCCGTCATCGCCGACATGAAGAACCACGCGCTGTGGTTGAACAGTGCCGTCGCCCAGGGGAACCAGGTCCCACAGACGAGCGCCCCGAGGTTAGCCATCAACGCGAAGGTGCCGAGCGGCACGGCAACGATGTTGGCCAGGGGCGAAACCGGGCTGAACAGGTGGAAATATTTTGCCGAGAGCGGGATGGAGCCGATCCATGCCGCGAACGAGAGGGCTGCGTAGCGCGACAACACCCGCAGCATGCCGGTGAATGTGCGCCGCCAGCGCGGGATCAGGACTTCAGGCAGCAACGGGTCCGGCTGCAGAAGACGGTCAGAAATCCGGTTCAGCGGCGGCAGCATCAGCGCAATGATCAGCACGACAAAAAAGGACAGTTGAAAACTGGCTTCAAACAGCTGGCGCGGTTCCCACAGCAAAATGATGAACCCGGCGGCCGCCAGCGAATTGAGGGTGTCGCCCGGCCGTTTCAACGCCCAGCCGCCCAGGACGATGCTCATCATCACTGACGCGCGGATGGCGGAGGATTCCCAGCCGGTCGCGGCGGTGTAAAACCAGATGAGGGGGATGGCCACGAGGCCGGACCACGCCCGCGAGACCTGCAACACGCGAAGCAAGGCCACGAGCATCCCGGAAATCAACGCGATGCGCAGGCCGTCAATCGCAAACAGATGCATCGTCCCGGCGCGCAGAAATGGTTCGCTGATATCGGGGGTGAACGCCGTGCGCCAGCCAAGCGTCATCGCCCAAAGCAGTCGCAACGGCTCGTCTGGCTCCGGCGGCAGGCCCAGCGCCAGCGTCTGTTGCGACCAGTTCAAAAACCGGTCGGTCAACGGCGGGCGGGTCAACGGCGACACGCTCAGTTGCCAATCGTTGGTGGAACCGGCTTTGAGCTGGTAATAAATCCCGCGCGTCTGGAGATACTCGCGATAGTCGAAAAGCCCCTCCGCCAGGGGCAGGGGTGGTGGTTCGATGACGCCGGAGATTTCCACCGGTTGACCTGCGAAAAAGTCGCGGTCGAGCACGCCTGGCGTCGTCACAATGATCACCCCGGTCGCCGGTTGCCAGCCGGCGTCGCGGCGCAAAGCGGTGACCCGGACCTGGGCGATGGAACATTCGGACGGCGAATCGTCGCGCCCGGAGATTTTCAGGTGCGGTGTTTCGGTCAGGTTGCCCCGGACGGCGGCGATGGCTCCATCGTTGCCGAGCAGCGCGCGCAAATCGTCGGGGGCGACGACGGCAGTACGACTGGCGAGGTTCGCCCAGCCGGCCAGCGCGAGCAACGGCCAGATCAACCATGGCCGGAATTTCCGGAGCACCAGGGTGGGGGCGAGGAGCGCCAGGGCGATGGCGAACAGTGCACCCGGCGGCGGTTGAAAGATTCCCGCGAGCAACAGGCCCAGGGCATAAGCTGAAACGACGGCAACAAACGGGCGTTTCATGGGGGTTCACCAGTGTTTTTGCCGGCGGCCAGCCAACCAAAACACAAGCAGACCAGCCGCGCCGCCCGCGGTGTCAATCAACACATCCGACACATGCGCGGTGCGCGTCGGCACGAAACGCTGGTGGAATTCATCGCTGGCGGCGTAAAGAAAAACAAGGACGATGGCGAGACCGGCCTCGCGCCGGTTCCAGGGACGCGGATCGTTTTTGACCGGTTGACGAAGGGCGCGCCAGAACAGCAGCGCCAGCACGGCATACTCGGTCAGATGGGCGCATTTACGGAACACTTCATGGACATCGTGGATGCGTGTTTCCGGCCAATGGGGAAACAGCCAGCGCAGGAACGGTTCGATAAAACGCGATGAATGTTCGTAGGAATGCGAATCACTCGACGCCGTGAAAATCACGCCCATCCAAATCAGCGCGGGCAGCCAGTATTTGAGAAACGGGCGGAGTTTGCGCACGGCAAATCAAAACCGGATTCCGCACCCGGGGCAATCAGAATATGATTGGATTTGCCAAGCGATGATGCTTTTGGCACACAAACACCCCTCAATGAACAGGTTGTTGATCCTTTGGTTTTGTTCGATAATGACGGGCGCGGTTGCGGCGCCGGCATCGTCGCACTGATTTCATGCTCAAACTCGGCGTCAATATTGACCACGTTGCCACCCTCCGCGAGGCGCGTTATCGCGGACGTGGATTCGGCGAACCTGATCCGGTCGTGGCCGCGCACATTTGCGAGGCGGCCGGCGCGCATGGCATCACCGCGCACCTGCGCGAGGATCGCCGGCACATCCAGGATCGCGATGTCTGGAAACTGCGCGAAACCATCAAGACCCGGCTGAATCTCGAAATGGCCATCGTCCCCGAAATCATCGCCATCGCGCTGAAAGTGAGGCCGGACATCGTCTGCATCGTGCCCGAACGCCGGCTGGAAGTGACCACCGAAGGCGGGCTCGACGTGGTGGCGCAGGAAAAGGCCGTCACCGACACGCGTACGAAAATGAACGACGCGGGCATTGAAGTGAGTTTGTTCATCGCGCCGGATGAAAAACAAATCGCAGCCGCGGCCCGCACCGGAACGCAATTCATCGAGCTGCACACCGGTCGGTTCGCGGAAGAGTTCACTTGTGGCAGCCGCCGTAAGGAGGCTCAAACTTCAAAATCCGAAGCCAGTCAGAGCCTCGTTACCTCGGCTGCCACGGGTTATGAAGCTGAATTGACACGCCTGATTTCCGCCGCAAAACAGGCGCACGCGCTTGGTTTAAAAGTGAATGCCGGTCACGGATTGAATTACGTAAACCTGCCCGCGCTGTGCCGCGTGCCGCACCTGGTGGAATTGAACATCGGCCACAGCATCGTCAGCTACGCCGTAAGCGTCGGTCTGGAAAAGGCTGTGCTAGAGATGCTACAGTTGATGAAGGGTTATCACGGAACGATGTAGCGCAGACATTCCTGTCTGCGGGTTCTGGCGACTTTCCAGTCGCCAGGCACAGGGAGTCGCTCGCGATTAAATCAAGACGCGGGACAAGAATGTCCCGCAACCCGCAGACAGGAATGTCTGCGCTACGTTTAACCCGTGCGGCAATAACGGGTCTGAAAATAACCGTCAAGAAAATGCTAGCTTTGATGAACAATTACCGTGGGTGAAAATCCGGAATATTTTCAAGGCTGCTGAGGAAGCTGGCAATAATCTCGAATGGTAGCGAACATATCCCTGGGCAGAAGGAACACAAAACGACCGGGATAAGCGGCGTTGAGCCGGTCCACCTGTCGTTTGATTTTCGCATAGCCGTCGTTGCCCTTGACGAACGATCCCACAATGCACTTGAACCCTATAAACACCGGCGTTCTTTGATTTACAGGCACTTTTGATAACCGGTCAAACACCTCCTTTTCACTCCAAACCGCACCGCCTTCATCCATGACCGGCAGGCCTTCGTCATACCGAATCTTGATCGAATTCCCACCGTTGAGGATGCCCGTCAGACCGCATGTGGCGATGTAAGTGGAGTATTTTGGACTCGGATAATCTGTGTGCCATACGCAGGTGGTACGAAACCCCGCATCGTCAATCCATTCCCGGTTTAATTTACACCAGGCCGGAAAAAGGGCTTCGTTGAAGTCTCTTCCATAAATGAACTGGACGCCGCTGGGGCCAGCCAGCAGTTCATCATTGGTCGTCAGATTCGAGTAGAACCAGTCCATGAGAGGGGAATTCAATTCCTGCAATGTCGGACTCAAGGTAGTGCCAACCGGCACGCTGCCGCGCGCAGGGTCTTTCCAAAGGATGTAGGTCGCGATCTGGTCAATTTGAATGTTGTCACCATCACTCCAATTGATGGCCACATAAATCTTTCCCGGCACGGCCTTGACGGCATGACCGGGCAGCTGCTTGTAGGTTTTGTTTGGAAAGCTGGACCAATAGCTTCCGTTGGCATACCAGTCACTGACGACATAACCGATGCCGAATTTGTTCGCGACGGTATTGGCGTCGTCACCGGCATATCCCATCAATGAAGTGCCAACAGTGTACCCGCCGGTTTTGAAAAACTTTTCAAGCTCCTTCTCTTCGACCGGGTTTTTCTCGAAGTCGAGCAGAAACACAAAACCCTTGGTCGCTACGATATAATCAAACAACGGATAGCCATACTTGAGGGTAAACACCACTTTCTTGCTGCAATTGGGCATCAGCTTTGCCAATGCCCAATCATAGGCTTGAATCCGATTGTCCCAACGGTCACGGTAATCTTCCACTTCGCCTTTCCATCCGAATTCCGCAATGAGGGTGGTCTTGATGGACTCCGTCACCGGAATTCCATTTTGCTGCGCGGCCGCCATCAACGCGATATACCAGGTCCAGTCTTTGGCTGGATCGTAAAGAATCATTTTCTTCACGCGGCCCTGATATTTCTTGAACAGGGTTCTCAACCCGCGATCATTCCCCCGCGGCAATGGCAGGTCGACATAGGTCCGTCCGCCAAGCGCAAGTTGTTCGTGATTCAAGGAGGCCAGGTCAACATAGGCCTCGGCCGATGATTGATTGATCAAGCCTTGAAGGGCCAAAGCGGTCATTTTTCCGTCCTTACTGTCGCCCCGGCAATGCACACAATAGAGATTCGTTGCCACCGGCATTTTGGGAAACATTCCGCTGGCCGCCAAACCGGATTGAACACTCAAAGTGATTCCCAGGAAAACAATCAAGCAATTCTTCGAGGCATTGCCGCTGATTTCGGGTTTCATGTTTGAGGGGTAGTTCGAGTTTGCTTGCGCGTCAATCGCAAATCGTAAATCGTCCATCCCATGATTCTGGGCACGGGCATTGACATCATCGAAGTCGCGCGCATCGCGGCGTCCTATGAAAAATTCGGCGACCGGTTCGTGAACCGGATTTTGTTGCCGGACGAAATCGCCTACTGCCGGTCGCACAAGAACCCAGCGCCGTTTCTCGCGGCGCGGTTTGCCGCCAAGGAGGCGGTTTCCAAGGCGTTCGGCACCGGCATCGGCGCACCGCTCGGCTGGCGGGACATCGAAATCCGCCGCAAGGAATCCGGCGAGCCGTTCGTGGTCCTGCACGGCAAGGGGAAGAAATTATTCCGGTCCCGCCGCGCCAAAAGCCTGCTCGTCAGTCTGAGTCACACGGTCCATTACGCGGCCGCCACGGCGGTGTTGGAAAGATAAAGCCCGCGCCGAAATTGAACGCAGAGACGCCGGGTTCGCAGAGAAACGCGGAGGCAAGCAGGCGGGATTATCTTTATGGCGTGGAACTCCGCGCTGCTCCGCGTCCTTTGCGGCTCTGCGTTGCGTTTCATTTCTCTTTTTTCGACGGTTGCCTTCGGGCAAACTGCGCGCGTGGAAACAACGGTAGCGGCGGTTCTAATTTTCGCGGGCGCGAGTCTGAGTTTCTTCTTCGCGCTGGCGGAAACGGCGTTGTTTTCCCTGAGCAAATGGCAGGTGCGGCAACTGGCCGAACATCATCCCGTCTCGGGCAAAATTGTCGCCCAGCTGCTCGAACGCCCGCAGGATTTGCTGGCCACGCTCGCGCTGGGCAACACGTTCGCCAGCGCCGCCATGCTGGGAGTGGCCCTGCGGATGGTGTTCGCCGCGCACCTGACGCTGGCGCTGACGATGCTGATGCTGCTGGCGCTGACGCTCATTGGTTGCGAGGTGCTGCCCAAGACGCTGGCCGTGCGGCAGCCGGAACGCTGGGCGT
>CAYPSF010000155.1:0-10917 GCA_964413165.1 uncultured Bifidobacteriaceae bacterium
CGGTCGCCGTTGCGGTTGAAGGGAAACTGGGTGATGACCGCGCCGGATCCGGCGATGCGTTCGAACAATTCCCGGTTTTCCGGCGGGAACACGAGGTTGATGCCCGTGCCGAGCACGCAGACGGTCCGGCCTTTCGCCGCCAGCGCGCCCTGGTGCGCCGCCGTGTCGATGCCGCGCGCGCCGCCGCTCACCACCGTCACGCCCACGTAAGCCAGTTGATACGCCAGCTTGCGCGCCGTCTCGAGGCCGTAATGCGTCGTCATCCGCGAGCCGACCATGGCCACCGCGTTCTTGTCCTTCGGCGTCAACGCGCCCTTGATATAAAGCACGAGCGGCGGATCATAAATCTGCCGGAGCAGTTCGGGATATTCCCCGTCGCCGGGAATCAAAACGCGGCAGCCGAATTCCTGGATGCGTTTCACTTCCCCGGCAAGGTCGATGGTTTTCTCCCAACCGGCAATCGCCGCGGCCGTCTCCTCGCCGACATTTCGGACGCGAAGCAGTTCGGCCTGCGGGGCCTGGAGGATTTTAGGCGCGTCGCCGAAATGTTCCAGCAACAGCCGCGCGCGCACCGGCCCCACGTGTTCGATGAGGTTCAGAGCAATAAGGGCTTCCCTCGAATCCATGCAAACTGAATAATCATTGCGAATGCAAGCCGCAAGAAATGTTTCGTGCTGGACTGAAAACTGCTGCCGACCAGGACTAATGAAAACGAGCGTTGCGGCAGTTTTTGTCGTTACCGTTCTGGTTTGCTGTTCCGGTTGCGGCAGCCTGGCCAGTCGCACGTTCAATTCGAATTCAAATTGGGTATATGGCGGTGTTCGTCAAGATGGCCACGATATCGTCCAGCCGAAATATTGGCATGATCCGCCCGTAAGCATTGTTGATTTCCCGTTTTCGCTTATAGCCGATACGCTTTTTTTACCGTCTGATTTGCATCACTTAAAAGAACTGCCGCCGGCGGAGGATCCCTTGAAGGGTTGGGCCCGCTGGAATCCCGCTGACGAAGGATCCCGGCCAGCAGGGCTTTCTGACAGTAAGGCACCACCTCCCGGGCATGCACCACTCGACCAGGCAGTAACCGAGGACTATAAAAAATTCATCAAGCAGCTGGAAATCGGACGTGGCCGGGAAGTCAAGGACCTCACCGGATATGGTGCTGGATTTGGTGGATCCATTAACTTCTTCGAGGATGATACCGGCCGGCATGCGGTCAAAATTGTCGTTCCCTGCGACAATCTGAGCGATCTGATGACTTATATTTTGATTTACGACAAGTCGGACGTCCGGATAAAAGTGATCAGCTACAAATGGTACAAACCATTCAGCGGTTTTGGCTGATGAATCTTCAGGTATGTTTTTCCAAAGATTGATTCTCAGGCGATTTCTGCTATTGGTGGGGCGTGCCTGATCCCAGCCTGTTGCTCCTCATTCCGGCCTACAACGAGGAACGCCGCATCGAACCGGTGCTGCGGGATTATGCCCGGTTTTTCGGGGAAAACTACTCAGGAAAATTCCAGATTGTAGTCGTGCTCAACGGCTGCACCGACGACACCATCGGAGTCGTCCGGAGGGTTGCCATGGAATTCCTGATGATCCGCGCCCTGGAATTCAAGGAGCCGATCCACAAGGGCGGCGCCCTCATCGAAGGCTTCAAGCTCGCCGCCTTCGGCGATTTGATCGGGTATGTGGACGCCGACGGGGCGACCACGCCCAAAGCATTTCTGGACCTGGTCCGGGGCATGGGCGATGCCGACTGCGTCGTGGGTTCCCGCTGGCTGCCGGATTCGGTGATTCATCAGGCGCAGACGGGCAACCGCCGTTTTGCCAGCCGGGTGTTCCATGCCATCGTACAACTGTTCTTCCGGTTGAACATTCATGACACGCAATGCGGCGCCAAGGTGATGAAACGGGAGGTCGTGGAAAAAATCCACCCCCACCTCTTCATTGCCGACATGGCCTTCGACATCAACCTGCTCGTCGCCATCAAACGCGCCGGTTACCGCATCCGCGAAGTGCCGACGGAATGGACGGACAAAGCCGGGTCCAAAGTCACGGCGTCTTTGTTCCGGTCTTCGCTGACGATGCTGCTGTCCGTCATCCGCATCCGTTTGATTTACTGGCCGTGGATTTACCGGTTGCTTCGTCCCTTGAGCCCGGTGGAAGGCTGGATTTACCGGAAATTGCGCGCGCCCAAGCCGCTGCCCGGCCCGGTTGCTGCGAAAAGCGAGGATGGAAGATAGAGGATGGAAAATGGCGCTGGCCGGATTGGCCACCTGCTATCCTCCATTTTCGATCATCGCCTTTTCTTTAACGCCCCACGTGAACCACGCGCACACACCCAGGAGGAGGAGGTTGAAAATGCCGAGCGTTTTCAGCACCGTCACGAGGCTGCCGTGAAATTGCGTCAGCGCAAAAGCATAGGCCACTGCCAGGACCAACAGCACCGGCACAATGCGGAATTGCGACCGGGCGAGCAGGTTGTTGACCAGCGCAAAGGCCAGCGACAGCGGAACCATCGCCCACGCATACCACGGCAACACGCTCGCGGCCACCTGCACATAATCCACCGTGTACACCAGGCGAAGAATTAACGGTCCCAGCACGGTCAAGACCAGCGCGCCGCCCGCCGACAGAATGGCCGTACCGAGCAACACGATGCCCAGCAGGTTGCTTTTTTCCGACCGCGCCACGCTATGAACAATTTTCGGAAACATGACCGTCGCCAGCGGCACCACCAGCCACATGAGCGCGCGCGACATTGTTCCCGCGCTGAAGTAAAACCCGGTTTCGTCGCTGGAGAAGTATGCTTTCACGAACATCGTGTCCGCGGTGAACAGGAATTGGACCGCGCCGAAGCCCAGCATCAACGGGACAATTTGCGCCAGCAGTTCGCGCCGATTAAACGGTTGTGCGGGCGCCCGCCAGAGCGATCGGGTCTGCCAGATGCCGATGCCGGTGCCCGCGACCAGTCCCAGGCAGACGCCCACCATCATCCCGGTTGCGCCGCAACCGGCCAGAAGCACCAAGCCGGCGGCCACGCTGATACGTACGGCTCCGTTGAAAAGATTCGACCAGCCCAGCGAGAAGAAATCCTGTTGCCCCTGCAACACGCCCCAAAACATCGGCATCCAGAGGGAAAACAGCACCACTAAAACGGTAATCCACAAACCGGCCGGGCTGGCCAGTTTCCAGCCCGCCAGAATATCCGCCTGCCAGAGCCACACGCCGGCGGCCAGCAACAAGCCCAGACCGAACGTCCCCAGCCACGCCAGCCGGATCATGCCCGCCAGTTCGTGTTCGCGGCGGGTGGCCAGCGCCCGGGCTGTTTGTTGCGCAAAAACCATCTGCAAAGGCAGGTTGGGCACACACATCGCCACGGACAACATCACGCCAAACGCGCCGTATTCCGCCGCCGAAATGTTTTTGCTTTTGGCCAGGAAATGCACGGCGTACATCATTACGCCGCTCCCCACGTTCGCAATCATCAGCCAGCCGCTCTGCCGGAAAAACGCCGCGTGATGCGACGTTGCGGGGGCCGGGGCGGTTTCAGTTGGTTGGGCGGACATGGGCGGAAAGATTGCCGCAGGACATCAGCGGAGAAAAGGCATTTTCCATTGTCGTTGAATTGTTAAACCGTTGAACGGTTGAATCGGAGACCGGTTCAACGATCAAACCGTTCAACGATTTCACGCTTTTACGGCAGGGATTTTAGAAAATTGAGCAGCAGGTTTTTCCCGCGCTCCAGCGACGCCAGCGAAATCCATTCGTCCGCCGTGTGCGCCTGCGCAATGTCCCCGGGACCGAAAACCACGCTCGGAATGCCGCCGCGGGACAACACCGCCGCGTCGCAAAAAAAGTCCACGCCCACCGGTTTGGTCTGATCGACACTCCGCAACAACTGCCGGACCAGCGGCAACCGGGAATCCGTCTCCAGCGGCAAGGCCGGCGCCAGCTTGGTGCTGGATATTTTCGCCGACAATTTTTGGGCGCGCAGCCCGGCGGCGATTTCTTGCCGGACGCCGGCTTCCGTTTCCCCCGGCAAGGTGCGCCGGTCAATCGTGATGACACACCGGTCGGGCACGATGTTCGGCTGGGTGCCGCCGGCGATGGTACCGACATTGACCGTGCCCGTGCCCAGCAGCGGGTGTTTCCGCTGGCGCAACCGGCGGGCATAACCGGTTTCCAGTGCTTCGACGACGCGCGCCATTTCGCGAACGGCGTTCCGGCCGAGTTGCGGCGTCGCGCCATGCGCCGCCTTGCCGTGCGTCTCCAGTTGCAGCCATAAACTGCCTTTGTGCGCCGTCACGACCTGCAATCGCGTCGGTTCGCCGACAATGGCCAGGTCGGCCTTGAATCCACTTGCCGCCAGGGCCCGCGAACCGGCCTGGGCGTGTTCCTCGTCAATCAATCCGGCAAAGACAATTTCGGTTTCCAGCGGCCGTGATTTGGCCCCGGCGAGTTCGCCCAACGCGGCGAGCATGGCGGCGACCGACCCCTTGGTGTCACACGCGCCGCGACCATGGAGCCGGCCGTTTTGGCGTTGCGGAATAAACCTCGTCCCATCCGCGCCGACGGTATCGAGGTGGGGCGCGAGCAGGATGGTCCGGCGCACCCGGTGACGCGGCCGGAGGCGGGCGATGACATTGGAACGGCCGGGCAGGACCTTTTGAAATTCAACGTCCAGTCCGGCGCGCGCCGCGGTCGCAGCCAGGAAATCGGCCACCCGTTTTTCCCCGGCGAAGGGATGACGCGGCGGCAGGAAGGCGGGGTTCACGCTGGGCAGGGCGATGAGTTCGGCCAGGAGTTTTTCCGTGCGCGTCATGCGCCGGCAGCTTAACGGCCGGGCGCGCGGGTGTCGAGGGCCGGCTGAAAAAGCAAAGCGGGCGTTGGATCACACACGTGCACCCAACGCCCACCGTTGAAACTAACGACTAACAAAGGAAAGTAACCCGGCTGGGTAAATTGGCAAGTGACGTTTTGGTGTCAGGCAGGCCGTATTGGTGGAGTGGCGCCTGGTTTCCGGCTGGCTGCGAACATCAGCAGGGCATAACCCGCAAACACCCCTGGGGCAAAGCGTTCCTCCAGAGTCATGGCCGTTCCACCCAGGAAGGACAATCCATTGGCCAACACATACCAGCCCCAGACATTTCCCACTTTCCGCTGCGGATTCCGCCACAACTCAACCAGGCCGGGGATTCCCGCCACGCAAATCCCCAGCGTAGCGGCGACGGTGGCCATCCGGGCGCCCCCCATTCTCCAACCCACCAGACAACCCAGCACGAGCATCAAAATCACACTGTCCAGGCGGCCCCAGGCGAAATGACCCTTGACCAGCAATAAGATCGTCAGGGCGATGCCGCCGGCGGCAAAACCAAATGGCAGAAGAAAATTCCCGTGCTGCAGGAAAAGGCTGATGGTCAGGATCGAGTCCAGCATCGCCCAGAGCAGCCAGGTGGCAAAACTCTGGCCGGCGCCGGCGTCTTTGAGGATCCGGACGGCCATGGGAATGAACAGCACCAGCGCGCCAACGCCGCCGGCAATTTTCAGGCAATCATGAAAATCCATGACTCAGACAATCTCCACCGGACATTTTGGCAGGGCGTCGAGAAAGGCCTGGCCGTATTGCTTCGTCAACACGCGATTGTCGAGCACCACAATGATGCCGGTGTCGGTTTTCGTGCGGATCAACCGGCCCACGCCCTGGCGGAATTTCAAGATGGCCTCCGGCAGGGAAAACTCGCTGAACGAATTTCCGCCATGTGCCTCAATGGCCTCGATGCGTGCCTCGATGAGCGGGTGGTCCGGCACGGCGAACGGCAGCCGGGTGATGATGACGTTGCTCAACGCTTCGCCCGGCACGTCCACGCCCTGCCAGAAACTGTCCGTGCCGAACAGCACCGAGTCCACGTCATCCTTGAATTTCTCCAGCATGGTCGAGCGCGGCGTGCCTTTGCCCTGTACCAGGCAGGCGACCCCCAGTTTATTGAAAAACGGTTCCATCCGTTCGGCCACTTCCTGCATGAGTTTGTAGCTGGTGAACAATACGAAGGCCTTGCCGTGGGTCTGCTTCACAAAATGCGCAACCCAATGCTCGAGCGCGTCGGCGTAACCGGCTTCGCGCGGGTCCGGCATTTTGCTGGCCACGAACAGTTTCATCTGCCGCTCGTAGTCGAACGGTGTGCCGACCTGGAGCAGGGTCGCCGCTTCAGCTCCAACGCGTTTCGAAAAATAATTGAGCGGCGACGACGAGGGGCGAGCGACGAGGGACGAGGGCTTTCGCTGGCTCTCGACCTTCGACTCTCGACCCTCGCCCCTGGCCGAAACGGCCAGCGTGGCACTGGTCATGATGATGCTGGTGTCGCTTTCGAACAGGCGGCGGCGCAGGAATTCCGCGACGTCAACCGGCGCGGCGTTCAACGCCAGGTTTTTGTGCGCCTTGCCGGTGCGCTCCACCCAGTAAACGTGGTCCGGCGCGCCTTGTTCGAGAAACGCCTTCACCTCGTCCCGCAATTCGGCCAGGCGCCGGTTGCTCTCGACCAGTTCCTGCCCGATGTCCTTGTCCTCGCTCAACTTGATCAGTTCGCTCATGGCCTCGCGCAGGCGTTGAATAGGCAGGGTGACGTTGTCCTTGACCAGTTCAGCGCGGCGGATGCGGAGCTCGGTCCAAGCCCGGCGGCGGCCGCCTTCCGCGCCCCCGAAACTGTCGCGTTTGGCGTTTTGCTGGATTTCTTCGCAGGCGGCTTCGACATTCTCAAAAAACTTATCGGCTGCCGTCAGAATATCGGCCACCAGCTTCACCGCATTGCCTTTGCGCAATGTGGCGAGCAGGCCCTTTTCCGTGCGCGGGTTCCACAACCGGTTCAACGCGTAATGGACCTGGCCGCTGGAGACGCTCAGGCCGATGTGCCGCGACGCCACCTGTTCCATCTGGTGCGCCTCGTCGAAAATGACGAAGTCGTTTTTGAACAGGATGCCGCCTTCCACCTCCTCCTCGATGCCGCCCAGCAGCGTGAAGAATAGCGTGTGGTTCAACACCAGCACGTCCGAGGACAGGAACTTGTTCCGCGCCCGCTGAAAAAAGCAGACGCCGTGGTCCTTCGCGAAATCGGACGGGAAACCGCAGATTTTCGGCGAACACAGGCCGCGCTCGGAACAAACCTGCGCCCAGACCTTCGGGTCCGGTTCAACATCAAAGTCCGAGAGACTGCCGTCGCTGGTTTCCTTCGCCCATTCAGTGATGCGCTGGAGCTCCTCCGCCTCGGACGAGGTAAACAGGTTGCCACTTTGTTGCATGGCCTTGTGGAGCCGGCGGGTGCAGAGGTAATTGGCCCGGCCCTTGAGCATGGAGAAGCTGAATTTCTCCGGCAGGACCTGGGCCAACATCGGCAGGTCCTTCTCGGTGAGTTGTTCCTGCAGGTTGATGGTGTGCGTGGAAACAATGGCCTTCTTGCGCTGCGCCACCGCGAACAGGATTGCCGGAATCAGATAGGCCAGTGATTTGCCGACGCCGGTTCCGGCTTCGACAGCGAGGTGTTCGCGGTTTTGCAGGGCGTGCGCCACGGCCACGGCCATTTGCTGCTGCTGTGGGCGGAACTCGAAGTTGCTGGCCCGGGACAGCAAACCCGTCGGAGAAAAGATTTCCTCGACCTGCTTTACCAGGTTCCCCCCGGCGCCGGCGGGCTGATGGTCAACGACGGAAATCATCCGATTAAAGGGGCCGGCTGCTCAAAATCACTTTCAAGGCCCTCGTTTGGCCCGGCGGCAGCGTAATTTTGTTCTGCCCCACGTTGCCGGATTCAACACAGACCATCTGCCGGTGTTCCGCCGGGTCAAAGTCCGGCATGCGCTGCGTCGTCCATGGATTCCAGACCACCGTGGACGCCGAGCCGCTTTTTTCCGCCCGGATTGCGCGGCGGAACTTCGCATCCCGAATCTCCACCGTGCCGGGGGCGTCCGGATAAACGCGGTTGGTCTCGGCGGCAATGCGGATAGCGTCAGCGGATTCCAGCTTCCGCGCGCCCTGGTCCGTCTTGTCCAAATAATGCGCGTCTTTCAGGCCGGTGATGGAAACGTCGGCGATGTCGCCCACGGCAAAATACGTGTGCAGACAATCCTCGAATTCAAAATTCCGGTCCGCCGAAACGTTGGTGGTCAACAATTCCATCGACAGTTGATCAGTGATCGCAACGACCAGTTCTGCGCGAAAGGCCGGCCCGCCGGCCAGGGTGGCAGTGGCGGGCAGACGGAAGCGGACCGTCACGCCGTCGTCGGGCCGGGCGACGGTTTCCACCAGCTCCCATTCCGTGATCCGCGCGAATCCGTGGGTCACCTCGCCGGTACGCGGGCCGAACCAGGGAAAACAAACGGGCACCCCGCCGCGAATCGGCTGGCGGGCGGCGAACTGGCTGAGGCGGCTCAGGAACAACAACGGTGGCTCGCCTTTTTTCTGGAAACCGGTGACATGCGCGCCATGCAGATATATTTCCGCCGTGCAGCGGCCGGTGATGATATTGATTTTGGGCAGGCTGCCGTTGCCGTTGGCAAAGTTAAGGCGTCCGGGGATTTCAAATTTTTGCAGCCGCTCAGGAATGACGGTGATTGCCATATGCGCGAAATGTTTTAGCACAAGCGGCCGGACGGCACAGGCTTTTGTTGCCGGGAAAATTAAGGATTTGACTTTTCGCGCCGGCCAACCACTTTTGGACCGCCGCAGGCGTTCAAAGCGGCAAACATCAAATCGCTATGAACGAAACCACACCTCCTCCCCTTCCCGGCAACGCGCCCCAACCTAAAACTTCGGCCCTGGCCATCTGGAGCCTGGTGCTCGGCATACTTGGCTTTGTTCTCTTGGTGGTCTGTGTCGGCCTGTTATTCGCCATTCCGGCGGTCATTTGCGGCCATCTGGCCCTTTCCAAAATCAATCGTTCGGCCGGAACACTCGCCGGCCAGGGCCTGGCCATCGCCGGTCTGGTCATGGGTTATCTCGGGATTGTGTTGTCCTTGACCTTGTTGCCAGCCATTGCCATTCCCAACTTCGTCAAGGCACGCCAGACGGCACAAGCCAACGCGTGTATCAACAATCTTCGCCAGATTGACGCAGCCAAACAGGAATGGGCTTTGGAAAACAGCAAGAAGTCCACGGACACGCCGACCCAAAGCGACCTCACCCACTATCTAAAGAACGGGCAATGGCCGACCTGTCCCGTTGGCGGCACGTACACGATTGGCGCCGTCGGCGTAGAACCGACCTGCTCGGTTCCCAAACATAAATTGACCGAGTAGGTCCGTCCCCAGGCAAAAGGCGCGTTCCCTGGCGGGAACGTGCCTGATTGGATCGCGGAGATAACAGAATTACTGGTCCAGAGACTGGGCGGCGGTCGTTTCCGATTGCTGCGCGGTTCCGGCCGGCGCAATCCGGTTCGCCACGTTCACCCCGTTGATCTCGTCGTAGTTGAAGACCAGCTTGTCGTTCGGCTTCAGGTCGGACAATTGTCCGTTGATTTTGCCGTTGGCCATAATGGCGCAGTTGTCTCCCAGGGTGAATTTTTTCGTGTCAAACAGTGCCTTGGCCTTGACGGTTTTCGTATCGAGATCAATCGCCGTCAGCGAGCCGCTGAAGGTCTCGCTCGTCTGGGCAATTTTCCAGGCGGTCGCCTTGTCGCCCGGGGCCTCGTACGTGACCGTGACATAATTGCCGGTCTGAATGTCCGTCAGCGCGCCTGATTTGTAATCCCGCAGCATCACCTTGCAGCCGGCGGCAATCTGGAACGTCTTGTCCAGGCCGCGTCCGTGCAAGGTCATCGTGCGTTGAATCGGGTCATAGGCCTTGACCGTGCCCTCGTACTGCAGGGGTTGCTGGTTGACCCGGTCGGCTACCAGCACGCCGTGCGATTCCTGGTAAACGACCATGACCCGCTGGCCCGGGCGCAAATCACCGATCTCGCCCGTGGGCTTGTCCACCAGCGTATAGGCGCAGTTGTCGCCTAGATTGAACGTCTTGCTCAAAAACGTCCCTTTCAAGCCCAGCGTGTGTTCCTTCGTATCCACGGACACAACCGTGCCCGTGTAGGATTTGTGCGGTCTTACGGCCGCAGCCGTGTCATCCGCCAACGATTTAAGTGCTGCTGTCATCGTCAGGGCCGACGCGCAAACGACTGTCCAGATGCGTAATGTATTCGTTTTCATATAATCATCAGAAACAACTGCCATCTTGCCTGTTCAACTGTCAGAACGAATCTTGTTCACCAAAATCAAAATAAAACGCGTCGGGTGTACGAAAAAAACGGCGCATCGTGCAAATTGCATCTTTGTCCTGTCCAAAATAAACGCTTCCAGTTACAAGGAACCAATCATCCGACCCATGAAAACTCCGATCCTGGTTGCCGCCCTTGGAATTTTATCCGCCACCCGGCTTTTCGCCGCTGACAGCCCGTCATTTCCCGTAGCTGATCTCATGCCCATCGGCGTCTATTATTACCCGGAAGCCTGGCCTTCGAACCAATGGGCGCGCGACATCGCGAACATCAAAAAAATGGACCTGGATTTCGTCCATATGGGCGAGTTTGCGTGGGCCTTCATGGAACCGGTGGAGGGCCATTTTGATTTCGACTGGCTCGACCGCAACCTCCAGCTCTGCGCGGATCAGGGGCTGAAGGTCGTCCTGTGCACGCCCAGTCCCACGCCGCCGGTCTGGTTGACCCAGGAGCATCCCGAGGTGTTGATGGTGGATGCGAGCGGCCGCCGGATGCTGCACGGCACGCGGCAGCAGGCCTGCTGGAACGTGGATGCCTACCGGGAATATGTCGGCAAGATCGTGGAGGAACTGGGCAAACGTTACGGCAACGACCCGCGGGTCTGGGGCTGGCAGCTCGACAACGAACTCAGCCATTACGGCAAGGAACCCTGCTATTGCGA
>CAYPSF010000156.1:0-10851 GCA_964413165.1 uncultured Bifidobacteriaceae bacterium
CACCACCGGTGGCGCCGTGACCGCGTTGTCGGATGTCAAAGCAGCCATCTCGCAATTGGCGTCCAATCGCGCTGCGATTGGTGCGAATATCGAGACGTTGACCGACTACAGCAACCAGCTCGCAACGTTGAATAACAACCTGTCAGCAGCTAACAGCCAGATCATGGATGTGGATGTTGCCCAGGAAAGTACCAACTATGCCAAGCAAAACATCCTCGTCCAGACCGGTACGGCGATGTTGGCCCAGGCGAATGCCCTTCCTCAAATCGCGCTGAAATTACTCGCGTAATCAGCCGGTTTGATGAATCGCTAACACCTCGGACGGCGCGCGTGCGCCGTCCGAGCTTTCGGCTTGGACGAGCGGTCGGAACGGTCAAAAAAAACACCCGGTCAGGGTGACCGGAACGGAAAAATAAATTTTATGTCCAGCGTAACATCAACCAGCAGCTCGAGCCTGGGTTCGTTCCTGAACTCCACGGCCTTGACCGCGATCGGCGGTTCATCGACCAGTTCCGGCAACTCCTCCCTGGCCATTTCCGGGCTGGCGTCAGGCATGAACTGGCAGAACGTGGTCTTGCAGCTGGCCGCCGCCGAGCGGATCGCCGAAACACCGTGGAATACCCAGCAGACCGCCCTCGCCGCCAAGAACACTGCGTTCACCAGTGTCCAGGATTATCTGGCGACCTTGCAGGCAGACGTGAAGGCCTTGCAGGATCCTGTGTTTTACCAAAGCGCGGCGGCTCAAACCTCCGATGCCACGATCGCCACCGCCAGCACCCAACCGGGCGCTGCTTTGGGCAGCTTCACTTTTAAAGTTTCTCAAATGGCGACCGCCGCCCAAATCAACGGCGCGGGCAACGCCGGCAAAGTCCTGGCTCCGGGAGGAAATTTGAACGCGGTAACCGTCGGAACCGCGGGCTTCGGCACGCCGGTCACGGCCGGCACCTTTACCATTAACGGCACCCAGATCGATATCGCCACCTCAGACACGCTGCAGCAGGTGTTTGCCAACATCTTGTCGACCACCACCGCGGCCGGAAACCCGGTCACCGCCAGCTATGACTCCGGCGCCGACACCATCAGCCTTTCCAGCAGCAATGACATCGTGCTGGGCAGCGCGACCGACACGAGCAATTTTCTGCAGGTGGCCCAGATGTTTAATAACAATGAGGCGTTGGACACTGGCACCGGAATCCACTCGATCACCAGCAGCCTGGCTTTGGGCCACATCCAACAGACCACCAGCCTGGCAAATACAAATTTGCAGACACAGATCTTCGATGACGGCACCGGTCACGGGGCATTCACCGTCAATGGGGTGACCATCAATTACAACGCGACCAGCGACAATATTCAGAACGTACTCGACCGCATCACCAATTCTGCCGCCGGCGTCACCGCCAGCTACGATGCTCTGAACAACCGCTTTCTGTTGACCGACAAGAACACCGGCGACATGGGGATTGTGATGCAGGATGTGGTCGGCAAGGGCAATTTTCTGGCGGCGACGGGCCTTGCCAGCGGCACCCTGCAACACGGCAAGAACCTGCTGTATACCATCAACGACGGCCCCCAGCTGGTCAGCCAGTCCAATACCATCGCCCCGGTGAGCTCCGGCATCACCGGACTTTCGGTCAACATCTTAAAGCCAGACACCGCGACCGTGTCGATTAGCGGGGACACCAGCAAAATCAGCACGGCGATCCAGCAATTCATTACCGATTACAATGCCGCGCAAACCGCCATCGGCGCCGAGCAGATCGTCACCACCGGTTCCGACGGCAAAGTCAGCCCCGGCACGTTGACCGGCGATCAGATCGCCAGTAATATTGCCTCGCAATTGCGTTCCACGGCCTTTTCCTCCCTGCCGGGGCTATCAGGTGCGATCAAAATGTTGTCGGATCTGGGCATCCAGACCAACGGCCAGGACAACACCCTCAAGTTGACGGACACCGCGGCCCTGACCAGTGCCCTGAGCAATAATCTCAGCGGCGTCAAATCGTTCTTCTCGGATGCCACCAACGGCTGGGCGACCCAGATGAACACTTTCCTGGACAATACCATTGGCGACAACGGGACCCTGGTCAATCACCAGGCCACCTTGACCGCGCAGTCCAATAATATCACCACCCAAATCGCCAATCTGGAAAAGAAAATCACATCGGATTCCGCCCATTGGACCGCCGAATTCCAGGCGATGGAGCTGGCCCAGTCCCAAATCAACCAACAGCTGTCGTATTTGTCTCAGCAGATATCGAGCACGAAAGCCGCCTAAAGGACTGATGCACCCGGCCACTTCACCAACCAAAGTAAGATCTTTTGAATCCGCCAAACGGTGGCTGACAAACGCCGGCCTCGCGACCCTGTGGCTGGTGGCCTGCGCCACCCTGTCGGTTCACGCGCAAACACCCCGACAAACGGGAGAACTGCAAATCGTGAATCGGGGAAAAGCCGACCTGATTGTCGCACCCGCCCAACCCCCCCGGCCAATGCGGCCACTGGAAATCGCTAAATTGGAACAAGCCTCGGCCGGCGCCATTCAGGCCCCCCTCCCGCGGCCACTGGAACAACCTCCCGTTGCGAAACAGGGCCAGACCGGGATGGTGGGCGTTCCGGCGCGGCCCGCGGGACCGACGCAATCGAATAAAATGAAAACGCCCCCGGTGTTCCTTGCGTACGACCAGACGGACAATACGTTCAAAATGGCGAAAGATTTGCCGGTGGACTTGAGGCGGGTGGCCGTGCTCCCGCTGGCTTGGGAAGGATCCTCGACCGATTTGTCATCGGGCGGCGAAACGCTGGGGCCCATATGGCTGTCTGAATTGATCAAAACGAAAAAATTCGAGGCGGTCTCCGTCAGCCCGCAAGGCCTTCGGAGCCTGACCGGCCGGTTAAGCTGGACCGGCGCGGAAACCCTGTCGGCGGATTTTTTTGATTCCCTGCAACGCGTGTATGGCTGCAACGCCGTCTTGTTCTGTCAATTGACCACGTTCCGCGCCTATGCCCCGCTGGCAATTGGCTGGCGAATGAAACTGGTGGATGCGCAAACGGGACGGATTATTTGGGCTGTCGACAAAGTGTTTGATGCCGAAGAGCGGACGGAACTCAACCGGGCCAGCCAGTATCACATGGCCTGGCCATGGGGCCCCCATGACCCCTCAATCGACTGGCAGGTAAAAAATTCCCCCCGGCAATTCGGCCAGTATACTATTGTTCAGGCCCTGTCCACACTGCCGAATAGGAAAGAAATGACTAAAGTTTCCCTCCCAGCTACCGATGTGCCAAGTAGGCGGCAGACAGAATAAAAACTGTCGACCCCAAAAAAAACATATGGAAATTGAGTTCAATCCAAGCCGAGTTCCCCAGCCGGGATCCAGCCAGCCCGTCGCCCGGCGGGATGCCACCCCGGCGGCGGCGGATGCCGTGTCGTTCTCAACCTCCGATTCACTGAGAAGCCAGTTGAGCAAAATTTCCACCGTCCGGCCGGAACAGGTGGCCCGGGCCAAAGCCCTGGTCGCTGACATACAATATCCGCCGGATTATGTGCTGGATCGAATCGCGACCCTTTTGGCGATTCATACCAAAGCCAATCCTCCGTCCAGTTCAACCGGTCGGTCCAGCTAGTTGCACCGACAAAAATTGTTTTCGCTGAAGCATACCCTATGCAAACCGCCAATCCCTGGAAATCATACCGTCAAATCACCACGATGACCGCACCGCCGGGACAAATCATCCTGATGCTATACGAAGGCGCACTGCGCTCGCTCGAACGCTCGCTGCCCGGCTTTTCCCTCGCCGATCCGGCGGAGGCAAACATGACGATCCATAACAACCTGCAACGCGCGCAGGAAATTATTCACGAGTTGGATTGCGCGCTGAACATGGAACAAGGCGGGGAATTTGCCAGCACCTTGCGCCGACTCTATGATTACTTCGACCGGCGCATCCGGGAAAGCAACCTCCAGAAGAAACGGGCCGGCGTCGAGGAAGTCATCATTCATCTTACTGTGCTGCGGGATGCGTGGGCCACGATGCTCCAGAACCAAAATCCGCCGCCGATTGCCGGGTCCGTCGCACCCGCAGCCTACGCCACCGCCTGAAACCCGAATTCATGAACCCCGAACGCGATCTCACTGAAGCCTATCAGGAGTGGCGTCGCCTGGCGGAAGCTGAAGGCGAGGCCATTGGCGCGGGCAATTGGGGCCTGATCTCCGCCTGCCAAAAGGCGCTGCAAAACCTGCAGGAAAAAATCTCACGGCTTTCGCCGGCGGTCCGGGAGGAGTGGTCGAAATCGGGAGACAATCTTGCCGCCAAGGATGGGGCGCTAAAAGCCACGCTCCAGGAACTGATCCATCTTGAACAACGCAACCAAACCCTGCTCGCGGCCATCCAGGAAGCGACACGGATAAAGCTTGAGCAACTTGGACAGGCGGGCCGCAACCTGAAGCAGCTGCAACGTTCCTATGGTTTGGAGCGCCCGGCAGCCTGGACTTCATTTTCGTGACCGGCATGACCGAAAGAATCTGGCATGAACACTTTGGATACCACTACTTCTCCGGTGGATCCCATCCTGGTGGTGGATGACGAGAAAACGGTTCTCACCACCCTGCAACAAACCTTGCGGCGTTGTCATTACAACACCGTCAGCGCTTCCGACCCCCTCGTAGCGCTGGAGCAACTCAAAAAACAGGCATTCTCGGTCATCATCTCCGACCAGGTCATGCCCGAAATGTCCGGCCTCGAACTCCTGGCCCGGGCCCGCCAGATCCAGCCTTCTGCCACGCGCATCCTGATCACGGCCGTGGTCAATCTGGGCACGGTCATTGATGCGATCAATAAGGGGGAGATTTTCCGGTTCATCGTCAAGCCCTGGTTGCACGAGGAATTCCTCGCCACGATCAAAAACGGCGTTCAACGCTACGAACTGATTTGTCAGAATGACCATCTGCAGACCGCCACGCAGGCGATGAACGAACAGCTGGTCGAGCTGAACCGTTCCCTCGAACAGCAGGTCCAGCTGGTCGCGCAGCAGAACCGGCAATTGGCGGAGGTAAACACCGCGCTGGAACGCAACTTTGTCCGCTCCATGGAACTCTGCGTTCACACCATGCAAACGTTTTACCCGTCACTGGGAAACCAGGCGCGACGGGTGGGTCAGCTGTGCAAATCCATCGCCCAGGTGCTCCAGTTGAGCGACGAGGACCGGCGAGTGCTTGAAAGCAGCGCCCTGCTGCACGACATCGGCCTGGTGGGCGTGCCACGCCAGATCATCCGCCGCTGGCAGGAAGATCCGCGTTCACTGGATCAGGCCGAAAAGGCGCTCATCGAACAACATCCCATTCTCGGTCAGGAACTGGCTGCGTTCGGCAGCGACCTGAAAAAAGTCGGCGAAATCATTCGCGCCCATCACGAACATTTCGACGGCAGCGGTTACCCCGATCAGCTCGTCGGTGAAAACATCCCCTGGCTGGCCCGGCTGCTGGCGGTGGCCGTGGCCTATGCTTCCTGCCGGCTGATCGATGCCGATGCGAGCGAAAAGGTGAAAATGGACTCCGGCGCGGCCTTTGATCCCGAAGCCGTGCGCGTTTTTCTGCGGGCGCAGTTCATGGCCATTGTCCCGCGCAAGGAACGGCAGGTAGACCTGGCCGAACTGCGTCCGGGCATGGTTTTGGCCCAGGGCATTTACACCCACAGCGGCCTCTTGCTCGTGCCGGAGGGCCAGCGACTGAACGCCACATTCATCGAAAAAGTGCTAAACCACAACCGGATTCAGCCGATTAAACAGTCGTTGGTGGTGTATGGCTGATCGCATCCGGTTGGGGTGGCGCATGAATGATTTGTCTGGTCTGAAAACTTTACCAGGAGAGGAATATGCCTGTCGCTGGTGGGAAAACCTCTTCAATGCTTCCGATGAGGCTCAGATAGTCTGCCGTCTGGACGGAATCGCGCTGCATATCAACCGAAAGGCGGCACGGCAGTTCAAAATCAAGCCGGATTTGAATGCGGGCGCGTTTTCCATTTTCAAGATTCTTTCTCCCCCCGCGGACCGGAAACTGGGGCGGATTTTGGAACTCCGCTTGTCCCATCCGGAAAAGCTTCAATCGGTCATGGTGCTTCAGGACGGCTCCCCACATTCGTTGATGGATCTGGAGATCGTCTCATTGGATGGGGACGTCAGCCTGGTGACGTTCAAGGACTCCGGCCACCGCCTGCGCCTTGAATCTCATATCCAGCGACTCATTACCGCCATCGATGCCACGCCGGATGTCTTCTTGGTCACCGACGCCGATTTGCGGATCACGTTCGTCAACCCTGCGTTTCAATCCATCACCGGTTATGGCCTGGAGGAGGTCCTCGGACGAGCGGACGATTTTTTACGCGCCCCGTTTGAACAGGAAAAAGTAGCCGCTTATCGCGAACTGGTGAGCCAGGGGCGGGAATGGATCGGGGAATTTGTCAACGTGCGCCGCAATGGCGAAACCTATCACGTCGAATCCACCATCTCCCCCATTTCCGACATGGCCGGGAGCTTCATGGGTTATGTCGTCTGCGAACGCGACATCACCGTCCGCAAGCATCTGCAGGACGCGTTGCGGATCGAACGCGATTTTGTCCAGAGCATTTTGCAATCCCTGGACGGTGCGATTTACAGTCTCGACTATGAGTTTCGCCTTACCCACATCAACGACGGATGGCGTCACCTGCCGGCCGAGCATGGCGGCATTCGCTTGAACGGCGCGCCGGAAATCGGCCACGCCTTGCTGGACTACGTGCCGGATCCCGCGCGTCAGGCCGAACTCCGTTCCCTGTTCCAGGAAGTCATCAACAGCGGCAAGGCGCGGGACAACCACTTTCACGTCCCGGACGGACGACATTGGCTGGTGAAGATATCACCCTGGATAAACGGGGCACAGGTGCGCGGGTTGATTTGCAGCGTCACGGACCAATCCCAGCATCACGAACTCCAAAACCAGCTTTTCCAGGCGCAAAAAATGGAGATCATCGGAACGCTCGCCGCCGGCGTCGCGCATGATTTCAACAACCTGCTCCAGGTGATCCGCGGCCATACCAGTCTCGTGCTCATGCAGGCGACGGCTGATTCGCCCCTGCGCCGGGGATTGGAAAAGGTGGACATGGCGGCGGCGCGCGCCGCTGAAATCACGCAGCAACTTCTTTCCTTCAGCCGGGTCTCGGAAGAAAAGCGGGTGGTGCTGGACTTGAACAAGGTCATCAAGGAAGCCAATCACCTGGGCCGCCGGACACTGCGCAACAATGTGACGGTTGAACTCCATCCGGCCCCCAAGCCGATCCACGTGAAGATGGACCCCACCAAAGCCAGCCAGGCTCTCCTCAATTTGTGCGTGAATGCCCAGGACGCCATGCCGAAGGGCGGCCGCCTGACCCTGACCAATTCGATGGTGACACTTTCCGCCGACCTGCTTGCCCGACACAGCCTGCCGCCTGGCTGCGTGTATGCCCGTTGCAGCGTGGCCGACACCGGTTGCGGCATTCCGGCCGACGTGTTGCCCCGGATTTTCGAGGCGTTTTACACGACCAAGGAAAAGGGCAAGGGCACGGGACTGGGATTGCCCATCGTGCAACGGGTCGCGGAAGAAGCCGGCGGGTTTATCGAGGTCGAAAGTGTTCTGAACCAGGGCACGACTTTTCATCTTTATCTGCCCATTGCGCAGGAGCAGCCTGCGCCGGTGGCCAAGTCGGCGCCTGTGCCGCTGGCGCATGGCAAAGGCCGTGTGCTGGTGGTGGACGACGTGGACCTCTTGCGGGATTTCACCCAGAAGTTTTTGCAAATGACCGGTTTGAATGTTCTCGTTGCCAGCAGCGGACAACAGGCGATCAAGGTGTTGGAGGAATCCGCCGAACCGGTGGACCTGGTGTTCACCGATTACAGCATGCCCGGCATGAATGGGCTGGAATTAATCGAGGCCATCGAGAAACGCTGGCCAAAAACGAAATTTATCCTCGCCTCCGGCTTCCTGAACGACGCGACTTATGCCCTCATCGAGGAATTGGATGTCAGCATCCTGGGCAAGCCCTATGACATGTACGACGCGTCAAAAATCGTCATGGAAAAGCTCGCGGACAAAAAGAGCGATGCCGCGCTCGCCGATGAGGTCAGCTTTTGATTTGAATCCTTGATCACACCCCGGCCGAACCGGCCCGGGACACTTCGGTCAAGGCCGCCTCCAACATCCGGACAGCGCCGGGCAACGTGCGCGACAGTTTGTCCGCGTGCTCGTTCAACCGTCCAATCGTCTTGTGCGCCTTCACCGTGAGCAATTTGCGATACCAGTCGATGAACGCGCGGCTCGCGGCGGCCTCCCCCTGCCCTTCCGGCGCATGCGTGGTCGGCAATTCGACCGCCTCGCACAAGATCAACGCAGCGAGCACGGTGGGTTGGGGCGCCTGGTTCCAGACCCGTTCCCACAACTCCAACGCTCCCGCGGTGTCCTCGCTTAACATCAACGTTTCGGCGCGTTGCGCGAGGACCAGAGGATCTTCCGACACGTGCCGCATCGCTTCGCCGGTCCAGTCGCGCGCGAATTCCAAAAATTCCGCCCGGCTCAGGGCGATTTGTCCACCGAGCCGCCACGCGCCAAGGTGCCGGGCATTCGCGGTGACGACCTCGTTCAACTGCTGCAAGGCGTCCACCGGACGATTTTGTCCCGCCAGAAATCCGGCATAATCAAGTCGCAGGGCATCGCCATGGCCGGTTTCCTTCAGGCCGTCCTGAAACGCCTTCTCCGCGGCGGCGACATCGCCCAGTTTGACGAGGCACAGAGCCAGGCAATGGTGCGGCGCAGCCGTGTTGATTTCCTTGCTGATGGGGGCGAGGCTGCGTTGGCCGTGTTTCGCCAGGCACTGACGCATCTGATCGGCAGCTTCACTGAACTGCCTCAGTTCAAGATGCGACAGGCCAAGCGAGAAATGCAATGAGGCCGTCAACCCGCGATTCATTCCGGCCAGCGGCGAGGTGAGCGTGCGCACCACTTCGTCAAACCGCTTCGCCGCCGTCAGCCGCGCACATAATTGCATCAGCAATGTTTCGCGCAATTCGGGGACGATTTCCGCGGCGGGTTTCGACGCCAGAACGGTGAACGCTTCCCGGTAACGTTCGAGGGCTTCGGCTTCACGCCCGGACCGGGCCAGCTCCAGGCCGAGGTTCATCAGTAAATGCGGCTCGTCCGGCAATTCCTTGATGGCGCGTTCCAGCAACTGCAGATTGCGTTCCACCTTGTTCCGGTCGCGCGTCAGTTCGGCCGTGTAGCCATAATGGATGAGCGTTGCGTCGCCAATGCGATTTGCCAATCCCCATTCGGCGCGGCGGACTTCGATGCTGCTGAAGACCTGCTCATGAACGCGCCCGACGTAGAACAGCCCCGGCGCGTTGCGATATAATCGCGGCACATAAGAGCAACCCTCCGCTTCGCGACCTACATCCACGATCGGCAGACGCCAGGCCATCACGGCCGGATCGTTCATTGCCAGGTTCAATTTTTCACGGCCTTCAGCGGACAATTCCTCGTCGGCATCCAGCATGAGCACCCAATCGCCGGTGGCGTGCTCCAATGCCGCATTGCGCGCCGCGCTGAAATCGTCGCACCAAGCAAAAGCATAAATTTCCGCCCCGTGTTCCTTCGCAATTTCCACCGTGCGATCGGTTGACCCGGTGTCCACCACCACTATTTGCGATGCCAGATCGCCGACAGATTTCAGGCATCGGCCGAGGAATCTCTCCTCGTTTTTGACGATCAGGCAAACGGATAAGCGCGGCAAGGATGGCGGACGGCGGATGGCGGAGAGTTGCAGCCACTCCGGTTCAGCGCCGCCTTTGAGGCGCTGGTTCAGAAACTTTTTCGCCGGTTTCCAACCCGGCGCGAAGCTGCGGGCACGTTCGGCACAGAGTTTGGCCACCGGACCGGCACCGATGGTTTGGGCGATTTCCGCCAGCAACAAGCAGGCCTCCGGATGGAATGGCCTCACGGCCAGGGCCTGCATCACCGACGTCCATGCGGCAGGGAATTTTTTCTGGCGAATCAAGTCCCGCGCTTCGCCGAGGTGGCCAACCCGGGCACAGGGCGGCAGGGTAATCTTTATTTTTAGGACCGGCGCGGCTTCCGGGTGCGGCGATGACTTGAGGTTTGGTGTTCCGCCTGAAGGCGGGACACCGGCCCCGGCACTGGCGAGTTCGCGAATGCGCCCGGCAGCAATCGCGGCGGCATTTTGCCAGGAATAAAATTGTTTGGCATATTGGGCGGCGAGCTGACCGCGCCGGCGCGCTTCCGGGGGATTCGTAAAAGCCTCGCGCATGGAGCGGCTGAGCGAGGGCATGTCCGGTTCCAGCAACCAGCCGGCGCCGGCGAGTTTCAGGCCGCTGATTTCATGTCCGAATACGCGCCGTTCGGCGGGGATGCGCCAGGCAAAATCGTCATGGACGAAATCGTCCATCGCGCCTCCAGCGGTGACGATCACCGGCAGGCTGCAGGCCATTGCCTCCAGGGCCGGCAGACCGAAACCTTCGCCGCGATAGGGCAGCACAAGACAATCGCACGCCGTGTACAGGCCAGGCAGCGCATCCGGCGGCAGTTCCTCGTTGAGATAAAGGATTTCCGGCGCATCCGGGTGCGACTGGGCGGCACGGATTTGCGATTCAAACGTTTGCCCGGCATAAATGGTCTTGCCGCCAAAATCCTTGATGACGAGACAGACGTCGTCCGACGCGGTGAAATGATCCAGGTACGCCTTGAGCAACAGGTCCGGTCCCTTGCGGAAAATCGTTCCGCCGACGAAGAGGAATTTGAAACGTTTTAGCGTGGCCAGCTTCATCGGCAC
>CAYPSF010000157.1:0-7976 GCA_964413165.1 uncultured Bifidobacteriaceae bacterium
ATGTTCAGTTTGTCCCAAAGCTCTTCCGCAAGATGTGGCGCAAACGGAGCGAGCAAAATCAAAAAGTCGCGCAAAACCGAGACCGGCCTGGTCTCCCACGTGATCGCGTCGTTCACGAAAACCATCATCGCCGAAATCGCGGTGTTAAACCGCATCCCGTCGAGATCTTCCGTCACCTTTTTGATGCAGGCATGCAGCGTTTTCAACTGCGCGGGCGCCGCCACTACATCTTTGATTAAAGCATCCAGTTTAATCAGCTTTAGCAGTTCTTCGTGGCTTTGTGGCTTTGTGGTTAATGTCTCCGCCTGCTCAAACTCTGTTTCGCTCGCTTCATCCACGAACAACCGCCACACCCGGCCGAGAAAACGGTAAACGCCTTCGACGCCCTTGGTGTTCCACGGCTTCACCATTTCGAGCGGGCCCATGAACATTTCGTAAAGGCGGAACGCGTCCGCGCCGAATTCCTTGAGGATGTCGTCCGGGTTCACCACGTTACCGCGCGACTTCGACATCTTCTGGCCGTCTTCGCCAAGAATCAGCCCCTGGTTGACGAGCTTGAAAAACGGTTCAGCCGTGGAGACGTGGCCGAGATCGAACAGCACCTTGTGCCAGAACCGGGCATAAAGGAGGTGCAGGACGGCGTGTTCGGTGCCGCCGACATATAAATCCACGCCCGGACGGGTTGAATCGTTGAACGGTTGAATCGTTGAACCGGAAGCCGGTTCAACGGTTTCACGTTTTAACGATTCAACGGTCTTGGCGCCCATCCAATATTGTTCCGCCTCCTGGCTGACGAAGGCGGAATTATTCCTGGCATCGAGGTAACGGAGATAATACCAGCAACTGCCGGCCCATTGCGGCATGGTGTTTAACTCACGCGTGGAGCCGTCGGGCAGATTGGCCCAATCGCGGGCGCGACCCAGTGGAGGTTGAGGCATGTCACCCGGCGTGGGCTTGTAATCGTCCATCTGTGGCGGCAGCAATGGCAGTGCGCTCTCAGGCAGGGCTTCGTGGCAGAGATTGCCGCTCGCATCGCGCTTCCACACAACCGGGAACGGCTCACCCCAATACCGTTGCCGGCTGAACAGCCAGTCGCGGAGCTTGTAATTAATGGTTTTTTTGCCAAGGCCTTTGGCTTCAAGCCAAGCAGTGATTTTCCGTTTGGCTTCGGGTGTGGGCAGGTCGGTGATGGAAATCTCCGGGCCGGTGGAATTCACCGACGTTCCGTTATCCACAAACCCGCGCCAATCGATTTTCGGATCGGGCGGCTGGACCACCTGGACGACGGGCAGATTGAACCTGGCGGCGAAGTCGAAGTCGCGCGCATCGTGGGCCGGCACGGCCATGATGGCGCCGGTGCCGTAACTGGCCAGCACGTAATCGGCAATCCAGATGGGAATTTTTTTGCCGTTGACCGGATTGATGGCGTAAGCGCCGGTGAAAACACCGGTCTTTTCCTTTGTGGCGTCCGTGCGCTCGCGGTCTGACTTGGCTGCGATTTCCTTTTGATAGGCTTCAACTGCAGCCTCCTGGGACTTGCTGGTAATCCGGCTAACGAGCGCGTGTTCGGGGGCGAGCACCATGTAACTCGCGCCGAATAATGTATCGGGCCGGGTAGTGAACACACGGATTTTTGAATCCGCAATTGGCAATCGGCAATCGGCAATCGCAAAGTCCACTTCCGCCCCTTCCGATCGGCCAATCCAGTCGATCTGTTGTTTTTTCAACGAATCCGGCCAATCAATTCCTGAAAGATCCGCCAGCAACCGGTCCGCATAGGCGGTGATGCGGAGCACCCATTGGCGCATGGGTTTGCGAACCACAGGAAAGCCGCCGACTTCGCTTTTCCCATCAATAACTTCTTCATTAGCCAGAACGGTGCCCATGTCGCCACACCACCACACTGGAAGTTCCGCGTTGTAAGCCAGACGATGAGAATCACGATAGGTCCGACGTTCAGTTTCATTTTTGAATTCCGCCGGATACCTCAGCGTCTCGATCGGCTCGGCCTTGTTTGTTTCCGGATTGAACCACGAATTGTACAGCTTCAGGAAAATCCACTGGGTCCACCTGAAATACTCCGGGTCGGTCGTGTCCACCTCGCGCGACCAGTCGTAGCTGAAGCCGAGCGACTGGATCTGCCGCTTGAAGGTGGCGATGTTCGTCTCGGTGGTCTGGCGCGGGTGCTGGCCGGTCTTGATAGCGTATTGCTCGGCCGGCAGGCCGAAGGCGTCCCAGCCCATCGGGTGCAACACGTGAAATCCCTGCGCGCGCCGGTAACGGGCGAGGATGTCGGTGGCGGTATAACCTTCCGGGTGGCCGACATGCAGGCCGGCGCCGGAGGGATAGGGAAACATGTCGAGAATGTAAAATTTTGATGGCAGCCGGGTGGCTGCCACCGGGCCGGAAAGCTGGTGGCGCCGGGCAAACGGATGCTCTTCCGGGATGGTTTCCCCGGGGTTAAAAGCGCGAAAAGTCTGCTGAATGTCCCAGAATTGCTGCCATTTGGGCTCAATCAGGTGAAATGGATATTGTCGGCGGCCGCTGGCCATAGGCACGTGATTTTGCGGAAAGCAGCCCCGCGGGGCAATGGCGGAGTTCCCGATGTCACCAAAATTCGGGCTTGCTTGGGCTTTGACATCGGCTAAAAGAAGGCTTAATAATTAAAATCAGACATTCAGGGAAGGTTTAGCCCTGAACGCGTGTCATGATCATTTTGCCCGTTTTACGGACTTCGGCGCCTGCCGGCGGGGCAGGAAGGAGGGGGTTTACCCTGATTGAGCTGCTGGTGGTGATTGCCATCATTGCCATCCTGGCGGCGGTTTTGTTGCCAGCGCTGGCCCGGGCCAAGGACCGGGCGCAAGCCATCCTGTGCCTCAACAACACCAAACAATTGATCCTGGCCTGGCAGATGTACGCCAACGATCATGAGGAGCGGCTGCCCTATAATCTCGTCATGACTCCGTTCGGATCCCGCAACCCGCTCAACTGGGTCAACAACGTCATGACCTGGGGGGCTACCGCGCCCAATGATTCGGACAACATCAACCCCGCCACCGTCACCGATGCGAGTCTGGGACCGTACAACAACACCCCGACCGTTTATCATTGCCCCTCCGACCGCACCGTGGGTGCGGCCCAAAGTGCCGCCGGCTGGGAAGCCCGCATCCGCAGTTATTCGATGAACGCGATGGTCGGCGACGCCGGCGACTTTTCCACCAACGGTTTCAATTCCAACAATCCCAACTACACCCAGTTTTTCAAAACCACCCAGCTCCGGCAGCCGGTGGAAATTTTTGTGTTTCTGGACGAGCATCCAGACACGATTGGCGACGGCTATTTTTTGAACAAAGACCCGGGAAGCACCTACGTCAACCCCTACGGCAACGCGTATGGCAGCCCCTCCGCCAGCACTGCCCAGTGGACTGATTTGCCGGCCTCGTATCACAGTCGCGCGACGGCCTTTTCCTTCGCCGACGGTCACAGCCAGCTGCATCGGTGGGTGAACGCGGACACCATCGTCACCCCCCAGCCGGATGCCGCTTATATTCCGCCCGCCTCCGGCATTTCAGTTGATCAGCGCGATGACTTCAACTGGGTGTTGGAACACATGAGCGTGGACCGCAACTGACCGCCGGTCAGCTTACAGGTATTGCCGCAAGGTTTGTTCGTCGCCGACCGTTCCCAGCACGTACAATTTGTCTCCCTCGGTCCAGGCTACCGTCATAAGCCGGCTGACCCGGGCAAACCGGTGCTCGCCCGCCGGCGGCGCATTCTTCACGGCCGCCCGATCGATGACATACAGCCAGAGATCGCTTTGCACTCCCGGCGGCAGCGACTTGCCGGTGCGGAAACACACCAGCGAGACCTTTGCTCCGCGCCAGTCTTCAATCGCGCAGCCGCTCACGGCCGTCTTTCCCAACGGCGCCGGCAGGACGTAATCCGACGGCGCATTTTGCCGGGCGAGGTAGGCGCGGACCTGCGCGGAATCGTCCGTCACCAGATCCATGCCATAGCCCCGCAGCGCAACACTCGCCAACTGGTCCCGTAAACTGGCATAAGCGTCGTCCCGATGGGACTGGAACCAGAGCGGGGCCAGGACCGCCAGCGCCACCAACACCACTGCCACCGCCAGGAACACTGCCGGTCGCCGGTAACCCGCCTTCGCCTTGGCCGCCTGTTCGGAAATGATCTGCTCCTTCAAGCCCGCCGGGACGGTGATTTTCCGGAACCCGGCCCGCACTGCTTCCTGCCGGGCAAAATGTTCCACCAGCCAGCGCGTCAGCTCCGGATCCTGCTTGGCCAGCGACAACGCCGCGGCGACTTCCGGGTCGCCCGCATCAATCGTTCCCGGGCGGTACAGCAGTAAAATAGTTTTGGCTTCTTCGGGAGTCACGATTTGGGAGGTTGAGGTTGCGCGCTGGTGTAACCGCCGGTCAAAAGCTGGTGGAGCCGGCCGAGGCCGCGGGTGAGGCGTGATTTGACGGTGCCGAGCGGCACATCGAGAATTTCGGCGATTTCATTGTAGGAATAATCCTGCAGGTAAAACAACGCGACCGGGGCCTGATAAATATCATCCAAACGCGCCAGCGTCGCCAGCACCTGGGCGGCATCCAGGCGGTTGACGGTGGCAGGCGAGACCACGGGAAGTTCCGTGGCGGCGTACTCGAGTTCGATGTGCGGAAAGCGGGTTTGCCTCCGCCGCGAGCCGAGAAACTCGCGGTGCAAGGTGGTGAACAACCAGGTTTTCACTTTGGAGGCGTCGCGCAGTTGATGGCCTTTGGCCGCCCAAATGCAAAAGGTTTGTTGTGTAAGGTCACAGGCATCTGCTTCGTCCCGCGCGAGACTGAATGCAAACTGGTACAGCGGCTCATAATAACTAGCCACCAGACCTTCAAAGTCCATGCCTTCAGCCATATCGCATTATTGAAATTAAGAGGCCCCGGAACGTCAATTGTTCCCGTAAATAATCATCGGGAACAAATGTTCCCCCGGTTCATCTTATTGGCAAATCAGAGTGATTTTTCACTCAAACTGCTCCCGGTGGCCACCGCTGGCGCCATTCTGGAAGGGAGTGGTCGTTTGGCCAGCCAGCAATGAACCAGTTCGAAAAAGAGGCACAAGTAAAGTATTATGAGCGCGATACGATATTTATTCAAAATGGTATTCCTGGGCACGGCCCTGGCAATCCTGAACACTTCAACGACCGGTTCGGCCGCAACGGCTTTTGTCATCGTGGGCACCAACAATACCGACACGTTTACCCCGAAGGTCACCAACATTGTCAGCGGTGACTCGGTGG
Source organism: uncultured Bifidobacteriaceae bacterium (assembly GCA_964413165.1). GTDB lineage: Bacteria > Verrucomicrobiota > Verrucomicrobiia > Limisphaerales > UBA11358 > UBA11358. The sequence goes on from CAYPSF010000157.1 coordinate 5,303, forward strand.
TCTGGGTTTGGGCTTCCAGCGGTGTATTTGGCAATCATAACACGGCAAGCGGGACCAATGGTGTGCCCAGCGGGTTATGGGCTTCGACCACAAATGTCATGCCGTTCTTCTTCACCAACCATTTTAATTCCACCGGCACGTTCAGGTACTATTGCGCCCTGCATTTTGCTACGCCGAATTTTATGACGGGTGCAGTGGTGGTCGCCTCGGCCAATCTGCCTCCCACGGTCGCCATCACCAACCCGGTCCCGGGCGCCGTTTTTGCCGCGCCGGCCAACCTGACCATTCAAGCCACCGCGGCGGATGACGGTGCGGTCACCAACGTGCAATTTCGCGTCGGCGCCACCGTGGTAACCAACAAGGCCACCGCCCCCTTCGCCGCCATTACCGACAGCCTGGCCGCGGGCAGCTACACCCTCTTCGCCATCGCCTCGGATAACAATGGCGCCACCGCCACCAACCAGGTCGCGATCAGTGTCGTCAACCCGGTGGCCATGTCACTCAGCACGCCACAGCCGGTATCCCCGACGATGTTCCGGTTCAGTTACACGGCAGACGCCGGGCTGAGTTATGTCATTCAACGCTCCACCAATCTGGTTTCGTCCGATTGGACCACCCTCGTCACCAACCTGGCTGACAGCGGTTTGATTAATTTCACCGACCTCACTGCGACGTTACCGGATGAATATTACCGGGTCGGACGCCTGCCAAATCCGTGATGAATCCCGAATCGGTGCTGGTGTGGCCGGTTCGGATCTGGCAATCATGACGATAAAATATGATCTGGCGGAGATTGTTCATCAACACATTGCCGTTCGCTTTGTTGATGCTCACAGCGAGCCGTGTGAAATCCGCCGGCTCCCTGTCCTCCCCGGACGGGGAGGCGACCAGCGCCCGAATATTCGCAGCCCGGGGGGTGGTGCAGGAACTCAAGCCGGACGGCCGGACGGTAGTCATCCAGCACGAGGCCATTTCCAATTACATGGCGGCCATGACCATGCCCTTCAAGGTAAAGGCCCCGGAAGAACTGGCCGGCCTGCACCGGGGCGATGACGTTTCCTTCCAGCTTCACGTCACCGCAACGGAGAGCTGGCTCGGGCACATCACCAAAATCAGGGCGATTTCGTTGCCGCCCGTTCCAGCCCCGGCCAATCCTCCCGCTGGCCAGCCGGATCGTTCGCTGTTGGATTATAAATTCACCAACGAACTCGGCCAAGCGATGAGCTTGAACGATTTCCACGGCCAGGCATTGGCCATCACCTTCTTTTACACCCGCTGTCCCCTGCCCGACTACTGCCCGCGGTTGTCGAAAAATTTCCAGGCGGCGCAGCAAAAACTCGAATCGTTGCCCGGCGCTCCCGCCAACTGGCATCTGCTTTCGGTCTCCTTCGACACGGAATTTGACTCGCCGGCCATGTTGAAGGCCTACGGGAACAGTTATCAATATGACCCGAAACATTGGAGTTTTCTGACTGGCCCGATGGACAAGATCGGTGAACTGGCCCGGGGAGCCGGCGTCAGCTACCAATATGAGGCCGGCACCTTCAACCACGATTTCCGCACGCTCATCATCGATGCCTCCGGCCATCTGCAGATGGTTTTTCCCACCAGCGGAGACCTTTCGGACCAGATTGTCGCTGAAATCATCAAGGCCGCCGCCGTGACGAATCTGGCGGACACCGACAAGTGAAATCCCTGAAACCAAAACTGAATCCATTCAATTTAACCACGGATGGACACCGATGAACACGGATTTAAGAAAAGCTAAAAGGTCTTTTTACCAAATCCGGAAAGCTTCGCTGATTGGCCCTCTTGTCTGCCTTGCTGAAATCATTTTCCCATCCCTGTTCATCCGTGTTTATCCGTGGTTGACAGATTTTTCCACTGCACAGATACGGCAAAAACGGACACGGACCGCGGTAATGGCCCTGGCGGCCGCCGGGCTGATGGTCGGCCTGATTTCGTGTTCCACCACCCCGAGCGCCATCGTCGTGCCGCTGGAAATTCCCGGCGCCCATTTTGTCGGCAACCGGGCCTGCCTGGATTGTCACGCCGACCTGGTCCGCAAATTTCCCGCCAGCCCGCATGCCCGGGTTCATTTTGACAATCCGGCCCGGGTCGGCGAAACCGGCTGCGAATCCTGCCACGGTCCCGGCAGCAAACACATCGAAGCCGGCGGCGGCGCCCGGTTCATCATCAACCCCGGATCGGACCCGACGTCGTGTTTTCAATGTCACCTCGACATTCACGCCGAATTCAGCCTGCCGCAGCATCATCAGGTCATTGAAGGCCACCTGAGCTGCGGGCAATGCCATGACCCGCATGGAGGCGACATCTTCAAGCCTGCCGGCGGCCTGGCCATGGCCCGGCAGGACGAAAGCTGCGCGCAATGTCATCGCGACCAGACCCGGCCCTTCGTCTTCGAGCACGAGGCCCTCCGCGAAGGCTGCTCAACCTGCCACAACCCGCACGGCTCGATCAACCAGAAGATGCTGGTGGCGAGCGACCCCAATCTCTGCCTGCGTTGTCACGCCCAGGTCCAGGGTCCGGCGGTTCCCAAAGGAACCATTTATATTGGCAATACGGACCACACCACGCTGCTCCAAATGGGAACCTGCTGGGCCGCCGGCTGTCACACGGCCATCCACGGCTCCAACGTGGATCCCCGGCTCAG
>CAYPSF010000157.1:8076-10803 GCA_964413165.1 uncultured Bifidobacteriaceae bacterium
GATTTTGACCGCGACATCAAACCCATCCTGGACACGTCCTGCCTGCGCTGTCACGGGCCGGAAAGGCCCAAAAGCCGTTTCCGCCTCGACAATCGCGAGTCGGCGCTCCAGGGCGGTGACAACAACACCAACAACATCGTTCCGGGCGACAGCGCCCAAAGCCGGTTGATCCATTACGTGGCGCGGGTAGTCCCGGACCTGGAAATGCCACCAACCGGGAAGGGTGACCCGCTCACGCCCCAACAAATCGGCCTGCTGCGGGCATGGATCGACCAGGGCGCCAGCTGGAACTCCACCAATCTCGTTTCACCCCTCCAGCTTGAATTCGACCCGACCTTGCGCTGGATCGGGGTCCACGGCGACCAATCCAAATTCCGGGAAATCGAAGGCATGAAGGAAGGTTTGGGCGGCGGGGTGGATGACATTTTAATCAGCCAACAAACCGGTCCCAACGAAAAATTCCTGCTGCAGGGACATTTGATCGTCCCTGACCAGGACTTCCGGTTGAAGCTGGCCATAGATGAAACGGGCCGGGGGTTCGTCCACGGCGGTTTCGAGGAATGGCGCAAATATTACAGCGACACCGGCGGGTACGATCCCAACGTGGCCCCGTCGGAGTTCAATTTTAACCGGGATTTGTACGTAAACATCGGGCGGCTCTGGGCCGATTTCGGTCTGACCCCGTCGCACGGGCCCAATGTCGTGCTTGGTTACGAATACCAGTTTAAAAACGGCAGCAAATCAATGCTGGACTGGGGGGGAAATATAGCGGATCCGCTGACCCAGAAGAACATCGCCCCGGCAGCGAAATCCATCGATGAGCAGACCCACATCATCAAACTCGACCTGACGCACGATTTCAACGACTGGCATTTGGAGGACAATGCCCGAGTTGAGTTTTTCTACGCAAACAACCGCAGTGTTGAAACCAACGCTTACCAGGAGAATGGAACCGTCGGTGGACTGACCGAAACGCGGGACAAATATCAACACGTGCAGGGCATGAACACGTTGACCCTGCAGAAACAGTTGTTCGATTGGTGGTTTTTGTCGGGGGGCGGTTATTATTCCAAACTTGAAGGCAGTGACTTTTTCAACCAAACCAACGGCCCTCTCAACGCCAACTGGAACAGCCAGGAGATCACGCTCCGGCGGCAATCCGAAATCTTCAGCCTGACCAGCCTCTTCACCCCGCTTGCTTATCTCAGCCTTTCGGTGGGCACCCAGAACGAATGGACGCAGGAGGAGGGGTTCGGCACTGTGCCGATTGTATTCATCCTTCCCAGCGGACCCGAAAATGCCAGCCAGGACATATTCAAATCCACGCAAAGCGGGAACCTTCGCTTTACGAAAATTCCCTTCACGGTGCTCTTCGCCGACACCCGGTTTGAACAGGAAAGCATCGATGAATTTCAGCAGCAAGATCCGGTTGACGGCGTCTTGACCCGCCGGACTGACTCCATGAATTACCGCTACGATCTTCGCGGCGGTTTCAACACGTCGCCCTGGCGCTGGTCGAGCTTGAACGCAGAATACCGGTGGCAATCCAGCGACACCGACTACAACCATTTGCAGGACATCTGGGGAAGCGGTCTGGGCACTCCCACCAACGGGTACCCGGCCTTTATTCTCGGGCGCACGATCCATGACGCTGAGTTTGAAACAAAACTCAACCTGCGGCCCGCGAACTGGCTCAAGACCACCTTGAGCTATCAACTGGGAACCACGTATTATTCCACGCGGACTGATCCGGCCATCGATGCGGCCACGCTGTCACCGGTTTCTCCCGGAGGAACAATCCTGGCGGGAAAAAATGACGCCCAGACTTTCGGGTTCAGCGCCATCCTGACGCCCATCCGGCGACTTTACCTGTCCAGCGCCTTCACCTACAGCCTGTCACGCCTAACCACGGCCAACAACGGGGTTTCGGCTGTTGTCCCCTACAGCGGCAATGTTTACACCGTCATCAACACCGCCAGTTACGCGTTGAACCCGAAAACCGAACTGTCAGCCACCTACAACTACTCCCGTAGCGACTACGGGCAAAACAATACCGCCGGCGTGCCGCTGGGAATCGATTTCACCCACCAGCAACTGCTGGTCGGCCTGGCCCGGCGGTTGGGGGATCAGGCGTCCGTTTCCCTGCGTTATGGGTTCTCCCAATACTCGGAACCGGGCAGCGGCAACCTGAGCCATTACACCTCGCAAGGCATCTTCGCGACCTTCGCTTGCAAGTGGCCGTGAAGGCAAGAGTTGCTGGCTGCATCGTAAACTCAAGGTGCATTGTCCTGGGGCGGCGTGGGAAGCTCGGTAAACTATTCTGCGCGGCAAGTGGCGACACCTCGCACTCCGTTTCAGTTTGCCGGCGACTCATACCGCACATTATCATTTCCCTGTTTCGACCGGGATGAGCGTGCTCCCCGGCTTCGGAGTTCGGGTCAGGCGCGGTTCTGCGAGCCGCCAACTGCCGGGAATTTGCTGGTAGTTTGGCGTGAATTTCCCTATTCGATAACCGGACAAAGTTAGAATTCATGACGCAACCCATCCAGCCGGGCAAGGCCGGGACATCAAGCGCGGTGACGCGGACCAAAGCGGGTTCGATGCTGTCGCTGGTGATCCCGTGTTTCAATGAGGAGGATGTATTGCCCCAGTTGTTCGCGCGGGTGACAGCAGCGGCCGATGCGCTGGGGTGCAAATGGGAGGTGGTGTGCGTGGATGACGGTTCGG
>CAYPSF010000158.1:0-10754 GCA_964413165.1 uncultured Bifidobacteriaceae bacterium
CAGGTCAGCGGGAAAAACAAAACCACCTTTGTGGAAATGATTCAACTGGACATCAGGTATGCCAAAAACAAAACCCTCTGGTGGGATTTGAAAATCATCCTGATGACTGTCCCGGCGTTGGTCATTCAAATGCTGGAAGCACGACCGGCCAGGCAGTCATACCCGGATCCGGTCCACCCGAAAGCCAGCTATTCCAACGGGGCGTCAACGGCGTATTCCTTTGCCCCGGCACCGCTCGTCGGTGCGCTTCAGGCTTCCCACGACGACGCCGCCCGGGTGCGGAAGGAAACAAAGCTGAATTTATAGTTATGGCCAAACCAGTTTAGGTCGGAGTGGCGGGCTGCGGCCAATGGCCCGGGCGAGTTCTTTGGCCGCCAAGCACACCTTTATTGGCTCCGGAAATGCAAATGAAAAACAAAGAACCATTTGAATTGGTTGCTTCGTTCGAGGTTGGTGACGATTCGTTGGCTGGTCTATCCCCCGGCTATGTTTTTTCACTGGGCGTCGAATGGGAGATATTCCGCCAGCGATTATCTTCAGGAAGCCCTTTCGTCACCTTATGCCTGCCTGAAAACCGAACGCGGTTTGTTAACCTGGCCGAAAGACCCCGGCGGTTTGTCGAGGACCGGCCACCCACCGGTACCGGCTGGGTCGAGATCTGGGTCGGTGACCGCTTGTCGTTTGTGTCGTCTCCACCCCAATCCAGTTAATCCGGGCTGGGGTGAACACCCCATGGCGGGCGCACGGCTGCCGGGCCTATGCTGACAACATGAAGCGCAAGGATTTCTCCGCAGACCAAAACCAAAAGCCAACCGGCGGATCCGTGCCGGCGGCGGTTGCCGGTTTAAGCCGGGACGAAACTGATTTTGCACCCTCACCCGACGAAGTGGCCCGGAAGGCCTATTTCAGCTATGTGAACCAGGGTTCGCAGTCCGGGCACGAAGTGCAGCATTGGCTGGCAGCCGAGGCGGAATTGCTCGCGGAACGCAAACTCACCCGGACACATGGCTTTCACAATCGGACTTAAATTAAATCTGCCTGTTAACCCAGGCGCCAAAATAATTCTTCCTCCCGCCAAACCAGAAAATAACAAAGCCATGAACACCCCCATCATCGACCGGGACCTGACCCGACAAGCCCCGCACAGCCCGCGCGAACGCGTTGCCGGATTCGCGATCGCCAGCCGGGCCGTGGACAAGTGCCGCGCCAGTCTGGCGGGGACGTCGGGTGCATATCATTATGATGGCCCGCTGGACAACCTGCTCTTCCGTTTCAAGGGCATCACCGGCGAGCAATTCAAAGCCGCCGTTCAAGCCGCGAAAGATTATGAAGACGTCGGCGCCTGGTTGCAGGCCAACGGCACGACGAGAACGCCGGTCGAAATCAAAATCTGGTCGGATGAAATGGAAACCGGCAGCCCGATGAAAAATCCGGAGCGCCGCGACCATTTTATTGAGAGTTGCGCCCGGCTGGTGATCAATCCGGTAACCAACACCACCTTTGACTGGCTCGAAGCGGATGACCGCGCGAGTTTCCGACCCAAACTCGTATAACCTCTTCAGCATTTCACCCAGCAACCCCAAACTCCGATGAACCAAAGAAAGACGAAATTCGGGAAAATATCCATCGCCAAACTCTCGAACCTGCCTCGAAATGCCCCGGCGGCCACACCAGGCCCGCCGTTTCAAAAACGGCGTACCCGCCTTTCCCAATCCCGCGCCCGGCGCAAAGACCGCGACGCGAACCAGACGAAAACAACACCCGACAACCCGCGATTACTTTTCCGTATTTGCGCCATGATGTGATTTTAAATCTATGAAAACAAACCCATTGAAGGAAGGTACCTTGACTGAAAATTCCGCCGGCCTCGGCACGGTGACCCGCAAGATGGTGCTGGAGCGTGCGATTGAGTTGGCGGTCATCAACGGCCGCGCCGCTCAGGAGGTGTCGAAATCCGATTGGCAACAGGCCCAACGGGAATTGACAGGTGAGCCGGACACGGATTTGAAAGAGGCGATCCTCGAATCCGCACCTGAGTCCGAACGGTGGGATCCGGTTCCCGGTTCCGAAGGCCGTAAGCTGCCGGTGGCTCCCAGTGCCGATGAGGACGACGAAGGGCGAAGCGACAATGAGCGACTGGTCGAGGAAGGCATCGCCGGGGCTGAACAGGATCAAAGACGCCAGGCGCCTCGCGAGTGAGCCGCCCGCGCAAGCGATTTTCGAACCGACGATGACGCATTCGCAGGTTTCCATGCTTGCCATCATTCGTCACATCCTCAAACTTGCCGGGAGTGAATCCGGACACTTATGATGCGTTGATTATTGGTTGCGGGCCCGGCGGCAGCAGCGCCGCCACCTTTCTGGCGCGGGCGGGCAAACGTGTGCTGGTGCTGGAAAAGGAGATTTTCCCGCGTTTTCACATCGGTGAATCGCTCCTGCCCTGCAACATGGCCATTTTCCGCGAGCTGGGGGTGGTGCCGGCTCTGCAAGCGGCGGGTTTCCCCAGAAAATTCGGCGCCCGGTTCGAACTGGGCAACGGCTCCCTCGGCACCCGGTTCGCCTTCCGCCAGGGCAAATTCAATCGCGAGCCGGAAGCCATCCAGGTCGAGCGCGCGACGTTCGATCACATACTGCTCCAACACGCCCGGACGTCGGGCGCCGATGTGCGGGAAGGCTGGATCGTCAACAAATTTGACTCGGATGCCGATGGGGTGAGTGTTGAGGCGCGTGGCCCCGACGGCCAGGCGCATCAGTTTCGCGCAGCCTATCTGATTGACGCCAGCGGCCGCGGTAACCTGACGGGCAACCAGGAGGGGCTTCGGGTCACCCATCCGCAGCACAAGAAGCTCGCGGTTTTCGCCCATTTCAACGGCGTGCTGCGCGACGCCGGCGAGGCGAACACCGACATCATCATTGTCCGTCTCCCCAATAAATGGTTTTGGATCATCCCCATCTCCGCCGATAAGACCAGCGTGGGGCTGGTCATTGACCAGGAAGAGTTTGCCCGGGAAACGGGGACGCCGCAGGAAATCTTCGACCGCTGGGTCGCGTCCAGTTCCGCCGTGAAGGAGCGCATGTTGAACGCGCGGCGGGTGAACGAAACCCGCACCACGAGCGATTTCAGCTACTACAACCGCCGGCTTACCGGGGACCGCCTGCTGCGCGTGGGCGACGCCGCCGGCTTCATGGACCCGATTTTTTCCGCCGGAGTATTTCTCGCCATGTGGTCGGGCAAGCTGGCAGCCGAAACGGTCCGGCAGGCGATCGCCGCCGGCAAACCCGGCGGCCGGCCGTTCCAGGCTTATGAGAAACGCGTCGGGAAAGGGTTGAGGTATTACTGGCACATGGTGGAGAATTATTACACCACGCCGTTCATGGAGCTGTTTTTGCGCCCGACCGAACGTTGCCAGCTTTTCTCCGCGGTCATCGGTGTGCTCGCCGGTGAAGTGGAGGGAAGCTGGGCGCTCCGCTGGCGGATGAAGCTTTTTTTCCTGCTCGTAAAAATCCAGGCGCGCTGGCCGCTGGTGCCACGCATCAATTTCCGTCCCATTGTCATCGTGACCAAAGATCCGCCAACATGCTCGTCCCCAGGATGAAACCGCGCGCCGGGAACGCCGGTCCCCGACCCGGCGTGCTCCTGCTGTTCCTGATGACTGCCCTGGCCGCCGGCTGTCGCACTGCGCCACCACTGCCGCCCGCCGATTTTTCCGCGCCCGGCTGGCGCGTCCAGCAGGGCCAGGCGGTTTGGAAACCCTCGTCCGGCCGTCCCGAACTCGCTGGCGACCTGTTGCTGGCGACCAATGTGAACGGAAATTTTTTCATCCAGTTTTCCAAAATGCCCTTCCCGCTGGCGGCCGCGCAGATTTCCAGCGGTCAATGGCGGATTGAATTCGGCGCGAACGAATTTTCGCGGCGCGGCCGCGGCACGCCGCCGGATCGTTTCGCCTGGTTTCAACTGCCCCGGGCGCTCCTCGGCACTCCTGCTGGCGGCAACTGGAAATTCACCCATCCGGCCGCCGGATCGTGGCGCCTGGAAAACCCGCGCACCGGCGAAACTCTAGAGGGCGAGCTCTTCCCATGAAGCCCCGCTGGTTTCGCTGGTGGTGGCTCGCGCTGCTCGTTCCGATCATCGTCGGTCTTGCGCGACTGCGCTTTGATGCCGAGATGCTGGACCTGCTGCCCGAGCAGGTCCCCACCGTTCAAGGCCTCAAATTATACCAGCAGCATTTTACCGACGCACGCGAACTCATTGTCACTGTCCGCGCGCCCGATCGCGAGACCGCCGAACAAGCTGCGAAAACCGTCACCCGACGGCTGCAAGACGAAACCAACCTGGTCGCCGAGGCCATTGGGCAACCGCCCTGGATCGAGCATCCCGAACAAACCGCCGAACTCATCGCCTATCTCTGGCTGAATCAACCGCCGGGTACCTTTGCTCATCTCGCCGATCAACTTTCGGAAACAAATCTCGCCCCGATTCTCACCACGACCCGCGACCAGCTGGCCACCACGCTTTCACCGGATGAAATCGCCCGGTTGAGTTACGATCCGTTCGGTCTGACGCGTTTGCCCGAAAATGTTGCCGGAACGGTTTCCGGCTTTGGCCGGGGACAGGAATTGTTTGCCTCCGCCGATGGCCGGTTTCGGATTATCTTCGTCTCAGCCCGGGGCGCGTTGAACGGCTACCGCGAATGTACCCATTGGTTCAACGCCGTAAAAAATGTCATCCAGGCAGCATTGCCGCCCGACGAGCGAATCAAAATCGGATACACTGGACGACCGGCATTTACGGCGGAAATTTCCGGCAGCATGCAGCATGATATGAAGTTGTCCGTCGGCGGCACGGCCTTGATCATCGCGATCCTGTTTTGGTGCGCCCACCGGCGCATCAAGCCGATGCTCTGGCTGTTGACGTTGCTGGCCTTGATTCTGGCCGCGACGCTGGCGCTCGGCGGCCTGATTTTTGGCGCGGTCAACGTCATCAGCATGGGTTTCGCAGCCATCCTGCTCGGCCTCGCCGTGGACTACGCGGTCGTGCATTACCAGGAGGCGTTGGCGCATCCGGACCTGTCCATTCCGGAAGTCCGCCGTGCCATCGCGCCCAGCATTTTCTGGGCGGCGGTCACCACCATTTCCGCCTTTCTCGTTTTGAATTTTGGCGGTCTACCCGGCCTCGCCCAACTCGGTTCGCTCGTCGGCATCGGCGTCGCCCTCTCGGCCGGCGTGATGATTTTCGCATTTCTGCCGCCCTTGTTTCCAGACCGGATGCAGCGGCCACAACCTCGTGCCGAGGTCTCGCCTGCGGATGATATCTTGCAACGCCCGGAAGAGGTTGTAGCCGCCGACGTGAGGAGGCGGAGTTCATTTGAAGATTTAACCGCTATGCCCGCCTCGTTGCCTCGGCGGCTGTTTTTTGAACGTTCCGCTGCGGTCGTTTTCACTTTCACGGCTACTTTAATTTTGCTCTGCGCGGCGATTTTATTTTCCGGCCTCCCGAAAATGGACCCGAGTGCGAACGCCCTGCGGCCGCGTGATAGCCAGGCTTATACGACCCTCGACGCGATCAAAATCAACCTGGGTCAAAAACGCGAGCCGCTCTGGCTGGTCATTTCCGGCCGCGACGAAAGTGACGTGGCCAACAAACTCGACACGGTTTTGCCGGCGCTCAATGCTGCGGTTTCCAATCAGACCCTCTCCGGGTTCACGCTGCCGAACGCGCTGTGGCCGCGGCCCGAATTTCAATCGGCCAATCGTGCCAACGCTCAGCGACTCGTCGCCGAAGGTGAGGTTTTGCGGGCTGCGGCCCTGGCCAATGGTTTTTCCGATGATGCGCTCGGTCTGGCCAAAGGCATCCTGGAGACCTGGCAGCGCGCCGCCGCGACCACAAACGTTTTCTGGCCGACGAATCCGCTGGGTTCGTGGATTTTTCAAAAGCTGGCGGCGCGCGAACCGCAAAACTTTTACGCCGTCGGCTTCCTTTTTCCCTCAACAAATGCCATCTCGTTCGCAGCGCTGGAAGCGCAATTGCCGCACGATGGCGTCTGGCTTTCCGGCTGGGATTTGCTCGGCGGAACCGTCCTGGCGGCCGTCAAAAAAAATCTCTGGAAACTGGTGCTGCCGATGGTCGGCCTCATTTTGCTTTCGCTCTGGCTGGCTTTCCGGCGATTCACCGAGCTCTTTTTCAGCCTTGGCATTCTGTTGTTGAGCGGATTTTGCCTGCTCGCCGTGATGAAAATCTGCGGCTGGCAATGGAATCTGCTCAACCTCATGGCCCTGCCGCTGATTCTCGGCACCGGCGTGGACTACAGCATTTTCATGCAGCTGACGTTGCGCCGTTGTCACGGCGATCTGTCCCTGGCGCATCGGTCGGTCGGCCGGGCGTTGCTGCTCTGCGGCGGCACGGCGATTGCCGGTTTCGGTTCGCTCGGTCTGTCGAGCAACGTGGGGATGGCGAGCCTCGGCCAGGTTTGCGCCGTCGGCATCGCCGGCAATATGTTGGTCTCCGTCTTTCTGTTGCCGGTCTGGTGGCGCGTTGTTGGTCCAAAATCCAAATTCCAAAGTCCGAATCCTCCCATTTCGGCTCCGTCTTCGTTTTACGGCGCGTTCATCTGGCGCATCGGGCTGGCCCTCGGCCGCTTTATTCCCGTGCCGGTTTTTGTTTTTTTTGCCCGGTTGATCGCCGCGATCTACTGGCGATTGGCGGCGCACCGGCGTGAAATCGTGATTCAAAATCTGCTGCCGGTTTTGAACGACCGCCGGCTGGCCACGCGGGCCGCGCGCGAACTGTTCACCGAATTCATGATTAAGATCACCGACCTGTGGCGCTATGAAAGCGGCGGGGCCTTGGGCCGCTGGCAGGGCGATTGGAACGGCTGGAACCATTTCGCCACCGCCCACGCGCGGGGCAAGGGCGTGCTGCTGGTCACGCCGCACCTGGGCAACTGGGAATTCGGGAGCGAATTTCTCGTCGAGCACGGCTGCAAACTGATTGTGCTCACGCAGCCCGAACCTGACCCGCGCCTGACGGAATTGCGCCAGAATTCCCGCCGGTTGCGGGGCGTGGAAACCCTGGTCGTGGGCGAGGAAATGTTCGCGTTTGTCGAAATCATCAGGCGATTGCAGGAAGGCGCAACCGTGGCGCTCCTCGTGGATCGCCCGCCCGCGCCGGCGGCGGTGACCGTTGAGCTGTTCGGCCGGCCGTTCCTCGCCTCCAATGCGGTGGCCGAACTCGCGCGCGCCTCCGGGAGCGCGATCGTTCCGACGTACATCGTGCGTCAAGGCGACCATCATCTCGCGCACATGTTGCCGGAAATCGCCTATGATCGCGCGGCGATCGGCAATCGCGCGGCCCGCATCCGGTTGACGCAGGAAATCCTGCGTGCGTTCGAGCCGGCCATCCGGCAGCATCTCACGCAATGGTTTCACTTCGTCCCGATCTGGACGGAGACGGAAAAGCACCAGGTACCCATATCCAAACACCAATGAAGCGCCAAACTCCAAAACCCAACAATGTCTTCGTGCGGCCGCAATTTTTTGGCGCCCGGGGTTTGATGCTTCTCTGGGGTTTGGGGTTTGGGGTTTGGGGTTTTCCCTGCCCGGCCGCCGATACCAACACAGTTCTCGATTCCTGGTTTATCGCCCAAAAAACCCTTCACACCTGGTCCGCGGATTTTGTCCAGACCCGCGCGCTGAAAACCCTGACCCAGCCGCTCGTTGCCAGCGGCCATATCTCATTTGCCATGCCGGATGAGTTTCGTTGGGAACTCGGCCAGCCGGCGAAAACGATCGCGCTGCGGCACGGCGACGAAATGTTCGTGATTTACCCGCGATTGAAACGGGCAGAGCGCTATCCGCTGGGCGCCGCCGCGCCGGCCGAATGGCGCGACACGATGTCGCTGTTGTCGGCCGGTTTTCCGCACGACCGGAAGGAATTCGAGGCCCAGTTTCAAATCCTGTCGCTGACGGAGACCAACGGCTGGTGGCAATTCTCCCTCCAGCCGAAAAGCGTTTCCGCGCGGCGGATGATGCCGGAACTTCGCCTCCGCCTGGCCACCAACGATTTTTCCCTGGCCAGCACGGAACTGGTTTTTGTGGACGGCTCGCGGATGCGGAATGATTTCACCAACGCCGTCTTGAATCCGGCGCTGGACGAAAAACTATTCGAGTGGAGTCCGCCCGCCGATTATAAAGTCACTGAACCCATGCAACGGTAGGGCGCGTCACTCCGTGCGCGCCGCGAAACAATATGAGACGAACGGCGCGCACGGAGTGACGCGCCCTACCCTAAAACAATGAACGATCTTGATACCGCCCTAAGCCGGCTGCCGCACGGCGCGGAATTCCGGTTCCTGGACCGGCTGGTGAAATTGGATCCCGGGCAAAGTGGTGCCGGTGAATTCACCGTTCGCGGCGACGCGCCATTTTTACGCGGGCATTTTCCCGGTCAACCGGTTTTTCCCGGCGTGCTGCTCGTCGAAGCGGCGGCGCAGCTGGCGGGGGTGGTGGCCCAAAGCGATCCGAAAATCCCGCCGCTGGCCGGACTGAAACTGACGGCGCTGCGAAACGTGAAAATTCTTGGCACGGCCCGCCCCGGCGAAACCATCCAACTCGAAGCGCAGCTGACGGGACGGCTGGGCAATCTGGTCCAGGCCCAGGCAACCGCGAGCGTGAATGGCCAGACCATGTTACAGGCGGAACTCGTTTTGAGCGGTGAACTCTCCGGGCCGGCGTAGTCGCCCGCCAGGGACAACGCCTGCTCCTCTTGCTCCGGGGATCTGATCAACGCCGGGCGACATACTCGCTCAAGACCGCACCGGTGGTGGTGCGCTTGACCTCCCGGAAACCGACGGCTTCCAGCGCCGAGAGGATGACCGGGGGCGGAACGCATTCCTCAATCGTGGCCCAGTAATACTCCATAAGCCTGGCCGTGGACCGGTTCCGCCGGCGCAACCAGCCCAGGCGTGGCACCAGCTTTTGCATGTACAAACGCATCAAATGAAACGCCACCGCATTGTGGGGCCGGGTGATCTCCAGAATCAACACCCGTCCCTCCGGCCGCAATACGCGATGGAATTCGCTGAAGAGCTTGCGCAGATCTTCAACGTGACGCAGGGCGTAACCCAGGGACACGAAATCGAACGTTGCATCCGCGCAAGGCAGGGCTTCTCCCGTGCCTTCCAGCAATGTTACCGGGTTGCGTTCCCGGTTCTTGGCCAGCATGCCCCGGCTGGGATCAACGCCGGTCACCTGCGCGGGATCCAGTCCCAGCTCCAGCGCGGCCTTGATCATCAACCCCGTGCCGCTGGCCACGTCCAGCAATTGCATCCCGCTCTTTAAACCGGCTCGCCGCAAGGCATCCCGGCGATAGAAGCGGTCGCTCCAAAACGACATCAGGCCGCTCACCCAGTCGTAGTCCGGCGCCGCCTCGTCGAACAGTTCGTTGACGAAGTCCTGTCGTGCCGCCGGGGCCGGATAGAACTCGGACAACGGGCGATGCGGCGACAGCGCCGCCGCCGGCAAATCGGTTCGCGGTTGCTCGCTCATCAATTCACCTTGCCAACAGATGCCGGGAAGTCAAACGCGTTCGGGCGGCAGTTTCAAAATCGGGCGCATCTCAAGTTGTGGCAACTGAAAATGCTGTGTCCCAACGGGACACTTTGAAAATAGCCCGGCGTTTAAACGCCGGGGTTTGATGATATCGCAATCCGTCCCGGAGGGACGGCTGAAAAAGATGTTTCGTTTCAATCGTCCCGGTGGGACTCGACGTCTTACCAACCTGTCCCGGCATTGAAATGCCGGGCTATTTTCGCCTGTTCCTCCGGAACAGAACACAGCTCAAAACTCAGCCGGAACCGCGCCGCCAGTGCCGATGCACCACGGCAACGGCCGCTCCCAGCCCGGACCCGGCGAGGACATCGAGCGCGACATGCTGGCGGATGGCGATCGTGGAATACAGAATGCCCAGACACCACAGCCAGTTGAACGCTCTTACGCCGCGCCCGGCGCCCATCTGCCGCAGCAGGCGGCCGAGCCAGATGGCGGTGAACACGGCAAACGCCACATGCAGGGAGGGACAGGCATTGCCCGAGGCGTCCACCGACTGGAGAAACGCAAACGCCGGATGCTGCGACCAGTCGGCGTCCGGCCAAAATACAGTCGTCGGCCACAGGAGAAAAATCCCGAGACCGATGCTGCTGATCCCGACGGCGGCCAGGGCATAGGACACGAGCTCGCGGCGATCCACCAGCAGTGCGGGCACCAGGGATACGTAGAACCACAACGACAAATAGAGGGGCAGGGCTTCCGGCTGGAACCGGATCAGCCGGTCAACCGCAATGAGCGGCATGGTGGTGACGGGGAAAAGCGGGTGATGCAGCACCTGGAAATACGCGGCAAAAAACAACGTCATGCCGAGGGCCGTGCCAATGATCTTGGCCGGCCACCACTTGAGCCCGCGGACCCAGGCCTGGTGAAGCCAACCAGCTCCGGGTACGTGCTGGCAAGGCGAGTCCATGCCGCAAGAGTGCAACAAGCGGTGCGATCAGGAAACAAAAAGCTTGGGGAGAAGAATCGGCCTCAATCCGGCGCAAGTTTCCGGACATCCTTGGGCAGCCACCGGTGCAGCAGGGGCCCGCACATGGCCGTGGTCAGCAACGTCATGATGACCAGCATGGTGAACACCTCGGGCGTGAGCAGTTTTAATTCGAGGCCGACATTGATGGCGACGAGCGCCATGAGCCCGCGGGTGTTCATCA
>CAYPSF010000159.1:0-10708 GCA_964413165.1 uncultured Bifidobacteriaceae bacterium
TCCTGGATGTTGCCCATCCAATGGTCGTAAACCTTCGCCCAGCGCTGCGGATGGAACTGCATTTTTCCTGGGAGCGCCGCCGTCCCGGCGGCGTTTTCTGCTGAGCCACTCGCCGGCGAGACGCCGGCGCTCCCAGGCTCCTGCTCCACGCACGCGCGGGATTTTTCCACGCTCGGATATTTCAAAAACCATTGCTCGCTCAGGCGCGGCTCGATCGGCACATCGGCGCGTTCGCTGTAACCGACGTTGTTGGTATATGGTTCCTCCTTTTCCAATGAGCCAAGCTCCGTGAGTTTTTCCACGGCAACCTTGCGTGCCTTGAAGCGATCCAGCCCCTTCAAATCTGAGCCCGCGAGGTCGCCCATGTGGCCGTTGGCGGTGATGACCTCGATTACCTCAAGTTTGTGGCGCTGGCCGATGTCGAAGTCTGCCTTGTCGTGTGCGGGGGTCACCTTGAGCACGCCGGTCCCGAACTCGAAATCCACGTGCTCGTCGCCGATGATGGGGATGAGCTTCTGCTCGCGCGGAAACTCGGCGGGCAGGGGACGGATGACGTGTTTGCCGATGAACTGTGCGTAACGTTTGTCCTTCGGATTCACGGCCACGGCGGTGTCGCCGGGAATGGTCTCCGGCCGCGTGGTGGCAATCGTCAGAAAAGTCCCGGGAATCTCCGCAATCTCAACTTTGAAATAATAGAGGGAGCCTTTCTGCTCCTTCATGATGACCTCTTCGTCGGACAACGCCGTCTGGGTGGCCGGGCACCAGTTCACCATGCGTTTGCCGCGGTAGATGAGACCCTTTTTGTAAAGATCGACAAAAACCTTCTGCACGCAGCGGGCGTATGGTTCGTCCATCGTAAACCGTTCACGGGTCCAGTCGCACGACGCGCCGAGTTTCTTGAGCTGTTGGATGATGATGCCGCCGTGTTTTTCCTGCCAGGTCCAGACGCGCTTGAGGAATTCCTCGCGCCCGATGTCGCGTTTGGATTTTTTCTCCTCCTTGGAAAGTTGCCGGGCCACGACGCCTTCGGTGGCGATGCCGGCGTGGTCGGTGCCGGGCAGCCAGAGGACTTCCTTGCCGTCCATGCGCGCCTTGCGGGCGAGGATGTCCTGGATGGTATTGTTGAGGACGTGGCCCATGGTGAGCACGCCGGTGACGTTGGGCGGCGGGATGACGATGGCATAGGCCGGGCGTTTGGGCGACACGCGCGCCGGGTCGGCGGTGAAGCAGCCCTGCTTCAGCCAGAATTCATACCACTTGTCCTCGACGGACTGCGGTTCGTAGGCCTTGGAAATCTCGGGCATAAATCAGAAAACGAACATCGAACATCGAACATCGAACGTTGAACGTCGAACGGTCGCGTTCCGGGGTTCTATTCGATGTTCGATGTTCGTTCGATGTTAAATAATTATTTCTTCAACAATGCGTACTCCATGCTATCCACGAGCGCCTGGAGGCTGGCTTCGATGATGTTTTCACTCACGCCCACGGTGCCCCATTCGCGCTTGCCGTCGGTGGACTCGATGAGCACGCGCGTCTTGGCGGCCGTGCCGGTGTCGCTGTCAAGGATGCGTACCTTGTAATCGGTGAGCGTCACCTTCTTGAGTTGCGGATAAAACTTCACCAGCGCCGAGCGCAACGCGCCGTCCAGCGCGTTCACCGGGCCATCGCCCTCGGCCACCGTCTGGGCTTTCTTGTTGCCGACGTGCACCTTGACCGTCGCTTCACAGATGGATTCATTCGCGTCGCGCCGCATCGAAACGTGGTAGGCATCCACGTGAAACAGCGGGTCGCGATGTTTGAGCGTCTTGCTGATGAGCAACGCGAGCGAGCCTTCGGCGGCTTCGAACTCGCAACCCTGGTTTTCCAATTCCTTGACGCGCTGGGTGATGGTTTTCACCTCCGGCATCTCGGGCTTGAGCTTGAAACCCAGTTCCGCCGCCTTCATCAGGATGTTCGAGCGGCCGGACATGTCGCTGATGAGCACGCGGCGGTAATTGCCGACGGATTCCGGCTGGATGTGCTCGTAGCTGCGCGCGACGCGGTCGATCGCGTGGGCGTGCATGCCGCCTTTGTGGGCGAACGCCGTCTGCCCGACCCACGGCTGACGCGGGTCGTGCCGGACATTGGCCATTTCGTCCACGAACTCGGAAAGTTCCTTGAGCTTGACGAGCGAGTTTGCGGGCACGCCGGTCTTTTTCAATTTGAAATGCACCAGCGGGATGACGCTGGTGAGGTTGCAATTGCCGGTGCGTTCGCCGTAGCCGTTGATGGTGCCCTGCACCTGGGTGGCGCCGGCGGCGATGCCGGCCAGCGCGTTGGCCACGCCCACGCCGATGTCGTTGTGGGTATGGATGCCGAGGCGGGCCGTGAGTTTGCCTTTGGCCACCGCGGTGATGCGCGCGATTTCCTCCGGCAGGCAGCCGCCGTTTGTGTCGCACAACACGATGCACGCCGCGCCCGCCTTTTCCGCGGCCTGCCACGTGGCCAGCGCGTATTCGGGCTCATCCTTGAACCCGTCGAAACTGTGTTCGGCGTCGTAGATGACCGTTTTGCCGTGGTCCTTCAAAAAGCGGATGGTGTCGCCGATCATCGCCAGGTTTTCGTCCGGTTTGGCGCGCAAGACCTCGGTGACGTGCAACAGCCACGTCTTGCCGACGATGGTGACGACCGGCGTTTTCGCGTCGAGGATCTGCCGCATCAGCTCGTCCTTCTCGACGGCGACGCCCTTGCGGCGGGTCATGCTGAACGCGGCGATTTTGGCGTTCTTCCATTTGCGCCGGCTGGCCTGGGTGAAAAACTCCATGTCCTTGGGGTTCGAGCCGGGCCAGCCGCCTTCAATATAATGCACCCCGAAAGAATCGAGCTTCTCGGCGATGCGGAGCTTGTCCGTGACCGAGAAATTGATGCCTTCACCCTGCGAACCGTCGCGCAGGGTCGTGTCATAGATTTCGACCTGGGGTTTCATAAATGGCCGTAAAAACGGAGGAACACTATCCCTGAATTTCGCAGAACTGGCAAATCCCAAAACGGCGATGGGCTTTTCGGTCCAGCCAGATGTTGTTTCGGTGCGGCAAAACGGTTATGGTTGGTCAGCGATCCGGGCAGCGAGAAGTCTCCCCGGCAGGGGTTTTCTGGAGCGGCGGTTGGATTCGCACGAGGGCAATTATGCAAGAACCAGGTGGCCGGCTAAGGCAGCGTATCGAAGCTGTTTTCGGCTGGCTTGTCTCCATGCTGGCCGTCCTGGGCGCGGTGATTGAATCCTACGCCATCCAGTACATCAACCGTCAGGACCGGGATCCGCACCAGAA
Organism: uncultured Bifidobacteriaceae bacterium; assembly: GCA_964413165.1. GTDB lineage: Bacteria > Verrucomicrobiota > Verrucomicrobiia > Limisphaerales > UBA11358 > UBA11358. Next base: position 3,312 of record CAYPSF010000159.1, read on the forward strand.
AGAACAACTGGAAACGGCCAGCGTTGTCATCAGCCTTTTTTTGACCGCGGTGGTGGCGGTCATTGATTACCGGTCCGTTTCGCGGATCAATTTCACCCTGTTCTACCTGTTGATTGCCGCTTTCGCCGCCTGGAGCGGGAGCCGCCGGGCCGGCATCATCACTACCCTGGCAAGTTCGCTCGCTTCGTTGGCGGATGAGACCCACCATGGCTCGCAAGCGGGCATTCTTTGCTGGAATCTGGGGGTGCAGATCGGGATTTCATTGCTGGTTGTTTTGCTGGTGTCCGCCGTCCGCAACGTGACGGAACATCAGGAGCAGCGGATCCAGGAACGGACCAACGCGTTGGAACGTGAAGTCAGCGACCGCCGCCAAACCGAGGAACAATTGCTCAAAACCATGCAACAGTTGCGGCAACTGGCCGAAAATATCACCGACGCCTTCTGGATGAGAGACGTGGACGAAACCCGCATGGTCTATGTCAGCCCGGCCTACGAAACCATCTGGGGGCGCAGTTGCAAAAAACTCTACCAGTCCCCCGACGCGTGGCTGGAAGCCGTTCACCCGGAGGATCGCGATCTGGTGACCCAGGCCATGCTCACGAAACAGGCCACCGGGGAATACAACCTGGAATACCGCATTATCCGGCCGGATGGCGCCTTGCGCTGGATTCGCGACCGGGCCTTCCCGATTCGCGATAGCGCCGGCCAGGTCACCCGCATCGTCGGCATCGCGGAAGATGTCACGGACCGGCGCCGGCTGGAGCGCGAAATCCTGGAAATCAGCGACCGCGAACAGGCCCGGATTGGCCAGGACTTGCATGACGGGCTGTGCCAGCAGCTGGTCAGTCTGGGCTTTGACAACCATGCCCTGGAACAACAGCTTGTCGCCCGGGCGCTGCCGGAGGCGGCCAGCGCGGAAAAAATGGGCCAGGTGCTGGATGACGCCATCACCGAAGCCCGGGCGCTCGCGCGCGGACTTTTTCCCGTGCAACTGGAGGCGGACGGCTTGAGCCTGGCGTTGCAGCAACTGGCCGCGGGCGTGAGCGCCCGCGCCCGGGTGAATTGCCGGCTGGAGTGTCCGCAACCGGTGTCCGTGCCGGACAATACGGTGGCGACCCACTTATACCGGATTGCGCAGGAGGCGGTGAACAACGCCGTCAAGCACAGCCAGGCCGGTTCGATTTTAATCCAGTTGAAAAGCGAGTATGACCGGATTGAGCTGAAAATCAGCGACGATGGCCTGGGGATGGGCAGGGGAACGGATGCGGGCGCCAGTGCCCCAGACCGTTCCACAGGTGGCATGGGGCTGCATATCATGAGTTATCGCGCCCAGGTGATCGGTGGCGCATTGAGCATTGAACCGGCCCCGGAACATGGCACCATTATTTCCTGTTCCGCCCCGCAACCGCCGGTTTGAATTGATTATGGCCACCAACAAACCAAGCCCGTCAACACCGCAAAACCCGAAACGGATCCTGCTGGTGGACGACCATCCGATGGTGCGCGAACGGCTCACGGAGGCGATTCTGCGCGAACCGGATTTGACCGTGTGCGGCGAGGCCGAAGACCGGTTTCAAGCCATGGACAAGATCGCCGCCACCCAGCCGCACCTGGCCATTGTGGACCTCACGTTGAAACATTCGCACGGCCTGGAACTCATCAAGGACATTCACAGTCAGCATCCGGACCTGGCCGTGCTGGTGGTCTCCATGCACGATGAAATGTTGCACGCCGAGCGGGTCATGCGTGCCGGGGCCCGCGGTTATATCACCAAGCAGGAGGCCACGCGAAAAATCATGCTGGCCATCCGCACCGTGCTGAACGGCGGCGTTTATTTGAGCGAGAAGATGGCGGCGCAAATTGCCGCCACGGCGGTCGGCCGGACGCAAACCCGGCCCAGCCTGCCGCTCAACAGCCTTTCGGACCGTGAACTTTGCGTCTTCGAGATGATTGGCCGGGGGCATGGCACGCGCCAGATTGCGGACGAACTGCATCTGGACATGCGGACCATCGAAACCTACCGCGCCCGCATCAAGGAGAAGCTGAAGCTCAAGGATGCCAACGACCTCCTGCAACACGCCATCCGCTGGACGCAGGCCGAAGGGTCGGGCTGAGGATCAGCCGCCGACCCGGCGGTTATGGCGGCTGCGTTCTCAGGGGCCTGGGAACCGCAGGCGATAGAAACTGTTGGTGCCGGCAAAAGAGATTGGTAAAAGGAATTGATCTCCGATCTGGAAGGGCGAGTAGGGAACGAGGCTCCATGCGGCGGGTGCGAGGCTGGATGAAGTTTCCAGTCTGAATCCAGCGTACTCAGCCGGCCAGGCAAAAAGGCCAAGGTTGCCGGCGAGCAACAACTGCAGGTTGGGCAGGTTGAGCACGTTAATGGGATTCGCCAAACCAAAGTGGCCCGCGCCATCATCGGCCTGCAACACCATGGTTGAGACCGACTGCGTAATCATGACGGAGCTGGTCCACACACCTTGGACAAAGTTGCCCGAACCCGCCGTCACAGCGATGCCATTGAGTGAACTCAGTGTGGTTAAGCCGGTGAAATTGGTGACGGTGCCGTTGGCCGAGTCCTGCGCCCGGATGACGACGGGAAAAGGCGAATTGACGAATTGCGGCGAGGAGATTGGACTCCAGACGAAATGATCCAACGCACCGGGGGCCGTTAAAACGGTCAATATCGCATTGGAGGAGGCCAGGAATGCACATGCATTGTCCAGGATCAGGTCATAGGTTCCGCTGTTCGCTGGTGTGCAAGATGGAATAACATAGGTGTCATTGGTGGCTCCGGGAATCGGGCCGGTTCCGCCGTCGTCGCCATTTTGCCAGCCGTTGGTGTAAGCCGCTTGAGTTGTATCGTCGTAGCTGAGGAGAGATCCCAAATCGTATCGCTCGACCACGGCCAGATCATTAAAATAAATGTCGTTGGTCGGTCCATTTCCAGCATTGTTATTGTGGAGCGCGAAGTGATCCGGTGGATCATTGGTCATAGTGGGAAGATCAACTTCAAAGATGGTGCTGCCGGAGGGAGCGTTGATATTGACGACGATCAACAGCGTGCCGTTGGGAAACATATCGAAGAATATTCGCATGCCATGGCTCGTAAACGGCATCCACGTTGCCTGTTTCGGCACATCACCAGGGACGAGATAGTAATACGTGTTGTTGGTACAGAAGAAATCAAACCACACCTTGTTGCTGGCACTGTAAATCGTGATTCCGGCCGCCCCGTTTGGCCCGACATACCCATTGTCCATGGAGATGCCAAACGCGCCGCCCGGCGGCAACGGTTCGGGCAAGGACCGCGTCACCAGCATGGTGTGTCCCCCGCTGGCGTTTATCCCGAAGGCCTGACCATTGATATCAATATCCATCGGATAAGACGCATCATTCGAACGGTCGCCATTGTTGGTTGACGAGCCGATGAAAAGGCTGCCGGAACCTGTTCCGTTCTGAGTCAATACCCAGGGGTGTCCCCACCCACCACCGACCTTGCGCCAGCGATGGTTGACATGTGTGCCCGTGGCGGAAACCGAGAAGGTCGCCGGATTGCCGGCATACTGTGTCACATTCGTCGGTTGACTGGTGATTTGACACGGCACCTCAACGGTCAATACTGCGGTGGTGGAGATCGTAATGCCGCACTGATTGCTAACAACCACATCGAAGACATCCTCGTTGTCATTGGTTGTTACGGGGCCGAAAGAGTAACTGGATCCGGTCTGGCTGGGAATATTGGTTCCATTCATACGCCACTGATAGACCGGCCAGAAGGGCTGAGCGGATTGCGTCAAGGCATTCAACAGGTTTACCCGGCCGCCGGTGAAGGTGCGGTTGCTCAGGCCGGGCACCGGGTCGGTGCCACTGAGAACACGTTTGATGATTTGAGAGCAGGAGTCGGCGGGATACTGAGCGCGGATCAGAGCCATGACCCCGCTGACTTGCGGGCAGGCCATAGAGGTGCCGCTAGCCAATCCGTAGTTTGTCGACAACCCGTAGTTCTGCATGGCGGCGGTTTCAATGCCAGGCAGCGTGCTGAAAATACTGACACCCGGCGCTCCCAGCGCCACCGAAGTCGCGCCGTAATTCGAGAAACTTGCCAACTGATCATTCCGGTCCGTTGCTGCCACGGCGATAACATTATCCAGATCGGAGGCATAGCTGGCCGGATAAAAAGGAACGGCGTCATTGTTTGCGGCGTTGTTGCCTGCCGCGGCTACAAAAATGACATCGGCATCCCGGGCGGCGGCAATGGCATCATGAAGAGCCGGATCATACGGGCCGCCGCCCCAGGAATTGCTCAGGACCTTGGCTCCCTTACTGATGGCGTAGTTGATGCACTCGATGGCGTCCGATGTGGATCCACTCCCGTCCGCGCCCAAAAATTTGCAGGCCATGATTTGCACGTTCCAGGCCACTCCTACCACGCCTGTTCCATTGTTGCCGACGCCGCCGATGATGCCGGCACAATGGGTGCCGTGAAAAAAATCATCCAAGGGATCGCCGGTGCCGGTGATCGCGTTGATCCCATGCACGTCGTTGGGATAAACCACGCCATTGACCGGACACCCCACGCAGGGATTTACCCACATATTCGAAGCCAGGTCCGGGTGTGAATACCACACTCCAGTGTCAATAACCGCGACAATGATTGGACTTGCGGAAGTCCGGATGTCCCATCCGGACGGGGCGCTGATATCAGCGTGTGGTGTGCCACCATTCTGGCCCGTGTTATTCAGGTTCCAAAGCGTTCCGTCCAGATACCGCGGGTCATTCGGTGACAAAACCGCATGGACTTGGTAATCCGGTTCGGCATACTCCACCAATCCGCTATCTTGGTATTGCTGGATGGCGTTTCTGACTGCCAGGCCCGGAGGCAATTGCACAACCTGCAGGCCGCCAAAACGGGAGAAGGTCCGCTTCACGGTTGCCCCGACTTTCTGGTGATGCGTGGTCAGCGCCAGCCGGCTGGCTTGCGCTTTGGGTTTTACCAGGATCCGGTCGGATCTCCACACCGACGATCCGGTCACGGAAGTTGTTCCGCCTGAGATATGAGCAATGGCCGTGGGAGACTGGCTAAGCCAGGACAAAATCGCATTGGACTCTTTTCCCGGGGGGGCGATGATTGCATAAGCGGAGGCGGCTATTCCATTTGAGATCGGAGCGCCAGCCGCGATTGCCCGGCTGATCCGGGGTGAGAACGCGTTGGCTGCTATCCCCAAAAATGGAGTGTCATTACAGTTGCAGGATGTTTTCTGAGCCGGGGTGTTGGCGGCGACTGACAATTCCCCACTAGCCGAGGAGGCACTACTCGCCCGGGCCGAAAAGATTGCTGTTCCCCCGGCGCAGAGAGTGATGTCTGCCGGTTGCGACGTGATGACCGGTGGCTGGAATACACGCACGATTGCTTCACCGGAGCAGAGGCCCGAGCTATTACCCGCATCGGAAACAGAAACGGCTCGATAAATCACGGTGGCGGCGGGGCTGACGAGGCGCAGTGCCGGGCTCGAGGTGATGCCGCTTTGCACGAAACTGTCGGACCAGACCAGGCTCCAGGGTGCGGTGCCCGTCAGTGCGGCTTGAATGGTCGCGGAACCGCCGGAGCAAACGTTGGTGATCCCACTGACCTGCGCCGTAGGAACCGCCATCGGCTCCTGTCCCAGCGCTGGATCCTGCGACGCGAAGACAAGAGCCCAGATAATGATAGCCGTCGTCCACCCGGAAGGCGACTGCGCGCCCAAGAGTCCTGACATACGAAATCCTTTCGCAATTCCCATTGTGCTATCCTAAGCAGAATTCCTGCGCTGTGTCTGTCAGTGGAAGTACGATTTTTGTTGTAGTCTTCGGCACTACAAAGGAACGAGAAGACTGCCCGGAGAAATTGGCTAAAGGCCAAGCGACAGGCATCGGCCGTCGTGGGGAAACTCAAATCACTTCACGGTAAACATCCGGATGCGGACCGGAGATGACGATGGCGCTTACCAGCATGCCGGCTTTGACGATGGCCCGACGGTACACCGGGAGCCATTAAAATGACTTTATCTTGTTCTAGTTAATACATTTTTGGCCATTTGCCCGTAATTTAGTGACAACCCATCGAGCGGAGCGTAGTTATCAACCAGCATCCATCTGAGGCATCATGAGCACGAAAATCAGTTTCGCCCTGCGGGAGCAGGACATTCCCAACCAATGGTACAATTTGCTGGCGGATTTTCCCGAACCGCTGCCGCCACCACTGCATCCGGGCACCAAGCAACCCATCCCGCCCGAGGCGTTGCTCGCCATCTTCCCGGAAAACCTCGTGAAACAGGAGATGTGTCCCGACCGGTGGGTGCCGATCCCCGAAGAGGTGCGCGACATCTACACGCTCTGGCGGCCGACGCCGCTGCTGCGCGCGGTGCGCCTGGAGAAGGCGCTCCAGACGCCGGCGCATATTTATTACAAATATGAGGGCGTCAGCCCGGCCGGCAGTCACAAGGTCAACACGTCCGTGCCGCAGGCGTATTTCAACAAGGTCGCCGGCACCAAACGCCTTGCCACCGAGACCGGCGCGGGCCAGTGGGGTTCGTCGCTCGCGTTTGCCTGCAAACTCTTCGGCCTGGAGTGCAACGTTTATATGGTCAAAGTCAGCTATGACCACAAGCCGTATCGCCGGATGCTCATGCACACCTGGGGGGCGACGGTCCATCCCAGCCCCAGCAACCAGACCAATTACGGGCGCAAGCTGCAGGCCGAAGATCCGCATTGCGCCGGCAGCCTCGGCATCGCCATCAGCGAAGCCATCGAAGACACCGTCACGCATCCGCACACGAAATATTCGCTCGGCAGCGTGCTGAACCACGTCTGCCTGCACCAGACGGTCATCGGCCAGGAATCCATCAAGCAGATGGAAATGGCCGGCGAGGAGCCGGACGTCATCTTCGGCTGCTGCGGCGGCGGGAGCAATTTTGCCGGCATCGCCTTTCCCTTCATCCACAAAAAAATCACGGAGAAAAAGAAGTATCGCATCGTCGGCGTCGAACCCTCCGCCTGTCCGTCGCTGACGCAGGGCGAGTTGCGCTACGATTTCGGCGACACGGCGGAAACGACGCCGTTGCTGATGATGTACACACTCGGCCACAAGTTCATGCCGCCGTCGATCCACGCGGGCGGGTTGCGCTATCACGGCATGTCGCCGATGGTCAGCCACGCGCTGAAGCTGGGCCTGATCGAGGCCCAGGCTTATCATCAGACAAAAGTTTTCGAGGCCGGGACGCTGTTCGCGCAGACGGAAGGCCTCGTGCCGGCGCCGGAATCCGCGCATGCGATCGCCGCGGTCGTGGACGAGGCCATCAAGGCCCGCGAAGAAGGGAAGAAGCGCGTGTTGCTGTTCAATCTCTCGGGTCACGGCC
>CAYPSF010000160.1:0-7816 GCA_964413165.1 uncultured Bifidobacteriaceae bacterium
CCCGCCTCATGGACATCGGGGTGAAACCCTTCCTGGTGGCGTCGTCCACGCGCTGCCTGATGGCGCAGCGGCTCGTGCGCAAGATCTGCAAAAAGTGCGGGGAACCGTACCAGGCCACCGAGGCGGAAATGCGGGGCCTGAACCTGACGCCGGAAATGTTGCAGGGCGCCACGCTCAAGAAGGGGCGCGGTTGCAACGATTGCGGCAATACCGGCTGCCGCGGCCGCTTCGGCATCTTCGAGATTTTTGTCATCGACGATGAGACGCGGAAATTGATTTACGACAAGGCGACCTCCTCGGTGTTGCGCGCGCGCGCCCGCGAGATGGGCATGCGCACCCTGCGCGAGGACGGCATCCGCAAGGTGCTCGCCGGCCTGACGACCGCCGAGGAAGTGATCCGCTCCACGGTGGGCGATGAATCGTGAGGCATCCGCCGTTAAACTGTTAATATGTTAAATCGTTTAATCGAGATACCGCGGCTGGTGAAACCGATGCAACCATTCAACGATTCAACGATTCAACCGCCGGCTTAATAAATATGTCATATTCGATGTCTGATCTGTTGCAGTTGGTGGTGGCCGAGGGGGCGTCCGACCTCCATATCCGCGTGGCGGCGCCGCCGGTCATCCGCGTGCACGGCATCCTGCACCGGGTGGAAGGGCCGGTGCTCAAGTCGGAAGACACCGAGGAGCTGATGCGCAGCATCACGTCGGAGGAACACATCCAGAGCACGCGCGAACGCGGCGGGGCGGACTTCGGTTTTGCCTTCGGCGACGCGGCGCGGTTCCGCGTGAGCGTGTTCAAGGAGAAGGGCAACTTCGGCCTCGTGCTCCGGCAGATTCCGAGCAAGATGCTGACGATGGAGCAAATCGGCCTGCCGCCGAGCGCCAAGGAACTGCTGTACAAACCGCGCGGCCTGATCCTGGTGACCGGGCCGACCGGTTCGGGCAAGACCACGACGCTGGCCTCGATGATCAACATCATCAACGAGGAGCGCGAAGAGGCGCACATCATCACCATCGAAGACCCGATCGAATATTACCACAAGCACAAGAAGGCGCTGATCACGCAGCGCGAGATCGGCGTGGACGTGCCGAATTTCGCCGAGGGCCTGCGCCGCGCGCTGCGCCAGGACCCGGACGTGGTGCTGGTGGGTGAAATGCGCGACCTGGAAACGATCGATGCCGCGATCACGGCGGCGGAAACGGGGCATTTGGTCTTCGGCACCCTGCACACCACCGGCGCGGCCAAGACGATTGACCGCATCGTCAACGCCTTCCCCAGCAACCAGCAGGAGCAGATCCGCATCCAGCTTTCCACCGTGCTGCAGGCCGTGATATCGCAACTGCTGATTCCGCGCGTGGACAAGCCGGGCCGCGTGGCGGCCTTTGAAATCATGGTCAACACGCCGTCCATCGCCGCGCTGATCCGCGACAACAAGACGTTCCGGCTGAATTCGGACATCCAGACCGGCGCGAAATACGGCATGGTGACGCTGGACAGTTTTCTGCTCGACAAGTATCAGCAGGGCATGATTGCGCGGGACGAGGTGATCACGAAGGCGCAGGACCCGACGACGGTGCAGCAGAAATTGCAGGAACTGGAACTGGCGCAGGCCGGGGCCAAACTCTGATTGATTTGTAACATGGCGGACGACATTTCCAACCCATTATTGTCCCTCGTTCGGGAACAGGGACTGATCGACGACCTGCAATACGAGGAGGTCGTGGCCGAGCTCAAGCGCGGCGGCACGCCGGTGGTCCAGCTGCTGCAGGATTTCGGGATCATGAAGCTGGAGGACATCCTGCACGTGATGGCCACCAACCTGGGCACGGAGGTGGTTTCCCTGGGCCAGCTGGAATTCACGCCCGAGCTGTTGAAGGCGATTCCGGCCAATGTCGCGCGCATGTATCGCTGCATGCCGGTGGCCCTGAACAATGGCACCCTGAAGGTGGCGCTGGCCGATCCGCTGGACCCGGCGCACGCGGACGAAATCGGTTTTGCGAGCAAGCGCGACGTGCAGGTGGTGGTGGCCGACCCGGCCGAGATTGAAAGGGCGATCGAGCGGAATTACGGCCAGGAGGAGGCTGAGGATTTTTCGGAAATCCTCAAGGAACTCGGTTCCGACAAGGAGATCGCGCGCGAATCCAGCGAGGCGGACGCGACGGAAGACGTCAAGCTGGTGGAGAGCGTGGCCAACCAGGCGCCCATCGTGAAATTCGTGAATCTGGTGCTGGCCCAGGCCATCCAGGACCGCGCGAGTGACATTCACTTCGAGCCGTTTGAAACCGAATTCCGCATCCGGTACCGCGTGGACGGCGCCCTGTACGAAATGTCGCCGCCGCCCAAGCACCTGGCGTTGCCGGTGATTTCGCGCCTGAAGGTCATGTCGAACCTGAACATTTCCGAGCGGCGCCTCCCGCAGGACGGCCGCATCAATTATATGGTGGCCAACCGCCAGGTGGACCTCCGCGTGTCCACCCTGCCGACGCAATTCGGCGAATCGGTCGTGTTGCGCGTGCTCGACCGCCAGTCGGTCAACCTGGATGTCAGCACGCTGGGGTTCCCCAAATACATCAACGAGTACGTGCTGGATGCGATCCAGCGGCCCAACGGCATCCTGATTGTCACCGGGCCGACGGGCTCGGGCAAGACGACGACCCTGTATTCCTGTTTGCGGAAGGTCAACGCGATCGATTCCAAACTGCTCACCGCCGAGGACCCCGTTGAATATGACATCGAGGGCATCATGCAGGTGGCCATCAACGACGCGGTGGGGATGACGTTCGGCAAGGCGCTGCGGTCGTTTTTGCGCCAGGACCCGGACATCATCATGGTGGGTGAAATGCGCGACCTGGAAACCGCGCAGATTTCCATCCAGGCTTCGCTGACCGGCCACCTGGTGTTGAGCACGCTGCACACCAATGACGCGACGGGCGCGGTGACGCGTTTGATCGACATGGGCGTGGAGCCGTTTTTGATTTCCTCCACGCTGATGGCGGTGCTGGCGCAGCGGCTGGTGCGGACGATCTGCAAGAATTGCCGGACGCCGTTCGAGCCGACGGAGGAACAGCTGTCGCTGCTGAATCTTTCGCCGCATGATCTGGGCGACAAGGCGTTTAATTACGGCCGCGGCTGTTCGACGTGCAACGACACCGGGTACAAGGGCCGGAAGGGCATTTTTGAACTGCTGATCATCAGCGAGCCGATCCGGGTGCTGATCAACGAGCGGCAGCCGACGATTGTGTTGCGGCAAAGGGCGATCGAGCTGGGCATGGTGCCGTTGCGGGATGACGGCTTGCGCAGCATCTTTGAAGGTGATACCACTATTGAAGAAGTCGTCAAATACACTTGACCCCGGACGCGTTCGGGGCTGAAACCATCTGCTATGCCGAAATACGATTACGTCGCTTTGGACAACCGGGGCAAGGAAACGAAGGGCACGGTTGAAGTTGCCAGCCAGAACGAGGCCATTGGCCGCGTCAAGGAAATGGGCCTCTTTCCCACCAAGATCATCGAGACCGAAAAGACCCCGGAAAAGAAGGCGGGCAAGGCCAAGGCCAAAGCCGCTCCCCGGGCCGGAGGCAAAAAAGGCGGGGCGATGAACATCAACATCAACCTGACCATTCCGGGCTTGGGTGGGCGGGTCAAACCGAAGGTGTTGACGACTTTTACGCGGCAGCTGGCGACGCTGGTGGACTCGGGTCTGCCGCTGCTGCGCGGGCTGCGCGTGCTGGAGAAGCAGGAGCGCAACGCCACGCTCAAAAGAATCCTCGGTGAACTGGCGCTGGCGATCGAGGGCGGCAGCACGTTCTCCGAGGCGCTGGCGCAACATCCCAAGGTTTTCAACCGCCTGTTTGTAAACATGATCAAGGCGGGCGAACTGGGCGGCGTGCTGGAAGTGGTCTTGAAACGGCTGGCGGAATTTTCCGAAAAGGCGCAGAAGATCAAGGGCAAGGTCAAGGCCGCGTTGTTTTATCCCGTGGCCGTGCTCATCGTGGCCGTCGGCATCCTGACGCTGCTGATGGTGATGGTGGTCCCCAAGTTCAAGGAGGTTTTCGGCGGCATGCAGGTCAAGATGCCGGGCTTCACCCTGTTTGTGCTGGCCATCAGCGATGCCATCCGGCTTCACATCCTCCAGACGCTCGGCGCGTGTACCGCGGTGGTGGTGGTATTCCTGCTCGTCATCCGGACGAAGATCGGCCGGTTTGTCTGGGACAAGTTCAAGCTCAAAATGCCGGTGATGGGACCGGTCATCACCCGGGTGGCCATCGCCCGCTTCACGCGCACGCTCGGCACGCTCGTCAGCAGCGGCGTTCCCATTCTCCAGGCCCTGACCATCGTCAAGGAAACCGCCGGCAATGTCATCGTCAGCAACGCCATCTCCGGAGTGCATGAAAGCGTGAAGGAAGGCGAAACCATCACCGCGCCGCTGGAAGCCTCCGGCGTTTTCCCGCCCATGGTCGTCAGCATGGTGGACGTCGGCGAACAAACCGGCGCCCTGCCAGAAATGCTCCTGAAAATTTCCGACAATTATGACGAGGAAGTGGACAATGCCGTGGCGTCCATGACCTCGCTTTTGGAGCCCATTATGATCGTTTTCCTGGCCGTCGTCGTCGGCAGCATCGTCATCGCCATGTTCCTGCCGCTGATTGCCATGATTACCAGCCTGAGCGGTGGTGGTGATTCCGGCGGCAAAGGCGATTAGCCGGCAATCCTTTCAAAATCCCTTTGTTTCCGGGAAAGGCGAAAAAAAGGTGCAAAACCATTGACAATAGGCCTATTCATGTGTAAATACAAAGTAAAGACATTGCATGTGCATGGGCGTATTAGCTGCTGTTAGTTTGCTATGGAGTTTGACTGGAACAATACGCCCTTTGAGTTGGATGGTTCTTTGACTCAGCGGGAAATTGAAGAGTCCTTTGAAGACCCGTTTGCCGTCCGGTTGCTGCCGGATTCGCCCCGGTTCGGGGTGCAGACGCGGTTTTTCAACCTCGGCATGTCGGCGGGCGGCATCGGGGTCTTCAGCGTGTATCGGACCAACGGCCGGATGGTGCGCGTGTTGCGCGCCCGGGCGTTTGAGCCGGAAGAACGATTCTTCTACCAGCGCAAAATGGATCAGACTTTGAATACTGGTGAAAAGTGACAGGTGACAGGTGACCAGACTGGGTCACGAATCACATCGGGTCGAATCCTGCCGCCTGTCCCATGTCACTGAGGTCACTTTTTTGTGAGAACGTTTGCCAATTGGGAAGACGTGCCGATCTTCGACAACGAAGAGGCCGAGGCGGAATTCTGGACGGAGAATCGTCCGGACCTGCGCCTGATGGAAGCGGCCACCGCCGGCAACGCGGAGGCCGCCGAGTCGGTGACCATCACGCTGCGGATTGATCCGCGGATGCTGGCGCGGATCAAGCGGCTCGCCCGGTCGCGGTACCTGAACTACCAGAGCATGATCAAACAATGGCTCAGTGAACGGATGGAAGATGAATTGAAAGAACGATGAAAACTACCTCCCGAAACGGTAATCGGTGGCAAGTGACAAGTGACAAGATGTCGAACTCCGGTCGCAAGACGTGTTCATGTCACATGTCACGTGTCACGTGTCACGCGCCGGCCTTTACCCTCATCGAGCTGCTGGTGGTCATTGCCATCATGGGCGTCCTGGCCGGGATGCTGCTGGCGGTCGTGGGCGGGGTGAAGAAGCGGCAGTACATCTGGAACTCCCAGGCGGAGCTGGCACAGATCGCGACGGCCATCGAACGTTACAAGGCCGCCTACGGTTTTTATCCGCCGAGCACGTCCAAGCCGCCGGCGACGGGCGACCCGTTGTCGATGGTCAACCAGCTCTATTTTGAACTGGAGGGAACGACCTACGACCCGGCCAAAGATACTTACACGACCCTCGATGGCAGTTGCACGATCGCCGCGGCGAACGTGAACAATGTTTTTCCGGGCGTGGGTGGTTTCATGAATTGCACCAAAGGCGCGGGCGAGGATGCTTCGAAGGCGAGGAATTTTCTCCCGGACTTGCGGCCGAGACAAGTGCTGGTTTATACGAACATCAATACGGGGCAAGACAAGCCGATCCGGCTGCTGCTCTGCTCGGTGGGCGGGCCGGACGCGGATTATCCGCCTTTGGGTCAGGATTTGCCGGGTTTGAATCCCTGGCGTTATAACTCGGCCACGCCCACCAACAATCCCGGCTCGTATGATTTGTGGGTCCAGCTCAAGTTTGGCGGCAAAACCAATCTCATCTGCAACTGGAGCAAGCAGGTGCAAATCAGCAACCCCTTACCTTGATTTTGTTATGCGCGTAACCCGAAAATCCGGACCCGGCGGCAAACTCCCCGTTGCGGTTGACTGGTATGATTGCAGGTGGTCGCCTTCCATCCTGGTGCATTGTCGGTGGGGCGAGGCTCCTGACGAGCCGCTGTCCAAACACTTGGATGCGCCCGTTTCGGCTCGCCAGGACTCTCGCCCCGCCAAAACTGTAAAACGAGTGACAAAACCATTGCCCGTACCCTCCACCCTCAGGCATCATCAACGTTTCAATTTGAACCATTTCAAATCTATGAAAACCATCCTTCCAAAGCGTGACCAGCCTTCGCTGCGCTTCGGCTCGGCAGGCCTGTGGCAAGCGGCAAGTGACAAGCAGAATGGCGCAATGCGTCGGACATCTTCGTGTCACGTGTCGCGTGTCACCCGGCGCACGGCACGCGCCTTTACCATCGTTGAACTGCTGGTGGTGATTGCCATCATCGGCATCCTCGCGGCGATGTTGCTGCCGGTCCTGGCCAGGGCCAAGATCGCGGCGCAGAAAAAACAAGCGGCGATCGAAATCAGCCAGATCGTCGGCGCCATCCAGCAATACGACTCGGTGTATGGCCGCTTTCCGGTTTCCGCCAATGATCAGCAGTTGGCCGGGACCAACGATTTTACCTGCGGCGGGGCCGGGTACGATGTGAGTGGCAACAACCAGTTGTGGACGATGGGGGTCACGAACAACGCGGAAGTCATCGCCATATTGATTGATGCGACCAATTATCCCGCCGGCGGTCCCACGCCCAACATGAATCACGTCAAAAATCCGCAGCAGACCATTTTCCTGAATCCCAAATATGCCGGGGACACCAACTCCCCCGGCATCGGCCCGGACGGCGTTTATCGCGACCCGTGGGGCAATCCCTATATCATCACCATGGATTTGAATTATGACGAGCAATGCCGGGACAGCAATTATTGCCAGCAGGCCGTGTCGCAATCTCCGCCGTCGCCGGCCAACCCCTATGTGCAAACCGGACTGAATGGCCTGTATAATCCCATTGGCACGGCGGTAACCCAGGCCGACAAAGACAACTTCCTGTATCACGGCAAGGTGATGGTCTGGTCGGCCGGGCCGGACCGGAAGATTGACGCCTTGCCTCCCTACGGCACAACTGACTGGGGGCCGGGGGACCAGGGCTTCAACAAGGACAACATCCTGAACTGGCAAAAATAGAAAAGGCTAGAGGCCAAATGCCAAAGTCTAAAATAGAGTTTGCGCGCCGGGCGCGGAAAAAGGTTTCAGCCTTCAGCCTCCAGCCTTCAGCCTTCGCTGGCTCCGCCTTCACCCTGCTCGAGCTGCTGGTGGTCATTGCCATTCTCGGCATTCTGGCGGGGATGACCGTGCCGGTGCTCAAGAATTTTCGCAAATCGGACGCCACGCTCAGCGCCTCGCGCCAGTTGCTCGATGGCCTGGCCCGGGCGCGGCAACTGGCGGTGAGCGAGCGCACCACCGTCTACATGGTTTTCATGCCGACGAATTTCTGGGCCA
>CAYPSF010000160.1:7916-10702 GCA_964413165.1 uncultured Bifidobacteriaceae bacterium
GTGAGCGAGCGCACCACCGTCTACATGGTTTTCATGCCGACGAATTTCTGGGCCAACGTCTGGGTTGACTCCGGCGGCAACTACACCGCCGCCTGGAACAGCCTGCCCCTGGACCAGCGGGCGGCGATCACCAATCTGTTGGACAAGCAGGTGACCGGCTACACGTTCGTTGCCCAGGGCGCGCTGGGCGACCAGCCGGGGCGGCATGCCTGGCATTACCTTGAGCCGTGGCAGAATCTGCCGGATGGCACGTTCATCGCCTGGATGAAACTCACCAATTCACTGCTGACCACCCAACCTTTCACCATCATCGATTCGACCGATCCAAATGATCCAGGCAAGTCCTACAGAATCTATGGCTTTGCCACCAACGCCATACCTTTCCCCACCGCCACCAACGCGCCGTTGATCTTTCCCTTTGTCGCGTTCAACTATCTGGGACAGTTGACCGTTGACGGGCAGGGGATGGCTGACCGGGATGAATTCATCCCGCTGGCGCACGGCAGCGTGCTTTATTCGGCGAACGAGGACAAAACGCTGAAATTCAGTTCGCCGGACATTGCCGAAACCCCGCCCGGCAACAGCACCAATTCCTCCTATAACATTGTCCACGTTGACCGGCTGACCGGCCGCGCCGTGCTGGAATTTCAAAAGCTGCGATGAAAACGTCTGCTCAGTCGAGAGTCGAGAGTCGAGAGTCGAGCGCCCTCCGCTTGGGTGGGAGCTTTGTCCCTCGACCTTCGACTCTCGTCCCTCGACCAGCCAGCGGCTTCACCATGGTCGAGATCGCCCTCTGCCTGGCCATCATCGGCATCGCGCTCGTCTCCATCATCGGCGTCCTCCCCATCGGCATGAACACGCAGCGGGACAATCGCGAGGAAACCCTCGTCAACCAGGACGCCACCGTTTTGCTGGAAGCCATCCGCGGCGGCGCGCGCGGCCTGGACGACCTGACCAATTACGTCTATGCCATCACGAATATATGGGCCTTGTACGATGCTAACACCAATATCATCAGCATCGGGACGAATGGTTATTCCTACCTCGGATCAAGCCTCAACGGCACCCCAATGGTGCCACCCCTGCCGCTCACCAATGGCCAGATCATCGTCGGCCTTCTGAGCACCCCGAAATATTTGAACCCGAGCGGTGGACCGATTCCCAACCTGATCCTGGGAGGTTACAGCAACCATGTGGTCGCCTATGTGCATTCCATCAGCGGCCCGGCGATTGAAAAGCCGCCGCAGACCAATGACACTGTGCGCGGCGATTCCTTCGGCTATCAGGTCTTGTGTGTCAATGCTCCGATGGTGGTGGATGTGCCGTCGGTCTGGCAGCCGATATCTTATACCAATGGTTCCCTGGTCTATTCGAACTGGATGGTTTGGCAGGCGACCATTCCCGTGAATGATCCGCAGTTCACCTCACCCGGTGATATTCCGGGTGTTTATATTCCTGGATCACCCACGTTTTGGAGCCAAAGACCGCATGATTCCGTTTTGGCCGCCAATCTGCATGAATTGCGGCTGACCTTTTTCTGGCCGCAGTTGCCCAATGGCAACGTGGGTTCGGGCCGCCAGACCTTTCGCACCCTGATCACCGGACAGATCGCGACCGACCTCCTTGCCGGCCAGTTTTTGTATTTTTACCAGTCCCAGGCCTTTGTCAACATCGGTTATACCAACGTGCCGTGAAAACAGGAATCCAAGTGTCGAGTGTCGAGTGTCGAGTGTCGAGAGACACTTGCCGCGCGTTTACGCTGGTGGAAATCCTTGTGGTGGTGGTGTTGCTGTCGTTCATCGTGCTGGCGTTGATGGCGGTGTTCAGCGGCACGCAGGCCGCGTTTCGCTCGAGCGTCACGCAGTCGGACGTGTTGGAAAGCGGCCGTTCGGTGATGGGACTGGTCAAAAGCGATTTGGAAGCAATAGCGCCGTCGTTCGGCGCCACCAATGGTGCGGTGAATTTTTCCGTCACCAACAACTTCTGGCAGTATCAATCCAACAACGACCCGCTGGTGCAAACCTTGACGGGCACCGTCGGTCCGACCTCCCAGCGCACCAATGTGCTGGAAAGTTTTTTCATCCTTACGCGCCAGAACACCACCTGGACGGGCGTCGGGTACGTCGTGGATACCGCCTCGACGAAGTACCTCAACCCGCTTTACCGTTTCAGCCTGTCCACCAACGTGATGGCTGTCAGCCCCGCGGAGCTTTACGCCAGATTCGCAACCAATGCCATTTCGCCGATTTCACCCACGAATCCCCTCATGAGCCATTTGGTGGACGGCGTGGTCCATCTGACCGTGCGCGCGTTCGACATCAATGGCCGATGGGTGACCAACGTTATCAATTTTTACAACCCCGGGCAACCCAATAACACCGTCGTCCGAAACACCTGGTTTTCGCCGCCGACGTTGGGTGAGGTCGGGTTTTACATGTTCAGCAACACGCTGCCGGCTTCGGTGGAAATTGAGCTGGGTGTGCTGGAGGATCGCCCGCTCCAGCGCGCTGAATCGTTGCCGGATGGGGCGCCTCTCTGGACCCGGTCCAACTATCTCGCGCAACAGGTCGGCAAGGTGCACCTGTTCCGCCAGCGCGTCCCGATTCGCAACGTCGACCCCTCGGCCTATCAATGAAAATGAACACCGGAGCCAGGAGCCAGAAGCCAGAAGCCAGAAGTTCGAACCCGGACTTCCGGGTGACTGCTTTGGGCCTTCAGCCTTCAGCCTTCAGCCTTCAGCCTTTCCGTCGCGGCGTTGCCTTGATCATCACGCTGATTTTGCTGTC
>CAYPSF010000161.1:0-10513 GCA_964413165.1 uncultured Bifidobacteriaceae bacterium
GCAGGCAACAGCCGCTGCCCCTTTCAGTTGAGATTGATTTATGAAATTTGTTTGTCATCATTCCATTCAACGTCTCCCGAAACCATTCGGGACTGTAGCTGAAGGCCGGGCGTTGGGCGCCGGGAACATACCAAAACAAAAAAGACTACTATGAAAACAATGGCACGAATCGGAGCAGCCCTGTCGTTCGCATTCTGCTTGCTCGGAGGATTGTGGATCCTGAGCCGCGCCAGTTTTACCTCCAAAGACGACATTCTGGGGACGGCCATCGGATTTTATTTTGTCGGCAAGGCATTCTTTGTCGGCCCGATGCTTTGGCTGGCCGCCGGCAAGTGTTGCTCACAGCCAGAGAGCAAGTAAGTACGTCACCCTGACAAATCAGCATGCAGGAATCTGACGCGGAACATCGATGCCATGAAAAAAAGAAAGTGGCCGGATTTTATTTTCACCGTTGCAGTTCGCTTTATGGGCGGCATTTTACTCGGATGCCTGGCATGCTGCCTTTTCTCTTACCGCAGTATTTTAGGAGCTTTCTCCCATGACAACACCAAGGGGCCGCTGGTTTGGCTGGCTGTATGTGGATTGATCGGCGGAGTCATCGCGGTGTTTACAACGCCGCATTGGCAGACGCCGTGGTACAAGGGCATTCGAGGCCGGGACGACGCCGATACCTGAAGACGTACGGCTGCCGTAATCGGGTCAATTCCAGCGGTTGGTAAAGTTCACTCTCCGCCGGCTGTTCCAGCGAATTCCCGCCAACCCGGCCAATCCCATCAGGCTGGCGCCCAGAAACGTGTCGGCGGAGGGTTCCGGCACCAGGACAAAATTTGATACCGTCCAGATGTCGTTGGGCTGCCAGCCGCCCAATTGAATTTGAGCCTGAGCGGAGCTGTAGGTAAGGTCGGTTGGAATCGAATAAGACGTCCCAACGATGTCGAGATTCAACGTTCCGGTATCCGCCACGGCGAGGGTCAAATGATAGGTTGTTCCGCCCGCCAGGTGAAAGTCCGGGTCGGTCCACAACGATGGGCCATTCAACTGTGAGATTTGCAGGCGATCGACCGAGCCAAAACCGCCTGTGTTGCTGTAGATGAGCTGCAGGGCCAACCCGGCCGCCGGGTCGGTATCGGTCGGTTGGCCGGGCTCGAGCAGGTAGACAGTAAAAGCGCCGTCATCGGTGAGGCGGCTGGCCAGTTGCACGTCGCACGCGAGCGTAAAAGCCGACGTGAACGATTCCACCGTTCGCGCCGGCTGCCCCTGAAGGACGATGGAGTTGACACCAATGGTGGCGCTCTGGCCAAACGGACCGGGCCAATCGCTCGTGACGGGAAAGGGCAAAGCCTGCCAAGTGACCGTTTGGGCGGCGACGGAGGACTGCCAGAGAAACAGGAAGGCCAAGGCCACAGTCCGCAAAAAGGCATCAAGCTGACCAGCCCGGAACTTTTTCATGTCCCGGCCCTTTCATTTTTTGTCGCCATGTTCTTTTGCTCCCGCCAGTCCGATTAAATCAGGATGGCGAACGGCTGGTGTCAGACCTTCTTCATGCGCCGCGCGGCCAAGGCCAGGGCGGCGGCCAGCGTGCTGAACGCCAGTGTGCCGGGCTCGGGCGCAGGAGCGGGATTGGCCGAGAGTTCGAAGGCGTTCATACCCATGCGGTCGGTTTCAAAGGCCGAACCGTTGCCGAATTGGACCACCTCGGTGCTGGTCGAGGCGGTGAAATAGGCGCGAACATAGTCGGCATCGTTGCCATAGTTCGCCAGGTTAAACGCCTGCCCTTGAATAGTGATCCGGGATGACTTTCCGGTGTTGTTCGAGATATTGGACAAAAACATCTGGAACAGGTAGCTGGTGCCCGGTGCCAGCCCCGACAGGGTGAGCGATGAACTGCCCAGGCCAATCGCCTGATAATCCTGCCCGCTCAAAAGCTGATCCAACGGACTGCCGGCCGGAAACTGATTTGATAAATCGACGCCGGTGTTGCTGTTGACAAACCCGGTCAAGCCCACGCCGCTGTCGGCCCCGAAAGCCACGCCGTTCACGGTGACGGCAGGCGCTCCAGGGCCAAGGTCGGTTGCGATAACCAGAGTGCCGGTGTTGAGGACGTCGCTGGCGCTGGTGATGGTACCCTGGAAATAGCTGACCGCGCCGGATGCTGAGGAAGCGGCCAGGAGGGACAACGACAAAAGCGCGAGCGCTGACGCCGATGATACTTTTGAGAATTGATTTATAATTGATGTTTTCATGGTTTTTTTGGTTTTGATTATTTTTTAGTGCCCGGATGCCACCTGGTATTGAGGCAATGATTCCTGACCGATCAACGCAAGCCCATCCGATTAGCTGCACTTTGCCCGATAGCCTCTACTCCCGTCTAGATCCAGTTATTCACAGACCTGCGACCGGGCGACACTGGTGGGTGAATAGCAGTATAAATGAAGCCGCCCGGGTTGAGGGCGGGGCAGAGCCAAGTTTTTCGGGAACAATTTGACCGCTCTATCCTCTCAATTTTGAGGCCGCAATATCCGTCCGGTAGAAATCCGCGGGCTTGAGGCTTTCCGAAGTAAATCGTACGGGCGTAATACCGCCATGAATCCTATGTTGACTGAAGATGAACTGAGTGAAATTGAACAGCGTTGCCAGGCAGCACCCGAAGGCCCGTGGATGGTCACCTTGAATGAGAATTTCAGTTTTCACGTGCGGAAGCACGCCGAGACCGCACCGCGGATCAGCCCGAAATTCTACCCCGAAGAGGTCGTCCGCCGTCTGGCGGAATTTGATGTGACGGACGAGAACGGATTTGTGGTTCACAATCCGCAGGTGCAATGCGCCGTCGCGGATGGCGTTCTCCATCAGTTGAATTTCATCGCCCACGCGCGGGCGGACGTTCCCAGGCTGCTGGCGGAAATCAAGGCCCTGAGGAAGAACCAGGTCCTATCCGGCCGATAATGGGTCTCCGTTTCCACGGCGCCCGGCATCATCGGTGATCTGATATTTATAGACAGTTCGGATTTGATCGCAGAAATCCTGAATGTCTTTCAATCGGGCCTGCCTGGAAAAGACCAATCGGCAATTGCCGCTCTTTTTATATACCTCAAAAAAATATCTCTTTTTCAAGGTGTCAAAAATGATCGTGCCGCCAATCGCCCCAAAAAACATCATGGCTATTTCAAAACGGTATCCCCGGGGAGCCAGAACCAGGTAGATCAGTCCATAGATGCCAACCGATGCCAGAATAATACCCAGCGACAGGGACACCATCGGACGATGATCTGATCGCCCGAATTTCAATGAGATGCGGTCGATTTCTGCGGTTGGGACAAAGATGACAACCTTGTTGGCCATGGTTTCGGTCATGCCTCTGGATGAGACAAGAATGTTGTCGCATTTCAAAACCGGTGTGGCTTCCGTTGCTGGCATCGCAATTGTCTGCTTAAAACATTCACGAAAACGGATTTGCGAATTGGCGTCAAGCATCTTCACAAAAACGCGGGGAGAAGGCCAAAAGCTAACGGCTGTACCCGGCACGGGAACGAAAAGGAAAAGCGAGCCCGAACTGGCGCTCGCCTCTCCCGAACCTTAACAAACACTTCTTACCTTGCTGTTTTACTGCCGCTGGCCTGGTGAAACCCGGCCAGTAAAACCAGTTTGGTGATGTCATAGTACTCCCGGTTCCCGGCTTGGCTAGCTGGACAAATGTACAGGGGTGCCCGGTCTTGCGTTCGGGCATCATTCGCACAAAATGACGGCGCATGCCTGCCAGGCACCAGGCCGGGTTGCATTCCCGGAAACGAATCATCCCTATCGGCTGGGGCGTGCTCGCCCTGATCCTCGGCATCGGCGTCGCTGCCGCGCAAACCAACCCTCCCGCCGGCCCGCCGCCCGCCTCCGGTTTTACCGACCGGCAACTCATCGGGTCCTGGGGCTGGATCATCGCCCGGGAAAAAAACCTGGCCGGAATTGAAATCAGCCCGGCGGAACTCGCGGCCTTTTTGAAGGGATTCGCCGACAACCTTAACGGCCGGCCGGCCCCGTACGACCTGCAAAAAATTTATCCGGACATCGAACCGCTCGCCCGGGTGCGGCGGGAAAAAATCGTGCGCGCCATCGAACAAAAAAATGAGGCCAAGGCAAAGGCGTTCTTCAATGAGCTGAAAAGAAACACGAACTACACCAGCCTGGCCGCCGGCGGGGTCGGCTATGAGATACTCAAACCCGGCAGCGGTCCGTTTCCTAAACCGCAGCAGACCGTGAACCTCCATTGCACGGGGCGCCTGATGGATGGCACCGAATTTGTTCAAATGGGTCCGGTCGAGATGGTGTTGGTGACCAATCATGGCGTTTGTCGCGGATGGGTGCAGGCCATGCAAAAGCTCCGGCCGGGCGGCGCGCTGAAGTTGTACGTTCCCCCGCCCCTTTCCGAGGCGGATGCCGACCTGTTTGGCATCCCGCCGGGCTCCGCCATGATCTTTGAGATGGAACTGCTGGGCATCAAGAACACACCGCCGCAGGATCTGACGGATGTATTGACGCCGTTGCCGCCGCCACCGCCACCGCCGCCGCCTTCCGGCTTTACCGATGAGCAAATCATTGGGACCTGGGGCTGGGTCGTGGGTTCGGAAACCCACGCCGCCCGATTTGGATTCAGTCAAACCGATTTTTCCGTGCTGGCCGCAGGTCTGGCCGCCGGAATCAAGGACCAGCCGGCCCCGTATGACTTGGAGCGGATTTCCCCCCGGGTGGAACAATTCGTCAACGACCACCTTGACCAGGCCCGGGAGGCATTCAAACAGAAACAACTCGCCGACCGGGACGCATTATTTGCCCGGTTAAAGCAGAACACCAACGTCATCGAGCTGCCCAGCGGTCTCCGTTACGAAATTCTCCAACCCGGCCATGGCCACGGCCCGAAACCGGGCCAGACCGTGAAGGTCAATTACACCGGCCGCCTCATCAACGGCACGGTGTTCGACAGCACGGCATTCGGGCCGCTCGACATTGATCTCGACAAGGTGATTCCCGGCTGGACCGAGGGGGTGCAAAAAATCAACGCGGGCGGCAAAATCAGACTCTACATTCCGCCGGCGCTCGGTTACGGGGACGTAGCCACTTCCGGCATTCCCCCAAACTCAACCTTGATTTTTGAGATCGAACTGCTGGAGATCAAAGACGCGCCAGCAGCGAAACAGTAAATGTGGAGTGCGGTGACATGTCGGCGCAGTCCCAAATTTCCGGCTCAGCCAGCCTCTGGCTCATTGCGCCGCAGTCTGTCCGTTGATGCCCGCTATGATTTCGGCAATCTGCTGCCGATCCGCCGGCTGGAGATCCTTCGTCGTCTCAAAAAAATTCCGCGCGGCGGAAAAATCGGCCAGGACCCAGTTGCGCAAAATGTCCGTCAAGGCGGTGGAACGCAATTGGTCGTCGTCAATGCTCTGCGCCCAACCCACCGCCAGGTCGGGCTTGATGGTGTTCAAAGTCGCCACCGACTCCACCCCCTGGTCCAAATCCGGCCCAAATTCTGAGGTATGGTCGTTGATCCAGTTCGCGGCTGCCACCGGGTCCTGACCCACCCAGCTTTGCAAGGCCTGACCCAGCATCAAGCCGCGGTCTCCGCCGGACGGCTGTTGGGATAAAAAACTGGCCAGGCCCGCCGGGTCCGCCATGGCCCACCCGCCGACCACCCCGTGCAACGCTTCATTTCTCTGGTCGGCATCCGTGATCGCCGCCGCCGCCGCCGCCGCTGGTTCGGGCTGGAGTTCCGCCCACTTCGAATACGCTTCCGCCATCCAGATAGACCGTTGGGTGGCCCCGTCACCCTGGCCGGCCAACCTGGCGGCGGCATCGAAATTCCCCGCCGCACACAACGCATCGATCAATCTGGAACCGTATCCGACCGCATTGCCGGGGTCTTGCTGACAAGCCAGTTGGCAGACCCGCACCGCCGCATCGGGATCCACAGCCTGCGCCCCGGCAAAAACCGAGGTCAACGCGGCTTCGCGCGCGCTAGGATCGGTCAAGACCAGTGCCCAGTTCGCTGCATTGGTCGGCGACGAACGCGCCCAGCCGTGCAGCGCCGCCTGCAGCAGGCTGTCCCGTAATTTCAAATTACCTTCCGCCTTGGCCATCGCCATAGCCCGATCGGGATCCATGGCCGCCAGCTTTTCCAGCATCGCCGCCAGCGCGGCATTGCGCGCCACCGTGCCGGGTTGCGCCAGCAGCGCCTGCCATTGTTGCTCATCCCAGCCGGACGAGGCATTGCCGCGTTGAATCCCGACCGTGGCAACGGCGGCGGGCCGGGAGGCGGATGTATCCGGGCGGACCGGCGCACCAACGGCCTGGTCAGGCGCGGGCGAGCCGACGCGATTTGCCGGGGATGACACCGAAAGGCGACCAGCCCAAAAACAGGCGGCACCGAGGACCAGCACCGCGGCGAACAATCTGGCCGGTTTCCAGCGTGAGGATGAAGTTACAACCGTCATTCGATTCAAAAACTGAAAATAACCAAACCATGGGGACAAGGAAAGGCCCGGCCCCCATGGCTGGAAGTATTGAAACGGATTCCGATTACTGCATGGTGCAATTCGTGAGCGTGCAGTTGTTGAGGACGTCCGCGTGTTTATTGCTGTAGCTGTGGCAAGTGGTCAGGTGGACGTTGCCGGTGTTGCCGTTCTGGGTGAAGCCGCAGCCGGTAGTGCCGCTGTTGTTGTGGGAAATGCAGCTGGTGTAGGAATGGGCATTATGGTCGCCGGAAGCGCCCATTTTGAAGCCATTGCCGTTGCCCTGGGCCAGTTTGCCGTTGTTATAGGCCTGGCAGCTGGTAAAGGTGACCGGAGCTCCGGCCTGCCAAAGGTCCGAACCGTCATCTGCATTGTCATGCATGATGCAGTTCTTGATAACATTGCCGCTGCCCGCCCCGAATTTGCAGGTGATGCCGTCCGCATTCTGGCCCGCGGTGGCGGTATCAACGTTATTGTAACTCTGGCAGTATTGGATGGTGTTGTTGTTGGCGCCGCTGGCCTGGATCTGGATGCCCGTATTCTTGTTGCCGGTGGCCACACACGAATTGATCACGCTGCCCGAGGTGCCGTAGATGTAGATGCCCACCCCGTTCACGCCGGTGACGGTGAGCTGATTGAGATGGACGTTGTTGCCGGGAACAAAACCCGCCGAGGCGCCGTTGAAGTTGAACGTGGCCGGGCCGGTGACCGTGACCCCGCTCGGAACATTGATCCGCACCGAAACGGAATACGTACCGGACACATTGACGGTGGTGCCGGACTTCGCGCCCTGGATGGTGGACACGATATCGGCCCGCGCCGCGACAGTCCCGAGGGTGAGGAGAGCGACTGACAATGATACGCCTAGCTTATTTTTATATGACATAACTGTTTCCTATTGGTATTGCTGCGTTGTTGTTTGGTTGCTTTCGTTTTTTTACCCTGCCTCGAATGGCCGGGCAAAAGTGTTCCGAGGAATTGTCCCCGTAAAAATCGCAATCAGGTCATGGCCGGCGTCACACAATACGTGCGTTTGTTTTTATAACGTTGCGGCTTGGTAATTGGGAATTATGCCAGAATTTTCCGGACTGCCTAGCTGGGCATTTGTGCAGCCTTACAAATGTGTGGGGGACCGGTTTCGTTTGGCGTCGGAAAGCCCGGTGGGCGGCCTATTCGGGTTTGGCTGAACGGAACTTCAATACCGCCTCGGTGCGGGAACGGACATGCAGTTTGTTGTAGATATGCTGGAGATGCCAGCGCACGGTCCCATGTTTCACCCCCAACCGGTCGGCAATTTCCTTGCTCAGAAATCCCTGGGCCAGCAATTCCAGCGTTTCCAGCTCGCGCGGCGAAAGCCCTTCGAGCTCCCCGACCGGTTCCGCGATTTTCAACGGCTCCTGGAAATAAGCCATGACCTTGCGCGCGATTTCCCGCGACATTGGCGCGCCGCCGAGGCGGACCTCGCGCACCGCCGCCACCAGCTCTTCCGGCGAAGAACGCTTCAACAGGTAACCACAGGCCCCGGCGCGCAGCGCCTTGAAAATGATTTCCGGGTCCCCGTAAACCGTCACCATGATGATCTGTAACTCCGGCAATTGCTGCTTGAGCCGGGCCGTACAGTCGATGCCCGACCCGTCCGGCAATTGGATGTCCATCAGCACGATATCGGGCCGGTGTTTCGGGATGATCTCCAGCGCCTCCGCCGCCGTCGCACAGGCGCAGACACACCGGCATTCCGGGTCCGTGTGGACATAGGCCGCCAGGCTTTCCCGGATGGTCTGGTTGTCCTCGACGATGGCAATCCGGGTCATAATTCTCAATCCGCCGGGACATGAAACCGCAGGGTGGTGCCCGAACCGATTCCCTTGACGATTTCAAACCGGCCCCCCAGCTTTTCAATGCGTGTCCGCATATTGGCCACGCCATTCATCGTCTCCGGGCGGGCGTCCGCCGGCAAGCCGCGTCCGTTGTCGGCGAGGGACAACTGCAATTCGCCCTGCTCCAGCTTGATGCCGAGGCGGACTTCGGTGGCGCCCGAGTGGCGCACGACATTGGTCAACGCCTCCTTGAAAGCCAGGAACAACTGGTGCCGGTGCCGGGAATCCAGTTTGCAGTCCGTTGCTTCTGCCGGCCCATCGAACTGCCAGTGGATGTTCGCCAGCTTCAGAAAATTGTCCGCATAAAAACAGAAATAGCTCACCACGGATGACAGCGAGTCATGCTGGGGATTCATCGCCCAAACGATTTCGTCCAGGATGGAGACCATTTCCCGAGCCTTGCCGCCCATTTGTTCGAGATAACGGCTCCGTTCCTCCTCGGAACCGGCCAGGGATTTCGCCCGGGCGGCCAGCATGCCGATTTCGGTGATGTCGGAACCGAGTTCATCGTGCAGGTCCTGGGCGATGCGGGCGCGTTCCCGTTCCATAGCCTGTTGGTGCTCGACAGTCTGGCGGTTCTGAATCTGGGTCGCGAGTTCGGCGGTGCGTTCCTCCACCTGCCGGCGGAGCTGGGTGATCCATAGCATGAGGACGGCCAGGGCGCAGGCCAGCACACCGACGATGACCAACAACCGGCGCAGGGTCCACCAGGACGGCGCGGCCAGCACCCGGATGTCCGCCGGCGAACTCAACAGCAGGTCAATGGGAACGACATCCGCCCCCAGGGCCTCGTACCCGCCCTGAGCACAATACACCCCGGTCAATTCCAGCTGACTCCCGATGCGCAGTGACCGGACGGATTCCCCGCCCGCATTCAATCGCGCCAGGAACCTCCATGACTCCGCCTGGATTTCCATCACCACGTTCGTCCGGGTCGATCTCAGGCTGGACAACACTCCTTCCACCCGCACCCGGGTTGAATCGTAACTCAAATTGACCAGATCACTCAGTGACAGTTTCTTCGGTTCCGGCAACACCGCCTGGCCGGTTTTGCGCGCCACGGCGCCATGCAGGACCGGGGCGGCACCGCTCACCTCCGGAAAACCGACCACTTCCACCAGGTCACCGGCCTGCAACCCGAGCGACTTGTTGGCGAGGAAACGCAGACCGTTTTTACCGTCCATCATGAAATAATCCCAATCCCGCACATAGACGACCTGCCCCGCCACCTTGACCCGGTGAAAGACGTCGAACTCGGGATTAAAATGCATCAATGACTCCGTCGTCCGGGTTGGGATGGAAAACAAATCCGCCGGTGCGGGTTCATCCACGACGACCTCCGCATCATACATCCGGATCTGGCCCACTTTGACTCGGAAGGTTGTACTATCCCAACCGGCAAAAATGCAGCCGCGCAGGCGAATGACCGCATTTTCATATCGATCCAATGGTCCAGGCCGGACGCCTTCGCGTCGCAATTCAAGCCACAGGACGCCATTCCGGGTGCGCAAGTAAACCCGTGCCCAGCCGTTCGAACGGTTCATCACATTCTCAATGACGCCCTGGATTTCCACCCATTGGGAATCGAGGCTGCCGTTCATCAACTGGTCCCAATTCGGTCGCATGGGCTCGGGCAAATGTCCCGCCCCCATCTTCCTGACCGTCTGGGCCTTCGCCGCACCCTGGTCGATTGACACCCCCTCAATTTCCACCATTTCACCCACCGGCGGCTGATTGGAACGCCCGACGGAGTCATCGATGATATACAGTCCGGTCGTGGCATCCTGAACGACAAACGCCAGGCGTTTAGGCACGACGCAGGTCACCACGCCTTGAATTTTAAAGGGATATCCCCGACGCGCCTCCTGTCGGCTCAACCGTCGGACCGCGCCTGCCGTCGTCAGCACGGGAAGCGGTTCCGCCTGGACGACATTGGTCGCCGTCGCTGCCGCCTGGTCCTTGCCGGCAGCGGTGAAGGTGATCGCGAGCAGAACTGCCCACAAAGTCAGTCGGCCAGCGGTCGGTGTCCAGCCCGGCGCGGCAAAGGAACTTGCGGGCGTGGAAACAGAATCAACCATTGCCGCTGTTTTATTGGTCATCAACGATTTGGCTTCAGTGTGTCTGAGTTCCATGCACCTGCCTAGC
>CAYPSF010000162.1:0-10340 GCA_964413165.1 uncultured Bifidobacteriaceae bacterium
ACCTTGCGGCGGTCGAGGTCAATGACCACGGCGCTGAGGCTTTGGGTGCTGGAATCGAGTCCGAGAAACAATTGGGCCATAAAGCCGATTTAATTAGCAGCAAAACCGGGATTTGTCACCACTTCTATGGATGGCCAAGGGGTTCCGGATGGTTTATTTTAAGCCATTCATCACATGAGTTTTACATGCCTTCATTCCAGCCGCGTCCTTGCCCGGTGCTGGAGCATCTGCGGAAAAAATTTATTCTGGGTGGCGATGGTTCTTTTGCCGCTGGTTCCCGCCCGGGCCAACAACCCGGGAGGCTTCACTCCGCTGGTCACCACGGCAGTGACGACGGGCACGGAGACCTTCGGCAGCCACACGGATCATTATCTCGACAACGGCATTCTCCATGTGTCGATCTCGCCCAACGGCAGCGTGGATTCCATCAAGTATCTCAAACCCGGCCTGGCGGGCACGCCCAAGGCCAACGGCGTCGAGACGGTCAGCCAGTCGGGCGTGAATTTCGGCAATCACACGGCGATTTATTATTACTGGTATCCCGACGGCAACGGCAATTGTGTTTACCTGAATACGACCACCGGCAGCACGAACATCGACATCGCTTATTTGCGCACGTACAATCCGGCCATCACCAACCTGGTGATCGCGGACGTGGAATTGCATTATGCGCTCGGGAAGGGCAACACCGGTCTGTACGCGTACCTGATCGTGCGCCATCCGACGAGTTACTCCAGCTATTCGAATTTGAACATCAGTTTCATCCAGTGCCTGTGGCCGACCGCTCATGACAACACCAATTTCCTCTGCGAAAACTCCTACGTGGACGATGGGGTGCGGTACGGCCTGAACCTGGGCGGCGTCTATCAGAAGCGCAACGGTTTGCAGCCGAATTTCTGGGATAATTACCACCAGATCGCGGTAACCAACATCAACATTCCCAAAGAAGTGACGGAGTATACCACCGGCGTGTTCGCCGGCAGCACGAACGGCAAATACTCCTACACGTTCGATTATCCCAAGCTGGGCACCTTCGGCATGGCCAGCGACATCAATCAAATCGGGCTGTGGTACGTCACCGGCGGCCATGAATACCAGAACAACGGCCCGACCGCCTGCGAATATTCCGGCGGCATCGGCGGCCTCATCACGTTCGAGCCGCTCATCGCGCACTATGGCAACACCGGACTTACGGTCAACAGCAACGCCAGCTTCACGATGGTTTACGGCCCGTGGCTGTTCTACATCAACAGCCAGTCCAACGGCGCCGCTTGCTGGGCGGATTCCCAGCAACAGGTGCTGGCCGAGCAATCGGCGTGGCCTTACGCGTGGTTGAACAACAGCGTTTATCAATCGAAGAACCAGCGCGCCAGCGTCTCCGGCCGGCTCGTCATCAACGACCCGCTCCGGCCCCAGGCGAACGCCGCCGGCGCATGGATCGGCCTGGCCGCGCCCGATACTGGCGGGGAAAATGCGCCCAACAACTGGCAGCTCCAATCGGACGGTTATCAATTCTGGACCCAGGCGGCGGCGGACGGCACGTTCACCCTGCCGCCCGTGACCACTTTTTCGCCGTATGGCGGGACAGCGACGTATCAACTCTATGCCTACTGTGCCGGCACGAACGGCTCGGTGGGTGAATTCCGTTCCGGCCCCTACACGTTCACTCCCGGCACCGTGACCAATCTCGGCACGCTCACCTGGAACGTGCCGCATCAGGGCGCGAGTGTCGTGTGGGAAATCGGTTACCCCGACCGCACGGCGGCCGAGTTCCGCCACGGCGACGATTATTCCGTGCCCGGTTTGTGGCTGGGTTTTTCCAGTGAATTTCCCAATCCGATGACTTTCACCATCGGCAGCAGCAGCCTGACCAACGATTGGAACTACGTCCAGGGCGCTTATTGGGTCAACGGCGTCTCCAACAACATGGTTTGGAACATTCAATTCAACCTGCCCAGCGTACCGGCCAGCGGCTATGCCACCCTGAACACCATCTGGGCCGGAGCTTACAGCGCCGCCATCCAGGTTTATGTGAACGACCCCAACCGGACCGGCGCCGTGTTCCGGGATTTTTATCCGAACGTCCCCGGCGGGGCAAATTCCCTCATCCGGCAGGGCGTCCATGATAAATACGGCATTGATCACACCCCAATTCCCGTCAGCAAACTGGTGGTTGGGGCCAACACCATCACCCTGATCCAACGCCGGGCCACAGCCGCCACGTCCAGCTATGTGATGTACGATTACCTGGATTTTGAAATGCTCGCCCCGGCCTCGGCGCCCATCGGTCTGACGGCCACGCCGGGTGACGGACAGGTGACGTTGAATTGGAATGCCGTCCCCGGCACCACCGGTTACAATGTCCGGCAATCCACCATCAACGGCGGGCCGTACCAACTCGTCGGATCCAACGTTGGCAGTCCCAACTTCATCAGCCCCGGCTTGAGCAACGGTGTGATGTATTACTACACCATCGGCGCCACCAACAACGCCGGCGAAGGCGTCGCCTCCGCCCAGGTCAGCGCCCGTCCGACTTCCAGCACCGTGCCGCAACTCGGCTCCGCCTACAACTCCGGCCAGATCACGTTGAATTGGCCGTCCGACCACACCGGCTGGCGGCTGGAAACGCAGACCAATTCGCTCGCCACCGGCCTCAGCAACAACTGGGTCACGGTTCCCGGTTCCACCGAAACCAACCAGCTGTTCAACCCGGGCGGTTCCAGCGGCGGCAGCGTCTTCTTCCGGCTCGCCCATCCCTGAGCGGCAAGACCGTTAACATTCATTCCCGGTTTTACTGCGGTCGGTATTTCATCTGACTTGTCTTGCGCCGGGCTTTCCTCGATTTTGCACCCGACCAATATGCACCCCCGAATCCCGACCGCGCTTCAGCTGGCGGCCTCGCTGTTGCTGCTGACGGCAACGGCCCGGTCCGCTCCCATTGACCGGCACGCGCTGGTGACGCGGCACAATGTGGTGTTGCACCGGTTCGACGCGGACAATCCGCTGACCGTCGGCAACGGCGGGTTTGCCTTTACCGTGGATGCCACCGGGTTGCAGACCTTTCCCGAGGCGTTTGAAAAAACGATACCGCTCGGCACGTTATCGGACTGGGGCTGGCACACGATCCCCAACACCAACGGCTGGAGCATCGACACCTTTCAATTCAAGGAATTCCCCGACCTCAACGGGCGCCAGGTTCCTTACGCCGACGTGCCCCACAACCAGCAGACGCCGGAAATCAAGTGGCTGCGCGCCAATCCCCATCGCCTGCACCTCGGCCAGATCGGGCTCGTCCTCACCCACACCAATGGCTTGCCGGCGCGGACGAACGACCTGACCGACATCAACCAGACGCTGGATTTGTGGGATGGACTGATCACGAGCCATTTCCAGTTTGACGGCCAGCCGGTCGAAGTTCAGACGATATGCCTGCCCGATTCGGACGCCATTGCCGTGCAGGTCTTCTCGCCGCTGATCAGGGAAAAGCGTCTGGCCGTCCGGATCCATTTCCCGTACGGCACGGGCGAAACCATTACTGCGGACTGGGGTCATCCCGAGGCGCACACCACCACCTTGAGCCAGCCCGGACCGGACCAGGCCGAGTTTGTCCGCAAGCTGGACAATGACGAGTATTTCGTCGCCGCCCGTTGGACGGCAGGAGCCGCGCTCACCAACGCAACGAAGCACCAATTTGTGATTTACAACGCCGTGGATTCGAGCAAAGGAGCACCAAGCACCTTCTCGCTACGAACCGATACGCTCGGGTTTGTCTGCGGGTTCGCGTCCGCAAAGCTGGCAGCCAAAGATCTGCCCACCTTCGCCGAGGCCAGGCTGGCGGCGCGATACCACTGGAACGCCTTCTGGCAAACCGGCGGCGCGATTGATTTGTCCGGCAGCCAGGACCCGCGCTGGTTCGAACTCGAGCGCCGCATCGTGCTGTCGCAATACCTCACCGCCATCCAGGACGCCCAGCGGTATCCGCCGGCCGAGACCGGGCTGACGTACAACACGTGGGAGGGCAAGTTTCACCTGGAAATGCACTGGTGGCACGAGGCGCACTTCGCGTTATGGAACCGGTTGCCGCTGCTGGAAAAGAGCCTTGGCTATTATCAGACGATTCTGCCGCGCGCGAAGGCCACGGCGCAGAAGCAGGGTTATGCCGGGGCGCGCTGGCCCAAGATGACGAGTCCCAGCGGCGCAGAATCGCCGTCGCCGGTTGGACCGTTCCTCGTCTGGCAGCAACCGCACCCGATTTTCTATGCCGAATTGTGCTTTCGCGAGCTCGACGACCGCGACACGCTGGAAAAGTATCGGGACATTGTTTTCCAGACGGCCGATTTCATGGCCAGTTACGCGACCTGGGACCCGAAGACGAAACGTTACGTGCTCGGGCCGGTGTTGCAATGCGCGCAGGAAATTTTCCCGAAGGACAAGACCTTCAACCCGACGTTTGAGCTGACGTACTGGCGCTGGGGGTTGGAAACGGCACAACAATGGCGGCAACGGCTGGGCCTGCGGCGCAATGAAAAGTGGGACGCGGTGCTGAAGGACCTGGCCCGGGCGCCGATGAGCGACGGCAAATACCTTTTTGCCGAAAGCACGCCGGACGATTACACAATCCCGAAATGGAACGCCGACCATCCATCGGTGACCGCGGCGCTGGGGCTGCTGCCGGGACCGGGCGTGGACGCGGAGACGATGCGGCACACGCTGGACTGGGTCTGGCAGAACTGGAACTGGCCGGACACCTGGGGCTGGGACTACCCGATGCTGGCGATGACCGCCGCCCGGCTGGGGGAATCGGAACGGGCCGTGGATGCCCTGCTGCTCGACACGCCGAAAAATCATTACGCACTGAACGGCCAGGTGTATCAGCGGCCCGGGCTCACCATTTATCTGCCGGCCAACGGCGGTCTGCTCTACGCCGCGGCCATGATGGCCGCCGGGTGGGATTCGCCTTCGCCTGGAAATTCCGGCGCAACCAGCGGTTCGCCAAAGCGAAACGCCCCCGGGTTTCCGGACAACGGCCAGTGGAAAGTGCGCTGGGAAAACCTGCGGCCCGCCCCGTGACGGCAGGGCGCGCAGTCCTCTGCGCGCCGCGAACTGAAAGAGATCGACCCCGGCTCAAAACGGCGCGCACGGAGTGACGCGCCCTACCCGGTTTTGGTTTATTTCGCCGCGACCGTTGCCGGCAGGGCCAGTTGCGCCAGGCGTAGCATTGCATCCGCTTCGCATGCCATAATGGCGCCGCCGTTCAAATCCACCGAAGTCATTTCATTCACCGCGCCTTTGGGCAGGTTGAAAGTGAGCGTCTCGGTGCCGCTGCCGGAAACGTAGTCGGCCAGGCCGCCGTCGCGCAATTTGAGCTGCGGCCGGCCTTTCACCGTGACGTTTTCGTTGAAAACGAGGGTCACCTGCCCGGCGGTCATGCTGATTTTTTGAATCGTCGGACCGGAGGCGCTCTCCGGATTCCATTTGTCGGCAAACGTCCAGGCGGCGCTGATTTGCTCCGGGGCGGGCGCGCCGGGCGCGGCGGAAAGATTGTTGGCGAGCCAGCCATAGTCCCCGCCGTCACGATGACAGTTGTAAAAATACGAGCGTTCGCCCCAGAGATTCGATTTGTCCAAATCCTTGTTTCGTTGGATGTCGGCCGCGCCGGGGGTGCTGCCATCGAGCGGGTAGATGACCCGGAACGGCGCCTTGTCGATCATCGTCTTCGAAAACCGGCAATCGAGGAAATAGAACTGCGCGTCGTGGTGATGGCGCGCGAGGTACCAGCCCGGGGCGCCGGCGAACCGGCAGCCGCGCAGGACAAATTTCATGTCCTTGTCTTTGACTCCATCATGCCAGACGGCGGCGGTGTCCTTCATTTCGTAAAACGAGCAGTTGGTCACGTAGCACCAGCCGCGGGGACAGACAAAATCCACCGAGCCCTCCAGCCGGCAGTTCGCCTGGTAGCACCGGCCGCGGTCACCCCGCCAGAACGAAACCGTGTCCGCCCCGTGGCTCAATACGTCGCAATTGACCACCACCGCGCGGTCGCCGGTGCCAAGAATAGTGAACGCATGCGGCCCGATGACCCCGGCCGTGTTCTCCGCGGTGAGGTTCTCCAGAACAAAATCATTGGCCTGGTTCAGGTTGATGACCGCGCGGCCAATCGGGTCGGGATTTCTTGTGAAGTCCTCGTCCAGCTGCGGGAATTCGATGCGGGTGCCCTTGCGGCTCTGGCCGCGCAAGGTCACAAACGATGCGTCCACGCGGATTTTTTCGTGGTAGGTGCCGTTCTTGATGAACACGACCACTCGTTCGGCGTTGGTTTTGGGGATGGACGCGACGGCAGCTTGAATCGTTTTGAAATCACCGCTGCCATCGGCGGCAACGACGAGGTCGGGCTGGGGCAAATTTCCGCCCGGAACAATGGATCGGCAGGAAACCAGCAGGGTAGCCAGCCCGGTTGCGACGAACAATACCCCGGGCGCGAATATACGATTCATCCCATGAGCTTATCCGCCCGCTGATTGGAAACTCAAGAAAAAGAACTATTGATGCCGGTCACTACCACGTGGTGGTCTCATACGCGCCCAGGTCGGGCGCGGAGCCGACAAATGGACCGTCGATGATTGTTCCGCGGTCCACCAGCCGGCCGGCCGGCACCGGGCGCAGAAACGGGTTTTCCGGCAGGCCGCCGTCATCGCGGCGCGGCGCGAGAGCCCAGGTGTAATCGGTGCTCAGGAAGTCGTTGGTGTTCACACTGCTCAACACCTGCCAGGTATTATTTGTCTGGAGGGATGGAAAGCTGGCCGTGCTGCCGATGCTGACGGTGCCAATGGCGGCGTTGTTGCGCAGGACGTGGCTGCTTTGAAGAGGTCCACCGGTGCTCAGATGGTTCAGGTTGATGGCGCCGCTCCGGTTGTTCCAGACGGTGTTTTGGTCGACGGTCTGGCCGGCGGCGTTGTTGTTTTGGTCAACCCCCCACGTTTTGTTGCCGAAAGCCAGGCTGCCTACCAGCCGGTGCGGCGCCGGGGTGCCGTTGCCGCCCAGTTTGAAGCCGTTGCCGTTGCCATTGAAGCCGGTATTGGTGGCGGCGTCATAAAAAACGTTGGTGGCCGCGCGGAAGGCCCAGCAGTTGGTAATGAGCACCGGCTGGGTGCCCATCCACAAATCCCAATCGTCATCGGAATTCTCCCAGCCGCGGCAGCCGCTGAACACATTGCCGGGGCCCAGAAACCATTTCGCGGTAAAGCCGTCGGCGTTCCCGCCGGCGGGCGGATCGTAGTTGCGGGTGGAATCGCAGTTCAGGACGAGGTTGCTGGCGGGAGTGGCCGGGCCACCGTCGCCGCCGCTGACATGGAACCCGGTGTTGCGGGCGCCCAGGCTGACACAACGCTCGACGATATTGTTGCTGCCGATGATCCGGATGGAATTATGGCCGGCATTGGTCATGACCAGACCGTAAAGCCAATAATAGTTGCCGCTGATGGAAATGCCATCGGTCCCGACCGATTCGCCGGAAAAATCGAGCACCGGACTTTCACCGGGATAAGCCCGGATCCGGATAGGCTGCGCGGCACTGGCGATTTTTGTAAATGAAATTTTCGCCGCGGTGGGGTAGATCCCGCCGCGCACGTACACGAGGTTGCCGTTGGTGGCGAGGCCCGCGGCCTTGGCCAGCGTGGCAAACGGTTGCGCCAGGTTCCCGGGATCGCTGTTATTACCGTTGGTGGCCACGTAATAGCTGGCCAGCTCCGCGCCGCCTTCAAATAAATTCACTTTGGGGCGGACAAACCAGACATTGGTTCCCGGCAGCAGGGTGCTGAACAATTCCCGAACCGAACCGGGCGGATCGGAGGGCAATGAGTTGGTGATCGTGCGCAACCACCACGGACGAAACCAGTTCACGAGGTTGGCGGACAGGTAAAGATCAATCTGCACCCCGGGCTGATGGCCTTCCGCTTCCAGAATTTCCACCTGAAATACGCCGTTGGTCCCGGTGGCTCCGCCGGCCAGCGGCTGCACCGCGCCCGCGAGACCGCCCGGCGTGAGCGGGTCGGTGCCAAAGGCAAACTCCACGACATTCGGTTGACCGTCCGAATCCGGATCCAGCAACGGATCGCCCTGGTCCGGGTTGCCGCTGAAGTGCGCCGCGGCCCAGTTGGTGTAATACTGGGCGCCGTTGAGCGGAAATGACATCAACCCCAGCGCCAGTCCAATTACAACCAGGGCAGTTTGAAATCCAAATCGGGGCGTGAAGGTTCCAAGGGAGGCACGTCTGATTTTCATTGAATGGCATATTCTAACATACATGCCATTCACATTCAACGATTAGTGTCAGATCGGCTTCAAGACGCACGCTTGTTCCACGGCATCCGGGCGAGCAGCATTCCCATCCCGCAAAAGTCCGTGATGCCAGCGAAAACCAAACCTGCACCAACGAATGCCGACAATCCCAAAAACCCGGGATGGACAAACCAACCGAGCAAGACTCCCGCCAACACGAGCGAGCCGGCGGCGATCCGCACCTGGCGCTCCAGGCTGATGACCCGGGTCTGGCCGCGGGTCACGGGAAGATGGGCTTCAATCCAGGCCAACGTGCCACCTTCGACGACGACCGGCTCGGCGAAACCATCCTGGGCGAACTTCTCCGCCGCCTTCGTCGCCCGTTGACCGCTGCGGCAAAGCAGATAAACCGGCTGGTCTTTTCGCATCTGCCCCGGCCCGGCAAGTTCCCCGGGATTGACCTGATCCAGCGGAATATTCCGCGCCTGCGGCACGTGGACCTCGGCGAACTCCACCGGTGTCCGGACGTCGATCAAGGAAAGATCCGGTTGAGCGGTGAGCAGTTTTTGCAATTCAGCCGGCGTGATGGTTTTCATATGTCATCAAGGTACCAGATCCGACCCAACATTACCGCGTCAAAGTCACCGCCATCAGGCCAATCACCACCTCGTTGGCCAGCGAGCGGACGGTGAGCGACTTTAACTCCTTGTTCCGATCCAGCGCCAGGTCCAAAACGGTCGCCGCACCGCCAGGCACCACCCCGCCCTTCCCCTTGAATTCGTTCACGTCAAGGAGGCGGACCTTCCCGGTCTTCAAATTCACCCGCGGCGGAATCGGCTCCGGGCGGCGGAAGGCGTAGTCATCGATAAAGTAATCCTGGTCGATCGGCCACCAGTTCACCGGGTTGTTCAACGCCAGCCGCTCCGTCGTGCCGTCAGTGTACGTCACCATCACTTCGCCGTTGTCGAACCGGCTTTGCATCGGGCCGGTCGAGCCGGCCATGAGCAGATAGACCCGCGAAGATTTTCCCGTCAGCAGTACGGAAACCTCGCGCGGGTAATTGTCCCATTGCGAGGTGAATGCGATGTTTTTTTCACCGGCATTGGTCGGCGTCTGGAACGGCACGCCGTTCGGGAGGTCCAGTCGGCCGCCGGACTTTGCCGCCGCGGCGCGCAAGCCGGAATCGTCCACGTCAAATTCCCCTTTGTTGTCCGCCCAGCCGCCGAGGCCCTGTTCCGGCAGCGCCAGCGAACAAAACGGCGACCTAGGAGCACGATATTCATTGCGGAAAATTTGTGTGACCTGGTCATTGAAAACAGCCGTGAGATCCACGGTCTCCAGCTTCGCATCGGCCGGAAGTTTCGCCTGCCAATCCGTCGCAACTGGAGCGCCGGTCTCCGAACCGGCAGCTTGGCCGATAGACACCAAACGTGCCAGGTCGGAGACCGGTGCTCCGCCACGCCAGCTAATCACAACCTCATATTTGTCCGTCGCCCCCGCCAGAACCTCCACGCGCGGCCAGCCGACCGATCCCGCAACCCGGTTCCATTTCGCCGGCTGGCCATTGACCGTCACAGCGGCGACGTCGTCGCGCAACTCCGGGATCTGCAGCCGCAAGCCCATGGGTTTGTGGAATTTCGGTTCGACGGAATACGTTTCGGTCAAACCGTCGCGCCGAAATAAAAAATTGAAATCCGGATGCCGGATGCCGGCATGGTCCCAATCCGCCGGAAAACCAGGTTCGATTTTCAATTCGCCTGCCAAGGCATCCGGTCGCACGCCGAAAAGCCCCTCGACCAGCGCCCGCGATGTGATGCCGATGGCGTCGCCAAAATCGCGTTGCGCCTCGCCGCGCGCCATGTCGAAATGCGTCATCGCTCCCAGATTGCCGGGGCACAAGCCTAGGTACATGCTGTCCAGCAGGCAGCCTTTGAACAACGAAAACGCTTGCTCGGGCCGGTTGGCCTGCCAGTAAGCAAGCGACGTGTGCGCCGCTTCGGCCATGACCACGTTGTTGATCGACCACAGGTACGGCATCCAGCTGGTCTCCGGCAGCGTGTAAA
>CAYPSF010000163.1:0-10229 GCA_964413165.1 uncultured Bifidobacteriaceae bacterium
CCCAGATATAGGTCAAGGGATCACTGTTTGGATCGCTGCCGGTCGCCGTCAGCACAAACGGGGTGGAAGCCGGGATGATGTAACTGGCACCGCCACTAACCGTGGGCGCGGTGTTGCCGGTCGCCGAAGTGACCGCACAACCGCCGCCACCGGAGAGGTAGGTTTGAATCTCGTCCAGGCTGCCGGCGTGGAAATAAGGATCGCTGTGGGGTTGCAAATCGTCCGGCGGGCAAATACCCGCGTACGCCATGATCGTCAATCCGCTGCCCGGCTCGAAGGCCGTCGCCGCATTGCGATTGCCGCCGCTACAGCTGCCGGCCGAGCTGTTAAAGGTATGGTCGCCGCCGAACTGATGCCCCATCTCATGCGCCACGTAATCAATCCAGAATGCGTCACCCGTCGGCGCCGGCAAACCGGTCACCCCCATGGCCTTGGACCCCGCCTGGCACACACAGGGTCTCTGCGCAATCCCACCGCCGCCCGTGCTGAACACATGCCCGATGTCATAATTGGCCGAGCCAATCACACTGTCCAGGGTAGTCTGATTCTGTCCCAGCATGGTAAACCCATCGGTGTTGTCATAGGGGTCGGTGGCCGAATTCAAATAGATGATCAAATTGTTGTTTGCCACCAGAACAAGGCGGACGGCCAGTTCGGTTTCATAGACTCCATCCACCCGGTTCACCGCGCTCACGATGGCGGCCATGGCATTCGGGACGGTTCCGCCGAAAAAAGCCGCGTATTCGCCGGTGCAGGCCACGGCCAGCCGAAACGTTCGCAACGTCGCCCCCGATTGGACTTTGTTCACTGTTATGCCAGCAGGTGCGGATATGGTTTTCCCGGGACCTTCGGTAAGGCACTTCCAATCATCCGAAGCCTTTGAAAAATCCCGCTTGTAGTAACTGACGTAGTAGTTCACATCGGCGCGATACGCCGGGTCCACATAGACCGCACCGCGTGGTGACAATACCTGCGCGTGAAAACCTGACGGGGAAAAATCCAGCCGCACTGTTGCGCCCGGGTCATCAATCCCCTGCCCGGCGTAAGTTTTGATTTCCGGAAACTTCGCCGCCAGTTCCGGCGCCATCACCGGTGCTTCCACAATGGCAAAACGCGCCGTCGTGCCATCAGGCATCGGCAATTCGATCTCCTTTCCGATCCCTTTGGCCGCAAACGGTTCCCCCGGCGCGACGGCCGCAAGTTTTTCGCCGATCACCGCATTGTCCAGCCGGAACAATTCCCCGCGCAACGGCTGCACCCAACGCGCCGCTCCCGCCTTGTCCGGCGGGGTCGAGGGCAGATGCGTCCACTCCTTGACCGGCCGGCCGGTCTGGCCGATGGTTGAAGAACAAAAACCCAGGGCAAACACCGCAACCCATAGCGATCGAATTATATGTTTCATAGGGTGAGATGGCTTCAATGAGCCATGAGTCTGATTTGTTATCTTTCTGTTGTTAATAGTAACCTATTTTACTGTATTTACCAGCGGCGCGAGTCCCTGGATGCGCACTTCCAGCCGGTCGCCGGACTGGATGGGACCGATGCCACTTGGGGTACCGGTAAGGATCACGTCCCCAGGCAGTAACGTCAGGTTGGTGGAGATGAAGCTTACCAGCTCGGCCGGTTTGAAGATCAGCTGTTTGGTGTTCGAGTTCTGCCGCAACTGGCCGTTCTGGAACAGCTGGATGTTCAGCTCGTTCGGGTCAATCTTTGTTTCCACGTAAGGTCCGAGCGGCGTAAAGGTGTCGAACGACTTGCATCGCGCCCACTGGCTCTCGGAATTCTGGATCGTCCGGTCGCTGATGTCCTCAGCGGTGGTATAACCGAGGATGTACCGTGATGCGGCCGCGGCGGTGACATTGCGGATGCGGCGGCCGATGACAATGGCCAGTTCGGCCTCATAATCTGTACGATGGTTCCGGAAGGGAATTTCAATTTTCCCGCCATCAGGAATAAGCGACGTGGTGGCCTTGAGCCAGATCAAGGGCTCCTTGGGCAGGGGCTTGCCCGTCTCCCGCGCGTGGTCGGCATAATTGAGACCGACGGCGATGATTTTGGATGGCACGATCGGGACCAGCGTCTTTATCCCCTTGCGCGGCGTGGGCTTGCGGTCGAAGGACGGCGAGCCAAAAACATCACCGCGCAGCCGAAACAACTCGCCGTCCACAACCTTGGCGTAAAAAATGTCGTCACCCTTTTGAAATCGGCCGATGGCTGCCATAACTGGGTCTTCAGTCTAACAGGCCGGGTGGCACCGTCGCAAGATTAAAGCCGGGATTTAAGGCCGTTTACGACGTCCGATTTAGGATTTGTGAGCGAATGTCTTCCTGAGAGCGCTGGCGTCTCAGCAATGCGTTCAAGTTATGGTGGCCAAAGGAATTTACGAATTTCAGCCAAAACCGTGCTCCAAGATTAGTCTGACTTGCCGAAACTGCCTTATTCCGTTAGATTATTGCCGTGAAGCGCCTAACGAGCCAGGAACAGATGGTGCTATGTATTGTTCTGGGTTTGCTGCTGACGGGCTGGGCGGTGAAATGGTATCGCACCGCGCACCCGCCCCAGGCAGTGATTCAGTCGGCGAGACCTTAAAATGCAAGAAATCAATTTTGACGAAGCGGTGGAGATCATTCTCAGCCGGGATTCGCGTTACACGCGCGAGGCCTACACGTTTGTCCGCGAAGCGCTCGACTTCACCCAAAAACTCATCGTCAAAGAAAACCGGAGCCAAATCCGGCACGTCAGCGGCCAGGAACTGCTGGATGGCATCCGGCAATATGCCCTGCAGCAATTCGGCCCGATGGTGGTGACGGTGCTGGCGGAATGGGGCATTCGCAACTGCAAGGATTTCGGCGAGATCGTTTTCAACATGGTGGAGACGGGGCTGCTGGCCAAGACCGAGCGTGACAGCCGCGAAGATTTCCAGAACGGCTACGATTTCACCGACGCGTTCCGCAAGCCGTTCTGGCCATCACGCAAGCCTGCTCCCGAAATCAAGCCAGTGGTTGAATAAGCCGCAGAATGCGATTGTCGTTTCCTTCCCCTTGTCCGGACCCGGGTAGGCGACTATCTTTGACTTGTCTGGTGGGGCGAGGCTCCTGACGAGCCGCCGTTCCAAATTCAAACTTCCAAACCGGGCAGGACTTCCAATATTCTCGGTGATGTGAACGCATCAACACCGACAAACGTGAACCTTGGCTGGCCAACGAAATAGCGCATCGTCTGCAGGAGAACCCGGTGCGGAAAGGATTGGCGCAGCGGATTGGAGAATGGCCATTCAAGGGCGGGATTTTTGATTTGATATGGAGTGGAAGGTGAAGCGGCTCGCGGGGACGCTCGCCCCACCGAGGCTGGATTTGGCGGGGCGCCCGTCCTCCGCAGCAGTTCTGCTACGGAGGGTGGAAGGCTCCTGACGAGCCGCTGTCCTAGGGTTTGGCGTACCAAGTCGGCTCGCGGAGATGCTCGCCCCACCGAAATTGCAGGTCGTACTATTACCGTTCACCAAATTGAATTGCCCAAAACCCGTTTTCCCATATCTTGTCCTTCTGATTTTACCACTATGAGTGACACC
This sequence comes from uncultured Bifidobacteriaceae bacterium, assembly GCA_964413165.1. Lineage (GTDB taxonomy): Bacteria > Verrucomicrobiota > Verrucomicrobiia > Limisphaerales > UBA11358 > UBA11358. The sequence goes on from CAYPSF010000163.1 coordinate 3,569, forward strand.
TCTTTTTCGACCCGCTCGGCCGCGATGAAAATTCCATCGCTGCCGCCCGGGGTCACGATCGTCACCCTCGACAACGGCCTGACCATCATCGTGCGCGAGGACCGGAGCGCACCGGTCGTGTCGGCGCAGGCGTGGTGCATGGCGGGCAGCGTTCACGAGGGTCGCTGGCTCGGGGCCGGGCTGTCGCACGTGCTCGAACACATGCTGTTCAAGGGCACAACGACGCGCCCCGGCAGCCGGATCGACCAGGAAGTGCAGGAAGCCGGCGGCTACATGAACGCTTACACCAGCTTCGACCGCACGGTCTATCACATCGACGTGCCGGCCACCGGTGCGCGCACCGCGATTGACATCCTGTGCGACATCATGCAGCACGCCACCCTGCCCGCCGACGAACTCACCAAGGAACTCGACGTCATCCGGCGCGAAATGGACATGGGCCAGGACGATCCGGGGCGCCGTTCCAGCCGCCGGTTGTTTGAAACCGCCTACACCCGCAGCCCGTATCGCCACACCATCATCGGTTACCCCGACATCTTCAACGAACTCAAGGCGGTCGATATCCGAGGTTACTACGCCGACAAATATGCGCCGAACAACGTCTTTTACGTCGTCGTCGGCGACGTGAAGGTCGATGATGTGATTGGGCAAATCCGTCATGCCTACGATAAGGCCAAGACCCGGGCCTTGCCGCCGGTGGTATTACCGGAGGAACCCCGGCAAACCGCGGCCCGCGAGGTGGTGGAGGAGGCGCCCATCGAACTGGGGCACTTTCATTTCGCATGGCACATCCCCGATTTGCGGCATCCCGACGTGCCGGTCCTCGATGTGCTGGCCGTGTTGCTCGGCAGCGGCCGCAGCTCGCGACTCTTCCAGCAGGTCCGTGAGAAACAGGGCGTGGTGCATCACGTGGACGCGTGGACCTACAGTCCGGGCAACCCGGGTTTGTTCGGCATGAGCGCCATCGTGGACGCGGAAAAATTCTCCGCGGCGCGCGACGCGATCCTGGCCGAGGTGGAAAAAACGAAGACCTCGCCGGTTTCGGCCGGCGAACTGGGGAAGGCGGTGAAACAATTCATTGCCGCCACGCTCGCGGCGCGCAAGACGATGGAAGGCCAGGCGCAGAACCTGGGATCCAACTGGCTGGCGGCGAATGACCTGAACTTTTCCGAACGCTACCTGGCCGCCGTCAAGCGGGTCCGGCCTGATGACGTCCTGCGGGTGGCGCGGGATTATCTCACGGCGGAAAACCGCACCCTCTATTCGTTGCTACCCAATGGTACCGCGCCTAAATTGACCGTGGCCGTCGAGGAAGCGAATGAGCATGCTATCCGGAAAATTGAGCTGCCGAACGGCCTGCGCCTGCTCCTGAAGGAGGACCATCGGCTGCCGTTCGTGGAATTTCGCGCCATGTTCCAGGGCGGCGTGCTGGCCGAAACCAAGGAGGACAACGGCATCACCCAGTTGACCAGCCGCATGCTGCTCAAGGGCACCTCGCACCGCAACGCCCGGGACATCGCCACGGAAATTGAATCGGTCGGCGGCAGCATCGACAGCTATGGCGGCAACAACAGCTTTGGCGTCAACCTGGAGACGTTGAGCAGTGATTTTGCCATCGGCCTGGATTTGCTCGCCGACGTTTTATTGAACCCGATATTTCCCACCGACGCGCTGGAACGTGAGCGTGAGGTGCAGATTGCGGACATTTACGCGCAGAAGGACAACCTGCTCAAGAGCGCCAGCCTGGCCATGCGCCGGGCGCTGTACGGCAACGCCGGCTACGGCCTCGATTCCACCGGCCGGGAGGAGACCGTCGCCAAACTCAAGGCAGGCGGCTTGAAATCATTCCACAAAAAACTCGCCGTGCCCAATAATTGCGTCCTCGCCATTTACGGCGACGTGGAAACGGCGGAGGTAACGGCCGCGGTTGAAAAGGCCTTTGGCCACTGGAAATCCAGTGAAGCCGCAAGGGAATTGATCCGTCCCGCCTCCGCCATGCCCGTCGCCCTCGTCCAGCGCGTGGAGGAAACCCGCGACAAGAAACAGGCGGTCATTGTCGTCGGTTTCCCCGGCACGACGCTGCAGAGCGAGGACCATTACGCGCTCGAACTGATCCAGGAATCGTGCAGCGACCTGGGCTCGCGGCTGTTTTTGCGGATCCGCGACCAGCTCGGCCTGGCCTACTACGTTGGCGCGCAACATTTCGCCGGCCTGGCGCCCGGTTATTTTGCCTTTTACGCCGGCACCGAGCCGACGAAGGCGGCCCTGGTCGAACAGGAAATCCTCAAGGAAGCCGGCCTGCTGCGCCTCGAGGGCCTGACCGCCGAGGAACTCAAACGCGCCAAGGCCAAAATCATCGGCCAGAAAAAAATCGCGCGGCAGGAACTTGGCCATCTTGCCTCCACGACCGCGCTCGACGAACTTTACGGGTTGGGCTACCAGCGCGCGGAACTGGATGACGCCAAATTCGAGGCCGTGACGCTGGAGCAGATCAAGGCCGCCGCGCAGAAATATCTAAAGCCGGAGGCCGCGGTGGTGGCGATAGTAAAACCGGGGAATAACCCGGCTTGATGGGAAGGTCGCCCTCCGGGCCGGCGCCCGGGTCGGGACACACTTCAAGCGTTGGTGCACATCTTGAAAGCCACGCCGGCGGCCACGCACAGGGAGACCAGGTTGTATTTGCTCAACAGCAGGAGCAGGAAAATCGCCTTGAAAGTACCTTCCTCACTGTCCTGGCTTTGTTCTGCCACGGAGTCAATTCGATGGATGATGTTGTATTGTTCGTGGGTCATTTTGCCGCTGGCCAGGTCCTGGAATTGCGGCAGGTCCGTTTCCCTGAATTCCTTGATCTGCTCCTTGGTGATGGCGGCCGGATTGGGTTTCACGCCGGGTTCGCCATCCTCTTTGGCCTGCTCCTGAGCCAGGTAATTCCGTATCTCTTCATCCGAACCGTTGGGCACAGCTTTAATAATCGCCTTCGCTTCGATGACGCTGTTGGTGTAGGCCGAGCCAAACAAGCCGGTGGGCACGGCTTCATGCCACCAGCTCAGTGCCACCAGATATTGCGCGCCGACAATACCGGCCAGGACAAATATGGCGGTGAGCCCGCCCAATTCCTTGCTGCCTTCGCCCCGGCCCAAAAATTCCGCACCCCAGCCGGCCAAGGCGCCCACCCCCACCGCAAGCAGCTTGATGCGGAATCCCAGGAAATGGAACACCAGATAATAGACCAACGTTCCTACCAGGGCCCCCACAGCCCCTCCGAGCAAGCCCAGGGCGAAGCTGGGTTCGCCCCGATTCTTTTTGACGGCTGCCGGTGGCGTTGCCCGAATAGCTCCAATGGGAGGAGGAGGAGTTACAGGAGCCAGAGGTGGTGGCGTTGCCGCAGAAGTGGCGGGTGTGGAAGTGCTGATGCGCAGTCTGGATGGGACCGCAACCGGCACGGGCGGCACCGCCAATTCAGCCACCGGCGCAGGCGACGTCTGTTGCAGCAACCCGTTCGCCTGTGCCGTCCCATCCGCACCACAAGTGGGACACGCCACCGTAAAGGGCATCTGGCCATCGACTGGCTCGACATCAAACTTGTACTTCTGACCGCAGTCGCATTGGACCTTGAGTTCGATCATGATTGGAACGGCTTGCTGCAATCATGTAACCGGTTAAATCGGCGGTTCAAGCCTAAATTATTAACAACCCGCAAAGGCGGGTTTGGCGACAAAACCGGAGAAGAACCGGGTATGATTGGAGCATCAGCCTCAGGCACAACCCGTTGCGATTCATTTCACCACCGCGTCGTGCTGAAAGCTTTAGCTCCTTCTCTTGGCTACCGTGTTGAACTCATCACAAAACGCACAAAGCGATTCCAATTTTCCGCCAGAAACGCGCTTTGCCGAAGCGTCACTTTCGGCTGTAAAAAACGCGGTCCAACCATCAGCCCACATTCCACCACCTCCGGCCCTTCGCGACGGCCCCATAGCCAGGTGAAACATGTCCGCAAATTGGTCCTTGTCGAAAGAGAATCGATATTGATTTTCCACCAAATCTTCCAAATCGACTTTTTCGGCTCCTAACTCGCGCGCACGAAATTCCCAGGCGGCTAAGTAGGCGATGAAATCATCGCGATCCATTCTGCCCTTTATGCCTAGGTCACCGATGACTTCAAAATTTTTCCACGATTGAGAATATGGTTTCGCCGGGTTCTTGAACCGGTAGTCCTTCGAGAATTCGATTGTGTTCAGCCGCTCAGTGTCAAATTGCAGGGATATGCCCTGCGCAACAATTTTCTTGTCTATTCCCGCTCGCGCAATTCGTGACGGAATATCAATGGCCGTTGTCGCAAATGTGCATTCGACTTCCTGAAGGTTTTGCCCGAAGTAAACCTTGCGTCCGTCATCCAAAAGCTGGTGCGGATAGGATTGCACGGTCAAAACATGTCACGCAGCCTATGCCCTGGCCACCAGCTGGCGCAGCACGTATGGCAAAATGCCGCCGTGCTGGTAGTAATCAATCTCAATGGGCGTATCAATGCGGCAACGCACCGGCACGTTCTCCACCCGGCCGTCCGCACGCGTGATCTTGAGCGTCAACTCCTGCTGCGGCTTGAGGCTCGCGTCCAGCCCGACGATGTCGTAGGTCTCCGTGCCGTCAAGCTTGAGGCTTTGCGCCGTGGTGCCCTCCCGGAACTGCAACGGTAGCACCCCCATGCCGACCAGGTTGCTGCGATGGATGCGCTCGAAGCTCTGCGCCACCACGGCCTTCACGCCCAGCAGATTCGTGCCCTTGGCCGCCCAGTCGCGGCTCGAACCGGTGCCATACTCCTGCCCGGCAATCACCACCAGCGGCGTGCCCGCCGACTGATACTTGATGGACGCGTCGTAAATGCTCATTTGCTCCCCGCCGGGCTGGAATTTCGTCACGCCGCCCTCGACACCCGGCACCATGAGGTTCTTGATGCGGACGTTGGCAAACGTTCCGCGCGTCATCACCCGATCGTTGCCGCGTCGGGAACCATAGCTGTTGAAATCCGCGGGCTCGACACCGTTCTCGATCAGGTACTTTCCGGCCGGCGACGTTTTCTTGATGGAACCGGCGGGCGAAATATGATCGGTCGTCACACTGTCGCCAAAGATGCCGAGGGGACGCGCACCTTTGATTTCCGCAATGCCGCCGGGCGACAGCGAAAAATTCGTGAAGAACGGTGGTTCCTGGATGTAGGTGGATTGCCGGTCCCACTCATAGACATTGCCGACGGATGACGGGATCTCGTTCCACTTCGGATTTTGCCCGGCGAAATCCTTGTACAATTTGCGGAACACGTCCGGCTGCAATGCCGACTGCATGAGGTCGCGGATTTCGCGCAAGGTCGGCCAGAGCTCCTTGAGCAAAACCGGTTTGCCGTCCTTGCCCGTGCCCAGCGGCTCGGTGTCCAGGTCAATGTCCACGCGGCCGGCCAGCGCAAAGGCGACGACGAGCGGCGGCGACATGAGAAAGTTCGCCTTGATGTTCTGATGGACGCGCGCTTCAAAGTTGCGGTTGCCCGAAAGGACGGAAGCGGCGATCAGGTTGTTTTTGACGATGGCATCCTCGACCGGTGCGGCGAGCGGGCCGGAATTGCCGATACACGTGGTGCAACCGTAACCAACGAGGTTGAAGCCGAGCTGGTCGAGATACGGCTGCAGACCGGTCTTGCCCAGATAATCGCTGACCACTCGTGAACCGGGCGCGAGCGAGGCCTTGACGACGGGATTCACGCTGAGCCCGCGTTCGACGGCCTTCTTGGCGAGCAACCCGGCGGCGAGCATCACACTGGGGTTCGAGGTGTTTGTGCAGCTTGTGATGGCGGCGATCAAAACCGAGCCATGGCCGATGGTGGTCTTGCCCTGGCCATTGACCGGCACCTCCACCCGGGTGGTGGCAAATTCTTCGGCCTTCATGCCAAAGCCGTTATCCGTGACCGGCTTGCTGAACGCACCGATGAAATTTTCCTTCAGCTTCGGCAGCTCGATGCGGTCCTGCGGGCGTTTCGGACCAGCCACGCTCGGCACCACCGTGCCCAGGTCGAGTTCCAGTTCCTGGGAAAAGGCAATCTCGCCCTTCTTCGGAATGCCGAACAAGCCTTGCGCGCGGTAATAATTTTCGTAGGCCCGGCAATGCTCGTCGCTGCGGCCGGTGGCCCGAAGATAATTCACGCACTCGGCGTCCACGGGAAAGAAACCCATGGTCGCGCCGTATTCGGGCGCCATGTTGGCAATCGTCGCCCGGTCCACCACCGGCAACGCCGACGCGCCGGGACCGAAGAACTCAACGAATTTGCCGACGACCTTCGCCTTGCGGAGCATCTGCGTGACGGTGAGCGCCAGGTCGGTGGCGGTGACGCCTTCGCGCAGCGCGCCGGTCAGATGCACGCCCACAACGTCCGGTGTAAGAAAATAAACCGGCTGGCCGAGCATGCCGGCCTCGGCCTCGATGCCGCCCACACCCCAGCCCACGATGCCAATGCCGTTGATCATGGTCGTGTGGGAGTCCGTGCCGACCAGCGTATCCGGATAATAAACGCCTTCCGCCTCGAGCACGCCCTTGGCGAGGTATTCGAGGTTGACCTGGTGGACGATGCCGATGCCGGGCGGCACGACCTTGAACGTGTCGAAGGCCTGCATGCCCC
>CAYPSF010000164.1:0-10057 GCA_964413165.1 uncultured Bifidobacteriaceae bacterium
GCCGCATCCTCCACCAGCACCGCCAGCCGCGCTTCCGTCGTCACTTCCAATCGCGCCTTAAGCTCCTTGCCTTCGGCGTCCACAACGTGCAGTCGCGTGTAGGCAATTTTGCGACCGGAACCGCCGAGCACCAGCCGCGCGCCGTTTACGAGCGCCTCGGCCCGGGCCCCGATCACGTCCAGTTCGACACGCAACGCGCCGTCCCCGGCGGGTCGCTGCGCCACGACGAAATCTTGCCGCACGCCGTCCACGCTCACGGAGTATTGTTCGGTCAAGCCGGGGCGCGCGCAGCGGGCCAGATTGTCGGCCACCGTCACAGTGCCATGCAGTGGCAAGGCAGTCAGCCCGCCTGGTCGGCCAACGGCGCAGGCCACCACGCGGAACTTCTCACCGGTCTGCGCCCCGGTGGTCGAAACGAGCCACAATCCTTCACGCGTCACCTGGCCTTCCAGCTTCTGAAACACGCAGCGCAGTCGCGCGCCCTCCGGCGTCGGCGCCACGGACAGGCCGTCGCCCTGGTATTGCGCGCCCGCCTTCGCGCCCAACTGGGCCAAAGGGATGGGTTCGGAACGTGGGCTGGCGGACTGGCCACGCACAGCAGGTGTCAGCGTGGTGAAGCAGACGAGGCCGGCGACAAAGCGATGGAGAAAGGAAGGCGGTTTCATTGGGCCTGGGTCATGATGGCAGCTTAGCCGACGAGAACGAATTAGATTATAAGTGCGTGTGATGAATTACAAGACAAACGTTTATGAATAAACGTCAGTCCCGGCCAAGGTGGATATCTCCAAGATCCAGGGTGCGCGTATCCTGTTTGCGGGTCCCTTCAATTAGCGGGTTCAGGCACTTTCTTTCCCACGGCTGGCGGTCCCCATCCTCCTGCCCGGTCGGTATGGTGGATCACACCTGTCACTTCTCCGCTGTCATTCTTGATGAAAGTTACCAGCGAATCATCGATCTTGAGGCAGAAATTTGTTTCCGACATGGGAAAAACATCGAGCGCAACATTGGGCTGTTCTCGAACCGAACCTGCAACTGATCTCCTTCTCGCCGGACTGTTACCTTCCCTCCGGCGGATGGCGCGAATTCGTAGTTGCCAACACAGGCATCGAGAAGTTTTGTGTCCAGCTTGATGGCAACATGCGGTCTGTTGGTGATCGGTTGGGGGATTTCCAGCCATTGGGTGACTGTCTCGCACGGCAGTGCATTGCTGCGGCAGCTTCCGCTTAAGCTGGTCATGGCTACTGTCGGCTTGGACTTCAGTTCGACACTATTCACCGTACGTACCGTGTAAGTGTATTTCTTATCTTTCTCTGCCGTATTATCCCGGTAGCGCATTTCCGCGAGAGGCGGTGTCGGTACGTCGCCATAGCCGGTTCGCTGGAAAATGCGGCGACCGACAATGTAACCTGAGGCCAGATATTCAGAATTCGTTTCCGGAACGCGAGCCAGTTTCTTCCCGTCACGTTCAATGATGAAGGCTGCAATGCCACTCTCCAGGTCGGCTTCCGCTTCCCAGCTCAACTCGCCGGTCGGGCTTATACGCACATCAGTTGGCGCTGGTGGCGGCGTCGTATCCTTCACGTTGCCGTCTTTCTCATATTCGGCCCACGCTCTCGCTACGCGCTCATTCGGCAGCCAAACTGCCGTTTTTACATCGTCAGTGAATTTTGTGGCACGCTGCGCCTTTTGGCCCAGCAACGGTGCGAGCCACGCACCTTCGGCAGGCATGGGCCTCAACCTGGCGTCCCCGGCCTTTTCCGGCAGCCGTGCGTCGAGACAGGCATCAAACCAGGGCATGGCCAGATAGCGCGAGTTGCCGCAATCATGACCGCTGTTCGGATCCACAGACACACCGATAAGGCCGCCTCGTGCGCGAAAATTCATGAAAAACGGCTCCACCTTGTTCCACATGGCCAACACCCTGTGCGCAAAATCTGACGAATCCGATGCGTTGGTATTGACGGTAACGCCTTCCTGGGTACCGAGGTTGCACATCACCGGCACACTGAAGGCTGCCGCCGGAAACGTTTCAATCGGCTGAGGCGGCACCGATGAACGCAGCCAAACGGCGGCGATGCGATCGGGATAAAAGAAAAACATAGTTCCCACCCAAAGCGCTCCGCCAGAATGTCCCCACAACGCCCAGGGCACTGTCTTCAATTCAGGGTGATCCGACAGCTGCCCCAGATCCGCAAGCGCCTGTACGAATTTTGTTCCCGAGCCGTTTAGCGGGTTACACCACCACAAGCAATCGTCCTTGTCGGACTGCTGATAATCCGGGCCGAGCAAAGCACACTCGTGCTTGCGGGCAAGCGCCTGCCAATGCAAGTCGCAGGCCACAGCCGCGCCGTCTCCGTAAGCGCCTGCGCCGCATCCATGTTGATGCACGATGATGCCACGCAGAGTCTTCACGCCAGGAGGCAACCACAGCGTATAGGTCACCGGGAGTTTTAGTTCACCTTCATTGGTCGAACCTTGGTAGTGAACGATGTAGTAGGGTGGACAAACGACGGGTGCAATTTCAGCAGCCGCGCCATGCAGCGCACCAACAAGCACACAAAGGAATTGGACGGTTCGTTGAATACTCATTTTCGATTACCGGACAGAATCAAAGCTCATGGCACCGGCCTTACGTCAAGTTTGACAGTACCGACCACGATTCGTCATGTTTCTGGTACCGCAGAGCCAAATCCAAAAGCATGTGGGTAGGGGCTCTTATGGCGAGCGGAGGCGGTAAAAACGGCCGGGATAATTCGTCCATTGCGGATCGCTGAACCAGGCCGAACCAGTCGTAAGCGTGTTGGTTTGCACCGGCTGCCAGTCGGGATGGGAAAGACCCGTGCAGGCTTCCACTACCACCGTCTGCCCGCTGGCCCAGTTCAGGTTAAATCCGAATTGATTCGTTCGTACGCCGAAGCTGCCGTCGTTGGTCTGCATGGCGGGTAACCAAGGTGCAGTTGGCAGCCCGCCATACGTCGTGCCCCAGCCTGTGGTTCCTGGCAGATAATAAACGGTTGCAAAGGTGACGGAAAAAACAGATGCCCCATAGCTTGGGGCATTGCTCGTAAAGTAGATTTTCGTCAGGCCGAAGATGAACTCGAAAGCTTGGCTTCCAATGTTGGTGACACTATTGGGAACTGTATAACTGCTGGTGCCGAGGCCTCGCGGACATTGAATCAGCGTGGATTGGCTCGCATCGAACAAGATCCCATCCACGCTGCTATAGAAGGTATTGTTTGGAGCCACCGTTATTGCCTGTAGCGCGTTTGCCGAGAATGCTCCGATTCCGATGCTGGTGACGTTTTGGGGGATCGTGATGTTGGTCAGGCTTTGGCAATCCACAAACGCATAGCTTTCGATGTTGGTGACACTGTCGAGCATTGTGATGCTGGTCAGGTTGCCAAACCCATGGAACGAGGCGCTGGACGAGAATAAACCGCTCCTGATGGTTGGCATGCCGATGGTGGCGCTGGCCAGGCGAGTGCAGCCATCAAGCGTATATTGTCCGATACTGGTGACGCCGTTGCCGATGATGATATTGGTCAGGCCGGTACAATTCTGGAACGCAGCGGTTCCAATGCCGGTGACACTATTTGGAATCGTGATGTTGGTCAGGCCGTAACAGTTTCCAAACGCCAGACCGCCGATGGTTGTAACCCCGCCGCCGAAGGTGAGGTTGGTTAGGGATTGACAGTTTAAAAATGCCTGGCTTCCAATGGAGGTGACATTGTTGGGAATAGTAATGCTGGTCAGGCCCAAACATTGAATGAACGCCCCAAGGCCGATGGTTGTGAGACCGTCGCCGAAGGTGAAGTTGGTCATGTGGGAGCATTGATCAAACGCAAAGGCTCCAATGTTGGTGACACTGTCAGGAATTGCGACGCTGGCCAGAGTGAGCCGGCTCAAGAAAGCATTGGCGGCTATGCTGGTAACCGGATAGCCGTTGGTCATGCCGGGAATATTCAAGACGGTCGGATTCCCGGTGTAACCCGTGATGGAGATGGATTCGTTGTTCGTGGTGAATGTGAGCTGTGCCCGCATCTCGGTCGGCAGCGACAGCGCCACAACCAGCAGACAGACAACCCCTGCGACTTGCGCAAGTCTCATAATACTTCAATTTATACTATAAATTCTTTATTGATACGAACTAATAGTGATGAATTGCGACAACTGACGGGTGACGATTGGATCAATGCCAAAGTAATTTTGAGCACCAGCACCTCAGTCTTTGTGCCACATTGGACGTTGCGCGTTGAATGTTGAATGTTGCGCAGGTGCTCCGTAAGCAGGTCCTTCGTTCCGGAACGTCCGCTCCCCATACTTCAGCCCTCAGCCTTCAGCCCTCAGCCCTCAGCCTTCAGCCCTCAGCCTTGTTCTGGTAGGCTCACACCGATGAAGCACCTTGATGCCAAAACATTTGCCTTCGCGGCGGCTCTGGTTCTTCCGCTCATGCCGGCGCGGAGCGAGGCGGCGCTCACCGTATCCACAAATTTCGAAGGCGGCTCGGCAAACGTGCTCGCGAGTAACAACAACCCGCAGTCGGTCCAAATTGAACCGGGAGGCAATCCGGACCGCGGCTGGCCCTGCTGGTGGTTTCTCCGCGTGGACGGTGTGAACCCGTCACAACCGCTCGAAGTGAAAGTCACCGCCAGCGGCGCGACGTTGCCGGCGATTCTCGGCAAGCAGGCCCGGAAGCTCGCTCCGGCATGGGCTTTGCCCAAGTGCGCGGCAATTTCGGGCGACGGCCGGGCCTGGAGCCGGACGGCTCCCGGAGAAAGGCACGGAAATGCGATGGCCTATCGAATCACCGCGCCCTCCAACACGGTTTGGATCGCCTGGGGGCCGCCGCTCGGGCCAGTGGACGCGATTAATTTCATCAGCATCATGGCCAGCGCACATCCGTTTGTGAAACCCTTCATGCTGGCGGTCTCACGCGAAGGCCGCCAGGTGCCGGCAGCGAGGTTCATCGAAGGAGACCGGCCGGCGAAACAGCGGCCCGGCGTTTGGATCCTCGCCCGGCAGCACGCCTGGGAATCAGGCGGCACCTGGGTTGGCATCGGATTGGCGGAGTGGCTCGCCGGCGACAGCGAATCCGCCCAATGGGTGCGACAGAACGCCGAAGTTTTCTTCGTGCCAATCATGGCCGTGGACCATGTTGCCACCGGGGATGGCGGAAAGGAATGCCTTCCGCAGGACCCCAACCAGGATTGGAGCGCGACGCCCCATTGGCCCGAAGTGGCCGCAGTGGAAAAAGGCGTCTTGGCGCTCGCCAAGGAAGGAAGAATGGATTTGTTGCTCGACCTGCACAATCCCGGGGCGTCCGCCACGCAGATTACCCTGTATTTAACGCCGACGAACTATCTGGGAGCCCAGGCAGCGGCGAACCAAAATCAGCTTTTCACCATCGTACGCCGCGAAGTGACGGAGCCGCTAACCGTCGCCGCCGAACCGGTTTGGGATGGCCCGGGACCCCATTGGGCTACGCTGTCATGCCCCTGGGTTTACCGACATGCCAATCCGCAAACGGTGGCCGTTACCATGGAAACTCCGTGGAACACTTCGGCCGGCACGACCAACGGTTACAAAGCCGTCGGCGAGCGATTGGGTGTCGCGCTGGCATCCTACCTCCGCAACCATTCGAGCAGTCCGGCGAAACCAAACTGATGCCGTCAGACACTCAGAGGCTAACCGCTAAAGTAATTTTCATTGCCAGCACTTCAGCCTTTATGTCGCCCTGGATATCTCGGCGACCCAACCACTCTCAGTTATGATTACGCGGCAGTAATTTTCACTTTAGCATTTAGCGTTCAGCCTTCAGCCTTGACGAACCGTTCCTCAGGACCAACGTCACCCGGCCTTAAGCCACACTAACGATGGCGAAAACTCTTTCCTGAACTTTGCGTGGCATAGTGACGATACTGCGCCTATCCAAGGGGCGTGACAAGTGACAGGTGACGGACTTGGTTTATGGTTGAAAGTTGAGGGTTGGTGGTTGGGAGAAAAAGGCTGAAGTTCCCGAAAAAATGTAAAGGGTTCAGCCATCTCGCTTTTTGTGCCCTTTGTGCCTTTTCGCGACTGAATCCCAGCCCTGGCTCAACTCGGCTGTCAGTGGATGGGCAATTTCATTGGCTGCCCGTCCACGTTCAGCGTGACCGAGCCCGCGTCCATGGATTCAAACCGCACTCCCTTGGTCCCGTCGGCAGTCTCCATGTTGACGGAATCGCCGAGAAAAAGACTGTACGTCTTCACTCCGGTATCGACAATCACCACCGATTTGGCCCCGTTGCGGGTGACCCCCTTGATGGCCAGGTGATGGGGACCGGCCGGCACCGGCTTCGCCGCGACCGGTGAGGCTACCGAATGGGCCGGCGGGTTGGTTTTGGCAATCGTTTCAGGTTCCGCTTCGTCGGTCTGTTCCTGTGTGGTGTCCCTTAGTGGCCTGGAGTTGCCGGAATCACTGACGGATGGCCGCAATTCACCCATGAGCGCGCCGATGAGGAAAAGTTTCACCAGAAACATTATCGCGTAGGAAATGACGACGGTAAACGCCACGTCCACATAAGGCGAACGGGTGACCGTTTTGAGCCCCAGCAGCAACGCCAGACCCGAAAGGTAGCGGCCGAAGTAAGGAACCAGGTTGAGACCGCTCGCGAGCGCGACCACCCCCAGCACCTTCAGAAAATGGTAGGCGTCGTTTTGATCCAGTTTTTGAAGCTTGATCAGGATCAAAACCACGGCAGAAAGAATCACTGTTTGGACTGCAAATGCGATGAACCAAACCAGGATGATGATATTCATTGGCTATTCCTTTCCGGATTGTCAAAAAATAGCAACTGATATGCCATTGTTGTCGACTTTCCCCTGCCGGTCAGGACATCTCCGTTCCTAACGCTTTATCCTCGATATCAAAGCAAAGGCTGGCTGAAGGAGTTGAGAGTTGAGAGTTGATGGTCAGGAAAACGGCTCGTCAGGAGCCTCGCCCCACCTTGGCGTCCCCTGCGCATTTTTGCGGCTGAAATTTTTCGCGTGGTCCGTGTTTTTCGCGGTTCAGGTTGGTTGGGCCGTCTCCGCTCCGCTTCGCCGCGCCTGGAGTTGTAGATTGAGCGTCGGCGGGACTTTTCCCGCCCGGCTGACTGCGACATCCGGCTTGCTTATTTTCAAAATAAGGCTAGAAACGGCCACAGTGGCATCCAACGTTGGCCACGCGAGGTAAACCCCGATTCCAAAACCTTTATGAAAACCAGACCGCAGTGTTTGGTTGTGGCGCTGACGTTGTTGGCGCTCGCAACCCTCAACTCTCCACTCTCAACCGTATTCGCCCAAGGCACGGGGTTCACCTACCAGGGCCGGCTCAATGACGGCACGAGTCCGGCCGCGGGAATTTACGATCTGCGGTATACGATTTTCGATTCCACCAATCTGCCCGGCACCGTCATCGCCGGGCCCGTTACGAACAGCACGACAAGCGTGAGCAATGGTTTGTTTACGGTCACGTTGGATTTCGGCGCCGGGGTCTTCACCGGACCGGCGCGCTGGCTGGAAATTGGCGTGCGCACCAATGGCGCAAGCCCGTTCGTCACGTTGAGTCCACGGCAGAACATCACCCCGGCGCCGTATGCGATCACCGCCGTCAACCTGGCCAGCGTGGTGGCCTACAATACCGTGAATGTTTCCAATTTTGCGACGGTGGGCGGCGGCAATGGCAACATCGCCACCGGTTTGGAGGCAACCATCGCCGGCGGCTACCAAAACAACAGCGGTGGAAGTCGTTCGACCATCGGCGGCGGCTACCAAAATACTGCCACAAACTCTTATGCGACGATAGGCGGCGGCGTGCAAAATACGGCCGGTGGCAATGTAGCGACCGTGGCTGGCGGCCAACAAAACAATGCCAGCGGGAGTGGCGCAACCGTGGGCGGTGGCTATCTGAACACCGCTACCAACAATTTTGCAACCGTACCCGGAGGCTATCAAAACACTGCCGGCGGCCCACATGCAACGGTGGGCGGCGGCAATGGCAACACCGCCGCCGGTTTGGAGGCGATCGTTGGCGGCGGCTTCGGCAACAACAGCAGCGGTGGCGGGGCGACGGTGGGTGGTGGCTTTGCGAACACCAGTAGTGGTGATCTCTCGACGGTGGGTGGTGGCGAATCGAACACCAGCAGCGATGATTCCGCGACGGTGGGAGGGGGCGACAACAACACCAGCAGCGGCATATCGGCGACTGTGGGCGGCGGCTATTTGAACACCAGCAGCGGCACAGGAACGACGGTGGGAGGGGGCGACCAAAATACGAGCAGCGGCGACTTCGCAACCGTGCCAGGCGGTTTGCTCAACTCAGCCGCTGGAACTTACTCCTTCGCCGCCGGCCACCAGGCCAAAGCAAATCATCAAGGAAGTTTCGTCTGGGCCGACTCGCAGAACATTGATTTCACCTCGACCACCAATGACCAGTTCAACATCCGGGCCGCCAACGGGGTGCAACTCGCAACCAACACCAGTCTCTACTTCGGCACTCAAACCCGCCAGATGCTCAACCTCTGGGGAACGCAATACGGGATCGGCGTGCAAAGCAGCACCGTCTATTTCCGCACCGACAACGCGTCCGGTTCACAGAATGGATTCGCGTGGTACAAAGGCGGCACGCACAACGACGCGGCACAGAATGCGGGGGCGGGAGGAGCAACGATGATGAAACTGGACGGGACCGGCCTGACGGTCAACGGCACGTTCGTCAGCGCCAGCGACCGCAACGTCAAACAAGACTTCGCCGACGTGAACAGCCGGACGGTGTTGGAAAAAGTCGCGCAGCTTCCCATTCAAACGTGGGCCTACACCAATGATCCGGGCATCAAACATCTCGGCCCGGTGGCGCAGGATTTTTACGCTGCCTTCAACGTCGGTCCCGACGACAAACACATCACCACGGTGGATGAAAGCGGCGTGGCGCTGGCGGCCATCCAGGGGTTGAACCAGAAGCTCGATGAAAAGGACGCGGAGATTCAGCGGCTCGAACAGCGGCTGGAAAAGCTGGAACAACGGCTAAACGGGAAGACCGAAGGCGCGAACTAAAAACTATTTCCCATTAAGCCAAAATACCAGCAAAGGCTGCAGTCCATCCTGAAAATCCTGTTCATCCTGTCCGGGTAAAAGGTATTCGACCTCACGCGGCAGGCGGCGCAGGCAGCAATAAATAATTCAAACTCGGTTCTCTCCGTTTGCTCCTGTAAAAAGCCTTTTTGAACAGGAGGCCACAGAGGGAACCGACTTCTGTCGCCCCGCCCGTCTTCGCCATGCTTCGGCGCGGCAAGGAAGGCCGAGGGGGAAAGTTTTCAGTTTTCAGTTTTCAGTCATTGCGATCTCTGCGTTCTCTGCGGTTAATGAATCCGTGTTCATCCACGTATAGCGGCACGTCTCCGGTCCTTGAGTGGGCATCCAGTAGGGTTACACCCCATGGCAACGAACGGGGTCATGCCATAGCTTCAAAGGACTTATGAAATCAATCTTTCCATTGTTGGTGGCCTCGATGACGTTTGGATTCTTCTTTGCGGTTCCGTGCGCCAAGGCTCAAACAACTCTCTCCCTGGCCGACACAAACTTCATCCTGGCGGCCGCCCAAGGCGGCATGACCGAGGTGAAGCTGGGCGAACTCGCCTCCACCAGCGGCGTGCGTGACGATGTCAAGTCGTTCGGCCAGATGATGGTGAAGGATCACACGGCCATCAATGACGACCTGAAGGCATTGGCCGCGCGAAAGGGCGTGACCTTGCCCGACCGCTTGGATGCCAAACATCAGGCGATGGTGGACAAAATGGCGGTCCTGACGGGTCCGGGATTCGACGATGCCTATCTCAAGGGCATGATCAAAGCCCATCAAAAGGACGCCAAGGCATTCAAAGCCGAAGCTGCCGCAACGCAGGACGCGGACATCAAAAGCTTCCTCGATAAATCCATTCCCATTGTGGAAGCGCATTTGCAACACGTCACCGCCATGAAGAAATAACGTTTCGATACGATCACACCAAAAAATAAAAATATGAACACACCCATCATTGAC
>CAYPSF010000165.1:0-9984 GCA_964413165.1 uncultured Bifidobacteriaceae bacterium
TTTACCAAAGAGAGCGGCGGGTTTTCAATTTCCCAAAATCGTTCAAGCGTGATGCCGCCAAATTTCTTTAGCGCATGAAATTCACACGCCATGCGGAGTGTGGCAAAGTCGCTGGCGTTGGTCGGCTCATCGTCCTGAAAAGAAAGTTGCAATTTGGTGTGATGCAGGCGGATGGGGCGGCGTTTCTTATTGCAGCCAAAGACGCGTATGTACCCGCGTTTGAACCTTTGCCACCACGCATCCGAGAGTGCTTTATCGCCGGAATTCTTTTTTAGTTCCGCAAACGCTTTTTCCAAGTCCGATGGAGCCCTCCTGGCTGTAGCCTTGTCCGCTGACTTAGTTTTCACCTTCATGTTCAGTACAGTTTCTTGGCGTGCCCATGTCTGGTTTTCATCCGACGGCCGCTTGTTTGGATTCCGCGACGGGCTTAATGCTCGTATCGAGGAATTTACCCAAGCCGACAACGATTCGTTCCTTTTGGTCGGCGTAATGCCGGGCGGTCGTCGTTATGTCGGAGTGTCGGAGAAATTTTGATGCCGCAAAGATGCCGTGTTCCGTGGCGATGATCGCACCGACCTCTTTTCGTAATTCGTGCAGCGGTTTATTCGCCCGGATGCCCTTACCACGAAGCCATACGTTGAGCCGGTTGAACGTTTCCTTGCAGCGGTAATATGCCCGCAGGGATTCGGGTTTCGGTGGGCGTTTGCTTTCCAGAATGAATGGCGAAGTCTTACCGCGCTTGAGTGCGGGTTTTGGCATGAATGCGCGGAGTTCGGCAACTACTTCCGGGTCAATCGTGATGTCGGCGGCAGCGTCACGGGTTTTGAGATGCAGGCACTCGGTTTCCGCGAGGTGAATCACATTGTCGGCAAAATCAATCATGCGCCATTCCAGTAAATCAATTTCCGCTTTCCGCAGTCCGGCAAACAGACCAAGCAGGAAAACTTTGTAAACCTCAGGGTCACTATCCTTGAGCTCATTCTTTGCAGCGGCGATGAGGGCCCGTGCATTGAGCCTGGAGACGTATTTCACTGAGCCGGATTCCTCCAATTCAACGCCTTGAAACGGCAGGAGGTCAGGCAGTTTTAATTGCTTAAGTTCGCGAACCAGTGACGAACTGAACAATGAGCGGGCGCAGCGGATGTAGGAATTCACGGTGCGCTTGGTGGCCGCAATGCCGGCGGGGGAGTGGCCAGCGCCGGCGATCCGGTCGCGTTTCCAACTGTTTACCCGGTTGGGTGTAAGCCTTTCGAGGCGGATTGCATCAATACGGCTTGTCCATTTTGAATTGCCGGTGCCATTGGTGGAGCGATAGTCGAATTTACTTTCGTCTTTCTTTTCACGAATGCCAAAGGATTCAGCAACAATGATGCGCAGGCAATTGCGGTAGTTCAGGAACGTGCGCTGCCGCAACCGGCGGGTGGCCTCCACGGCGGAAACGAAACCACCAACGGTTATATCGAGTTTTGCCTGTCCCTGGGCGTCTGGTTTAAACTTGGCCAGGGTGGCATCCCATCCGCTGGTTGTGACGAATTTGTAAATGTCAGCGGCTTTGCGGGCGGCGGCATCCCGGTTTGTGGTGGTGAGCGCGAAGAACTCCCGCCGTCCACCGTGCTGGATACGCACGTAGAGGTCATTGATCTCGCATGCCTTCCCCTTTTGCGTGTACGCACGGCGAAACAAGCGCGCCTCCCAGTAGTCAGCATGCGTGCGTGAGAGCGTGCGCTTGGCCTTCGTTTGTCCTAGTAATTTTGCAAGTGGCTCAGGAGGATTTCGCTGAGCCACTTTTGAGCCACAATCCCGGTTTTGACGGCGTGTTTCAGGTTGGGTCAAGTTAGCTTTTAAGCGCGTTTTCATAGTGTTTTTGGCGAGTGTTTACGGCCATACGGCGCAGCTTGAGCCAACTGGGCAAAATCGTCAAGACAATAACTTCGGATCAGAAGGTTGGGGGTTCGAGTCCCTCCGGGCGCACCATGATTTATTGGAGTTTGAGGCTTCTCCGCATTTTGCGGGCAGTCGAGTGGTATCAAAAGTATTAACAGGGGTGTTTTGAATCGTGCTGCTTCGTCTCGGCTGTATAGTTGCGCCTCTTGGCAAGGATTCCAATAGTTCTGATAGTGAATGCGGTATAAACCAACGCCACTACAAGGTTGAAAACCAGAACCTCAATCGGCGATGCCGAGGTGGTGGAATCATGCAGGCCATTATTCGCCCGGCATTGATAAAGGTCAAAAATGGCCAACGTCATCAATCCGATCACTATCGGAAACATGATCGGAAACACGACAAAGCTGCGTGGTTGCGGGCCATCCCCATGGATTTGCAGGAAACGCGGACGCTTTTGCCACCTCAAAAATGCCATGGGTATGGCTAAAATAAAACCGGCCGTCATTATTAAGGCCGCACTAATTAAAGCCGTTTCTACAACCGGGTATTTCAAACGCAAGTGCCACGCATTTGTAAAGACCTGCCGTCCGCCACCGATCCACCAGATTATGTAGCCCGAGATAATTCCAAATGCTCCATATTTTACCGCTTTTAGTATGTTTTTTACATTAACAGAATCTGCTGTGGGATCAGTAACCTTTCTTGGTATTGTCCATTCGGCTTCCACATAGGTATTGTCCTCGATTTGTATCCGTCGCCGACGAAGATTTTGTTCGCGGGCCAATATTAACAAATCGACACAGAAGACATAAAAGACGAATGCGGCCAGGAAAAAATCAAAGTGTAGTGGCGTCTGAAAAAAATCACATTTCATGGCAACGACGTACACCGCCACCCAAAGCAGATAGACAGTCGTCCGCTTCCTGAAAATCCGAACCATAAATTGCCATTCGCGCGGAGACTTGGAATCGTCGGCGCGTGCCTTGAGAGAAACGTAAGCGGTGCCAATGGCCGCAAGCAATCCGCCGATTGATCCTGCCCCGAACGTCGCGGCACTTTTTATCGTAACTGCTTTTACGAGGGTCAAAGTTGAGATGGAAGCCGTCGCGCCCTTGGCCAGCGCGACGGCAGTAATTGTTTTCACCAACGTCGCCGGCGCGGCTTGAACGGAATTGGCGGAAATCGCTCCGGCAAGAGTTGCCGTCGTTGAAGTCACGCCGTGTTTCATCAAAAATTTCTGCAATTTTTCCACCGCACGGTTCACGCGCTTCTTGGCCGCGTCTTCACTTGCGCCCAAGGCCGCGCCAACTTCACTCATGCTTTTGCCTTCAAAAAACCGGAGCACAATGGCGTTGTGATCGGTTTCTCCAAGTTCAGCCAAAGCCGTGTCCAGCAGCGGGGCGATTTGCAACCACGCGTCGTTTTCGGGTTCATTCAAAGCGGATTGCATAAATGCCTCCTGTTCTCGGTGTTGCCGCCGGCGTTGAATTTTTATTGCATCAGCGGAAGCATATCGCGCAGTGCGGCAAAGCCAGCCGGACAGCACGGCGTGCCGGGGCAGTTTGTCCGCCTTGCGCGCCAGAATAATGAAGACGGCCTGCGTGATTTCCTCTGCCAGGTGCGCATCACGCACCTGGCGCAACGCGACGGAATAAACGAGGTTGACGTGCCGCGATACGAGCGTGGCGAACGCTTCCTCGGAATGGCTCTGAGCATATTCCCGCAGCAACGCTATGTCGTCAGTCATCATCTTATCCATGTATGGACGCACTCGTGAAAAGGGGACAGATTATTTAACAACGATGCGCCGCTTCGTTTCGATGAAACTCATCATTTTCCTCTGGAACCGCGTCAATTCTGGCCGCCGGTTCATCTGCATCACGTTGCCTGGTGTTTCACCGAGTGGCGCGGCGATGCTGCCGGGCGCGGAGGCAGAAGAAGTGCCTGCGCCGCAACGGGTTTGACGCTGCTGACAGAAACGCAAGCGACATCCGGAAACACGATTGCCCCCGCTTCGGATCAGAGGGTTGCAGGTTCAAGTCCTGCCGGACGCACCATGATTTCCGCCCGTACCCGTTTCGCTTTTTTGCCAGTTGACAAACGGCCATTGCGGCTGAAATTTGGAAAAGCTGGAAACGGGCGCCAGCTGGTCTCGCGGGAGCGAAGCGCGCGAAGATAAGCGGGCGTCTTCAGCGGGAAATTATGATTTCAAACGAGCGACCATCACCTTTTGGCCGAACGGCTTACGGTCAGCCCCGGCCCCCGGTCAATGAGGACACGTTGAAATCCGAGCGGGTCCAGATTGAACGCAAGACTTTCGTTTTCACGCTCAAGGAAAATCCCCGCGGCCGGTTCCTGCGCATCACCGAGGATGTCGGCGGCCGACGCGACACGATCATCATCCCGGCCACCGGGCTGGAGGATTTCGTGAAACTGATCGGCGAAATGGTGAAGGCATCGAACGAAATCCCGTCGAAAGATTCCTGACCCCCAACGCCAGGGCGCAAACGAAAATCTCAGCGTCGTGCCTTGGCGGTTGATTTAAGCGATTTGCCGGCGGTTTTCTTCGGCTTCAACCGGGCGGCGTCGCCCCAAAGGCTTTCCAGGTCATAACGTTCGCGTGCGTCCTGCCGCATGACATGCACGATCACGTCGAAGAAATCCAACACCACCCAGGCACCATGCACCGTGCCGTCCACCGCCCGTGGCCGCACGTCATACTCCTGGCGCAATTGGTCGGTGATTTCTTCCACGATGGCGCGCAGGTGCGGCTCGCTGGTGCCGGACGCGATCACGAAATAATCCGTCACCGATGACAAATCGCGCACGTCGAGGATGAGGATGTTTTCCGCCTTTCTGTTATCCGCGAATTCGCGGCAAAGCTGGGCGAGTTTTTTTGAATCCATAGTTGCCGGGAAGATTTAACCATGAACGGGCCCGGATGGACACGGATTTTTTGACGCGGATTTCAAGCCTCAGATATAAACGCGGGCATCAACAACCGCATGGGTCACGGCCGGGGGCATTAGGTGATCAATCGCCAGGCCCGCTTTCACCCGGGCGCGGATTTCGGAGGACGACACACCCAGCGGAAAGCCCTTGAGTTGGCGTCCGCGAAACGGCGGTGGAAAATTTGCCGCCGTCCCGCCCGGGCGCGGAATGACCACAAATTCCGCAAGTCCGGCCAGCTCACCGGCCGCGCGCCACGCGTTGAGTTTTGCCGCATTGTCGGCGCCGATGAGATAGAACAATTGTGCCTTGGGGAATCGCTTCGTATAGTCGTGCAAGGTGTCGATGGTATAGGAAACGCCCCCCCGCCGGATTTCCTGGTCGTCCACCTCGCAATTCGTTTTGCCCGCCAGCGCCAGCCGGAGCCATTGCAGGCGGGTGGCCGACGGGGCCGGCTGGTTTTCCGGCTTGAACGGAGATTGCGCCGTCGGGATGAAAAACAGCCGGTCCAACTCCAGTTCCTCCAGCGCCGCCTGCGCGACGAGCAGGTGGCCCAGGTGCACCGGGTCAAATGAACCGCCAAATAAACCAATTTTCATGTTTGCTTAACAACACCGCCGCACGCCGTTGAACCGTTGTTCCGTCACTTTGACATAAATCTCCTGGGCATTTGCCGGATGACACGGGCAGACCGCCTGCGCCTGTTGGTGCGCCCGTTCCAGATGCGATTCGCCCGACCATTCCTTCGCCAGGGCCAAGGCCAGCGCCGCCGTGCCGGCGAGGTGCAGCGGTTTTCCTTCCGCCACCGCGTAATCCGGCAGCCAGACCGGTTCGGTCTCGTGCAACACCGCCGGCTTGCGGCGCGTCAGCAGCCGGAACCACTCGCGCAAGCTTAATAGAACAATCGCGGTGACGAGAGCCAGAAAAATCCCGGCGACGGCCGCATCGAGAAGGTTATTGACCCGGAGCGTGCGATTCGCAGCCACCGCCTTCCAAGTTTCATCGCAAACTTGTTTCTGCGCGGTAATTTTTGCGTTGCGTTCTCCATCACCAATCGCATTGGCAACCTTCAACAAATCATTATTTGCTTTAATGTGAATTCGCTGGAGCTCAGGCTCTTTTTCCCTAAGCATCTGGGCCTGCGCCAAAAATCCAATGCGCGGATCGGGATGGAAAATTTTCTCCACTCCGGCGGTGAACGTCACCGCCACCAGCCAGGCCAGGGGAACGAGCGTGATAAGTGCCAGCGCCGGTGAACGCCTTGGAACGCCGGCCTCCGGCACGGCTCGAACCGGGAGACCCGCTGTGCCGGAGGCCGGCGTTCCCAGCTGCATTTTCAGAATAATGGTCGTGGCCAGGCAGAGGGCGATGGCGGCCAGCATCTGGTTGGCGATGCCGAAGAGGGGCCAGAGCGAATTGACGCCGCCGAGCGGGTCGCGCACGCCTTGGACCAAAAAATAGCCCCAGGCGCCAACCATCAGGGCCGCGGCGAACGGAGGGGCGAGAAGGTTTTTCGGGTCACCCAGCGGTTTCCAGGCCCGGCCCAGAACATTCTGGATCAGGTAACGACCCACACGGGTGCCGGCGTCGAGCGTCGTCAGAATAAAAAGCGCTTCGAACATGATGGCAAAGTGATACCAGAGGTCGAGCCAGCGGCCGCTGACGACCTTGGAGAAAATGTGTGCCATGCCGACGGCCAGCGTCGCGGCGCCGCCGGTACGGCCGAATAGGGTTTTCTCGCCGAGTTCATGGGCCAGCGAATCCATCTGACCGGTGGTCACGGGAAAACCGTGGGCGGTGACCAGGGCCACGGTTGCCGCGGGGTCGCCCTTGACGTTCATGCTGAAATAGACACCGGGATCGAGGGTGCAGGCGGCGATGAGCGCCATGATGGCCACAAACGACTCACAGCACATTGCGCCGTAGCCGATGGACCGGGCATATCCTTCGCGGGTGATGAGTTTCGGCGTCGTGCCGCTGGCGATGAGCGAATGAAAACCGGAAATGGCCCCGCAGGCGATGGTGATGAAGCAGAACGGAAAGACCTTGCCGGCGATGATGAGGCCGGAGCCGTCGGTGAATTGGGTGAGCGCGGGCAGCTGGAGCGTGGGCAGCACGAGCAGGATGCCGAACGCCAGCGCGCCAATCGTGCCGAGCTTCATGAACGTACTCAGATAATCGCGCGGCGCGAGCAGCAACCACACCGGGAGGCTGCTGGAGATGACGCCGTAACCAATGATGATCCAGGCGACGGTGAGGTCGTGCAAACCGAAGACCTGCGACCAGTGCGGGCTTTGATAGACCAGCTTGCCGCCCCAGACCGCCAGCAGCAGCAGCACGATGCCAAAGGCCGAGGCTTCCAGCACCTTGCCGACGCGCACGAACCGCAAATAATTGCCCATCAACAGCGCGATGGGGATGGTGGCGCCGACGGTGAAGATGCCCCAGGGACTTTCGGCGAGCACTTTGACAACGACCAATGCGAGCACGGCGAGCAAAATTACCAGGATGGCCAGGATGGCCAGCACCGCGATGAAACCGGCCGGCGCGTTCAATTCCTCCCGGACCATCTGGCCGAGCGATTTGCCGTCGCGGCGGATCGAGCAAAACAGGATCACCAGGTCCTGCACGGCGCCGCCGAGCACCACGCCGATGAGGATCCACAGTGTGCCGGGCAGGTAGCCGAATTGTGCGGCGAGCACCGGGCCGACCAGCGGTCCCGGCCCGGCAATGGCGGCAAAGTGATGGCCGAAGACGATGAGCCGGTTGGTTTTCACGAAGTCCCGGCCATCGTCGTGGACCACGCACGGCGTGGCGCGGCGATCGTTGAGCCCGAGCACGCGCGCGGCAATCCAGCGGGAATAAAACCGGTAGCCAATGGCATAGGTGCAGACCGCTGCGACCAGCAGGTACCCGGAATTGACGGGTTCGCTCCGGTGAAATGCCAGGGTGGCATAGGCGGCTGCGCCGGCCAGGGCGAGCAAAAACCAGAGCAAGGATGCCAGGACTTTTTTCATGCGGATGCCAGGCGGTTAATTTACGATTTACGATTTACGATTTACGAGAGTAAAATGGGCGGACGCGTGAATCGATAATCGTAAATCGTAAATTTCCATGACCCGACACTGTCATAATTGCGGCGAGCCCTGGACGTTGAGCGGCCAGCCGGGGCGCGGCGAAGTCTGCATGAAATGCCGGGCGGACCTGCGGGTTTGCCTGAATTGCGCGCATTACGACCCGCGCGTGGCGCAGCAGTGCCGCGAGCGGCGGGCCGAGCCGGTGCTGGAAAAACATACGGGCAACTTCTGCGAATATTTTGAGTTCGCCCGCCGGGTCTGGACGCCCAAGGCCGTCGAAAATTCCCGCGAATCGAAAGCGCGCGACCAGTTGAAGAAATTATTCGGCGACTGACGCCTGCCGGGTACAATCCAGCCCGCGCCCTCCGGCCGGGCATTTCATACTGGACGATTCGGATGCCAACGGATTACCTGTGGGTCGAGCCTGACATGAGCGAACCATTAAGCAAAAATATTACCTGGACCCAGGGTAAAATCACGACGGAACAGCGCGTGCGCCGCACCGGTTTTTCCGGCTGTGTCATCTGGTTGACGGGACTGAGTGCGTCCGGCAAATCCACCCTGGCCACGGAGCTGGAGCGGGAACTGTTCCAGCGAGGCCGGCTGGCCTACGTGCTGGACGGGGATAACACGCGCCACGGTCTTTGTTCGGACCTGGGATTTTCACCGGAGGACCGCAAGGAAAACATCCGTCGGGTGGGGGAGGTGGTGAGACTGTTTGCGGATGCCGGCATGATCTGCATCACGGCGTTCATTTCCCCATACCGTTCCGATCGCGAGCAGGTGCGCCGGATTGTGCCGGCCGGGAAATTCATGGAGGTATATATCAACGCGCCCCTGGCGGTTTGCGAGCAACGCGATCCCAAGGGCCTTTATGCCAAGGCGCGCGCCGGTGTAATCAAGGATTTTACCGGCATCTCCGCGCCTTACGAACCCCCGTTGAGCCCGGAATTGGAATTGCACACCGAGCAACTGGGCGTGGCTGACTGTGTGGCCGCCATTCTTGCGCGGCTGGATGCCCTGTTCCAGGCGACTGATCGCCCACCCTCCCCACCGGCCCTAAAAAGTCCGGCTTGAAGTTTCAACCCGAAGCGGTGCCGTTTGGCTCGTGGAGGGCCCGGGTACAGGCGGCTACCACCGCACTGATTTCAATGTCCGAAATAATTTTGCTGTTGGCCGGGGCGACGGCCCAATCCGGGTGTTGAAACGGATGGGGACTGCCGGGAGAATTGGATTCCATGACCATCACCACCCGTTTACCCAGGGCCACGGCGAGATGCGATACTCCGGTATCGCCGCCCAGCACCAGCGTGGAAAGCTTCGTCAAGGCTCCGGAAACCAGCAGCGGCACGCCGGCGGAAACCGGGAAACCGGCCTGACGCGCCAGTTCCAATACCAGCCGGTCCTTGGGCCCGCCACCAAACAAGACCTGCCAGCCCTGGTGCCGCCAATGCCCGGCCACGGCGAGATACCGCTCGAGCGGCCAGTTCTTCTTGGGGGCACTGGTGATGGGCTGGACAAACAGCATGGGTTTGTCCGGATCCAGGTTGTGACCAGCCAGGAACTGCCGGGCCTCGGCCAGGGCCTGATCCGGCAAAATGAATTCATTGCGTACCGGGCCGGAGCGCAAACCGCATTGTTGAAGCAGGGAAAGACCACGGTCCACGTGGTGCATCCGGTCATCCCGCTTCACACCGTGGGTATAAGCCCAGCGCCGCCCCGGGCCATACACACTGCCCCAACGCTGCGGTGCGCCACTCAACCACGACAGCCAGGCCGTCTCGCCGTATCCCTGAAAGTCGACGACGAGTGAAAATTTTCCGCGGCGCAGGCGGCGAAACAGGGAAAACGCCTCCCCCAGGATGGCCAGGGGATTTCCACTCTCAAACCGGGCCCGGTCCAGCGTGATGACCTCATCCACCTCCCGGAAGCCTTCCAACAGCGGCGCATTTTCCCGGGCCGTGAGGAAGGTGATTTTGGCCCCGGGGAAATTATCCCGGACCTGGTGGACCGCGGGCAGGACGAACAGAACATCACCGATGGACTTGAGACGGATCAGCAGGATGTTCAT
>CAYPSF010000166.1:0-9921 GCA_964413165.1 uncultured Bifidobacteriaceae bacterium
TTTCGTAGCTAATCCGAAGTTCCATGCGCATACCGGCCTTTCTCGGCCACGATGCATTCGACTTGAGCCTTGGGATAGTGGCCAAAATTCACGAGCAGCCCGAGTTTTAGCCCGGTTGCTTTCAGATAATTCTGCACTTGCGCGCGATGTTCATCAGTAAGCTCGATCACCGCTTTAAGTTCCAGCACAATTTGGTCGTAACAGACGAAATCCGGTTGGTGTTTTGAGCGCAATCGACAGCCCTTGGATTCCAGCGCGAGAGGCTTCTGTGGGACGAAGGGGATTCCCTGCAAACGCAGTTCAATTTCCATGCACTCTTGATATACCGGCTCGAGAAAGCCACAGCCTTTCTCACGATATTCCTCGAAGCCGGCGCCGACGATTTTGTAGCTTTCCTCTTTGAATAGTAATTCTGTTTTCATGGAGAAATAATAGTAGAGACGCTAAATACGCGAAATGCGTAAAATTTTCGTCAGAAGCCTTTGTTCGCGTATTCCGCGTATTTCGCGGTTAATCCGGTTGGCCTTCAATTCAGAATTTGAAGTTCCATTCGCGGGTAACGTATTTTTCCCGGGCCAGGGCGGCTATTTTTTCCAACGGCGGGTTCTCCAGCGGTTCCTCCGCCTTCCAGGCCTGCCGCATCGCCGCCTTCACCTTGTCCGCCGGCACCTTCAGGTTCATCAGGAACCGGTCGTGGCTGCGCCGCTCGCGGTAGGCGGGTTCCTTCGACGGCATGGGCAGCAGCTCGTTGATGAGCGAGACATTGAAGTCCAGCAGGAAGGTCCCGTGAAAAAGCAGGAAATGTTTCCGGCGCCGCTGCGAGTTGCCGGAGAACTTGCGGTCGCCGATGGCGAGGTCGGTGAAACCGCGGATGGCCACCGGCCGTTTGGCGACCGGTTCCAGGGTCGCACGATTTTTGCGCATGATGAACTGGTTGGCGGTGGCGATGGCACGGAGCGGGCCGTCGTCGGGAATCCGCAGGACCAGCGCGTAGTTGAGGCAGCCGGGACCCTGGACCACCGTGCCGCCGCCGGAACAACGGCGGAAAACGGGGATCCCGCGCGCCAGGCAGGCCGCGACGTTGACCTCCGTTGCAATCTTGTTCGCGTATCCGACCACGACGAAATGTTCGCGCGGTTCCCAAAAACGCAGGATGGACTCGCCTTCGCCGGACTCGCCCCAATCGAGCAGCAGTTCATCGCCCGCCAGATTTTCAGCGGGCGAGGGGAGGGTGAGATCAATCAGCTTCATTTCTTTGCGCGTGCCTGATTCGGTGGGGCGAGCGTCCTCGCGAGCCGGCCTCGACACGTCAACGCATAGCGAAAACGGCTCGCGAGGACGCTCGCCCCACCAAAATGGGAAAGTGTGCCATCATTGTTTTCGCTGGCGTTGAACATGTGACTTTGCTCTAATGTTGTCGGCGGCATTTGTCGCCATAGGAGAAGTCAAATAACACATTGAAAGCTCACAAAAAAGAAATTTACAGTTCGCGTTCTCACCCTCCGACTGACGGTGGCAACGGCGACAAATGGTCGGAGTCGTTGCAGTCGGTGTTTGAACTGGCGCTGGAGAACCAGGGGCCGGAGCGCACGGCGCAAATGCTGGAAAAGCTTGTCGAGCGCCTCCACGCCGCGTCACATGATGCCGGTCGCGGCTTCAATACGCCGTACGTCAACACCATCCCGGCGGACCGGCAGGCACCTTTCCCGGGCGACCGCGACATCGAACGTCGCATCAAGAGCTACATCCGCTGGAACGCCATGGCCATGGTGGTAAAGGCCAACTCCACCACGAATGTCGGCGGCCACATTTCCACCTACGCCTCGGCGGCGACGATTTACGAGGTGGCATTCAACCATTTCTTCCGCGGGCGTACGGAGCATTTTCCCGGCGACATGGTGTATTTTCAGGGCCACGCCGCGCCCGGTATTTATGCGCGCGCCTACCTCGAAGGCCGGCTCAACGAAAAGCATTTGCAGCATTTCCGGCAGGAACTCGCCGAGGGCGGCGGGCTCTCGTCCTATCCGCATCCCTACCTGATGCCGGATTTCTGGCAGTTCCCGACGGTCTCGATGGGGCTGGGCCCGATCCTCTCGATCTACCAGGCGCGGTTCAATCGCTATCTGCAGGCGCGCGGTATGACGAAATGGGCTGATGAACCCAAGGTCTGGGCCTTCCTCGGCGACGGCGAATCAGACGAGCCGGAAACGCTGGGTTCCATTACGCTCGCCTCGCGCGAGAACCTCGACAATTTGGTCTGGGTCATCAACTGCAATTTGCAACGGCTGGACGGTCCGGTGCGCGGCAACGGCAAGATCATCCAGGAACTGGAGGCGGCCTTCCGCGGCGCCGGCTGGAATGTCATCAAGGTTATCTGGGGCTGGGAATGGGACGAATTGCTCGCCAAGGACAAGACCGGCTTGCTGGTCAGGCGCATGGAGGAATGCGTGGACGGCGATTACCAGAAATACACCGTCGAACCCGGGAGCTACACCCGCAAACATTTCTTCGGCAAATATCCCGAGTTGCTCAAGCTGGTGAACCATCTTACCGACGGGCAGATCCAAAAACTGCTGCGCGGCGGACACGACGCGCGCAAGATGTACGCCGCCTATAAGGCCGCGGCCGAACACAAAGGGCAACCGACTGTCATCCTGGCCAAGACGGTCAAGGGCTATGGCCTCGGCGAGGCCGGCGAAGGCCGGAACATTTCGCACCAGCAGAAAAAGATGAACGAAAAGGAACTGCGCGAGTTCCGCGAACGTTTCAAGATTCCCGTCAGCGACGACGTCATCGCCGAGACGCCCTTCTTCCGGCCGCCACCGGACAGCCCGGAAATGAAGTACCTGTTCGAGCGGCGCAAGGCGCTCGGCGGATTTCTGCCGGAACGCAAGGTCAACGCCGCCGCATCCAAACTCGAACTGCCGCCGCGCGAGGCGTTCGCCGAATTTTTGAAAGGCTCGACCATGGCCGCCTCGACCACCATGGCCTTCGTGCGGTTGATCACCATCCTGCTCCGGCAAAAAGGCATCAGCAAAAACATCGTGCCCATCATTCCCGACGAGGCGCGCACGTTCGGACTGGATGCACTGTTCAAGGACATCGGCATTTATTCGTCCAAGGGCCAGCTGTACGAGCCGGTCGACAGCAAATCATTGCTCTATTACCACGAGGCGAAGGACGGGCAGATCCTCGAGGAAGGCATCACCGAGGCGGGGTCGATGGCGTCGTTCGTTGCGGCGGGCACCAGTTACGCTACCCACGGCGTGCCGATGATCCCGTTTTACATTTATTATTCGATGTTCGGCCCGCAACGCGTCGGTGATCTGTTCTGGCTGGCGGGCGACATCCGGGCGAAGGGCTTTTTGCTCGCTGCCACCGCCGGCCGCACGTCGCTCAACGGCGAAGGCTTGCAGCACCAGGACGGCCACAGCCTGCTGCTGGCCGGCACGGTCCCGACCTGCCTGCCGTATGACCCGGCGTTTGGGTATGAACTGGCCGTGATCGTGGTCGACGGCCTGCGTCGCATGTATGCCGAGGGCGAGGACATTTTCTATTACCTGTCGCTCTACAACGAGAATTATCCCATGCCGCCGATGCCGGCTGGGGCCGAGGAAGGCATTTTGAAGGGCCTGTATAAATTCAAGCCCGGATCCGGGGACAAAAAAATCAAAGCGCACATTTTCGGCAGCGGCACCATCATCAACTCGGCGCTCAAGGCCCAGGAAATCCTGGCCGAACGTTACGGCGTGTCCGCCGACGTCTGGAGCGCGACGAGTTACAAACTGCTCCGGTCTGATGCGCTGCGTTGTCAGCGCTGGAACATGCTGCATCCAACCTCCGCGCCAATGAAATCCTATATCGAAGAGCTGCTGGCGAAGGAGCAGGGGGTGTTTGTGGCCGTGTCGGACAACATCCGGACGATCCCTGACCAGATTGTGCCGTGGGTGCCAGGCGGATTGATGACGCTGGGCACGGACGGCTTCGGTCGCAGCGATACCCGGGAACGCCTGCGCCGGTTCTTCCAGGTGGACACGGAATCCACCGTCATCGGCACGCTCTACGCGCTGGCGGAAAAAGGCCTGGTGGAACGGAAAGTCGTGGCCAAGGCGATTAAGGACCTGGGTGTCGATCCGGAAAAAGTGCAGCCGCAGATTGTTTGAGTTTATTGAAGCAGACGCCAACACGGTTAAATGTTTAAGTCATGAGTTAGATCAAACGCCGGTCCTCACCCCAGCCCTCTCCACCGAGGGGAGGGTGAATTGTTCTGCGGCCGGGGCAACCGCGCTCCAAATACAATCACGGCCGGCGCAGCCGGAAGAACTTCTGCCCGCCGGTGGAGGGGACGGTGACCACAAACTGGTTGCCGATTATGGCCGGGACGTTGGTGACGCTGGTCCAGGTTGAGGTCGGGAAATTCGTCGTGGACTCCAGCAAGTAACTCGTGGCGTTGATCGGCCAGGCAATCCGCGCCGAGGTGCCGCCAATCAGTTGCAGGTTCATGGTCGGAAAGACCGCCGTGATAAAGGCGACGTCGTCGAACTCGATGACTCCGGCGGTGTTGTTCGTAAACGACACGCTCAAAATGGACTGGCCGGGCGGGGCGGCGAAGCCAAAGAAAGTGTCCCCCAAACCGCTGCTTTCGGAGATGCTGCGGCTGGCGCTTGCCTGGCCGCCGCCGCTGAACCGGGCGGTGGCGGTCACATCGCCGGTGCTGAAAAAGGAAGTGGAGAGGACGGTAAGGCCGAAATTGATCACCGGTTCATTGGTCACGCCGGAGGAGGTGTCATTGAAGACGAACGACATCTCCGGGCTCAGGTTGACCCACAGGCCCGAGAGTGAAATCGACTGCGCAAACGATGAACTGCTGGCCGTGATGCCGATGTCATTGTTGGCGTCCCCGATCAGCCGCAGCAACTTCGTCTGGTCGGTGCCGTAGGAAAAGATATAGGGGCCGGAACCGCTGCCGATGAGTTCGCATTGGCTGACCCCGCCAAAATTGTTGGTGAAGGCCGTTGCGACATCGGATTTGAACTGGTTGAAGTTCAACGCTGAACCGGCGGCGACAAAATCCACGGCGTTCGCCTGAGTCGGTTCATCGTAGGCGCCCACCGTGGCCAGAACCTGCGCCGATGCTGCCATCGCGGATGCCATCGCGGCACCGATAACGAGAAACGCCATTACCATGTTTGCCACACGCTTACGGTTTAAACAGAACGCCCCTGGTTTCATGATTTCAAACTGCTGCTGCGAATGCACGGGTGTCAAGATTCCCGCAGCAAGCTCAGCGATGCAACGATTACAAACTCATCTCACACCTTGGCCAAAATTTCAAGGGCTCTTGCAGGTTCCCGCGCGGCAAGAGGTTGCGTTGTCAAAAAAAAGGACATGGTTGTGCTGCTATTCGGACGGGGCAATCAGGCAGCCGGTACTTTCCGCTTCCATTCCGTTTCGATTATTATAAGTTCCCGAAACCTATGAGTGCAAAAACACTGCTTTGTTCCCTCGTGTGTGCTTCCGGGCTGGTCTTCACGCCCGGACTGTTCGCCCAGGCGCCCAAGATTGATTTTCCTGCCGCCAGCCCCGCCTGCACACTCAAACAACGCGTCGGTTTGACCGACTTTGAAATCACCTACTCCCGGCCCGGCGTCAAAGGCCGCACCATCTTCGGCGGCATCGTTCCCTACGGCCAGGTGTGGCGCACCGGCGCCAATCAGGCCACCCGGATCACTTTCAATACGCCGGTGAAATTTAATGGCATCGAGATGGCCGCCGGTACCTACGGACTGTTTACCATCCCCGGCGAGAATGAATGGACCGTCATCCTGAACAAGAATTCCGCCCAGTGGGGGGCTTATCAGTACGATGCGAAGGATGACGTCACGCGTTTCAAAGCGACGCCCGTTACGCTGAAGGATACCGCCATCGAGACCTTCACGATCGAGTTCAACCATGTCCGCGACGAATCGGCGGTGCTGAACCTGGTCTGGGACAAACTGGTTGTTCCCATCCACCTGGAGGTCGATGTCAGCAGCAAGGTGGTCCCGCAGATTGAGGCGGCCATGGCGTCGCCGGACAAAAAGGATGCCGGGCTCTATTTCCAGGCCGCCACGTTTTATTACAATCACGGATTGGACCTCAAGAAGGCGCAGGCCTGGGTCAACTCGGGATTGGAAGGCCAGCCCCGGATTGCCTTTGAATTGTTCCACCTGAAAGCCCAGATCCTGGCCAAACAAGGCGATAAAGACGGCGCCATTGCCGCCGCCAAGCAATCCAGCGAACTGGCCATCAAGGCCGAAGGCCCCGGCAGTTCCTTTGTGAAGATGAATGATGACCTGATTTCCAGCCTGAAATAAATGATGGCTGTTACCTCCGCCCGGCCCAAAACGTCATCCCATAGATAACCATTCAAACTACGAGGAATAACATGAACAAATTATTCAAATCGGCAGTCATTCTCTCCACGATCATCGCCAGTGCTGTACCGTTGATGGCCCAGCAAAAACGGATCAGCCCGCATGAAACCATCAGCACCGTCATTGGCGACCGACGCACGGGGGACCGGATAACCATAACCTACGGTCGTCCGTACACCAAGGACCCCAAGACCGGCGAACCTCGTAAAATTTGGGGCGGGCTGGTGCCCTGGGGCAAGGCCGACCGCCTGGGGGCGGACGAAGCCACCCTCCTCATCACCCAGCAGCCGATCCAGATCGGCGAAACCACGATTCCTGCCGGCGCCTACACCCTCTACACGGTGCCGTCGGAAGCCGGGGCCTCAAAACTCGCGTTCAGCACGAACCTCGGGAAATGGGGTGTTCCGGTGGATGAGACGCATGACCTTGCGCGGGTGGACATGAAGAAGGAAACACTCGACAAGCCGGTGGACCAGCTCACGCTGGCCATCGATAAGGATTCATCGGGCGGCGGCGTGATAAAAATCATGTGGGAGACCACCCAGTTCTCGGTGCCGTTCACCGTCAAGAAATAACCTGAACCGTGCGAGGGCCCGACAGGTTTTGGCGCGCGCCAGCCCCCTGGCGCTGGCGGTCCAGCTTCGCCGCAGTTGCGGTTTGCCTGTTGATCGGATTTTTCGGCAGCCAGGCCGCCGAGGACCCATCGCCGGCCGCCATTTTGCAGCAATTGGAGAGCTTCCGCGAAATGGGCAGCGTGCTCTACATCGCCGCGCATCCTGACGACGAAGACACGCAGCTGATCACTTACCTCGCGCGCGGACGCCATTACCGCTCCGCTTATCTTTCGGTCACGCGCGGCGACGGCGGCCAGAACGTGCTGGGCCCGGAATTCGGCCAGGAGCTGGGCGTCATCCGCACCGAGGAATTGCTGGCCGCACGCCGGCTGGACGGCGGCGAACAGTTCTTCACCCGCGCAATGGATTTTGGGTATTCCAAAGATTACCGGGAAACGCTGCGCATCTGGGACCACCAACAGGTTCTTTCGGACGTGGTGCGCGTCATCCGCACGTTCCAGCCGGACGTGGTCATTGCCGGTTTTTCCACGAACCAGACGCCAGGCCAGCACGGACATCATGTCGCTTCTGCCATCCTCGCCGGTGAGGCGTTCAAACTTGCCGGCGATCCCAAGGCGTTTCCCGACCAGCTCGATTATTTGAAACCGTGGCAACCGAAGCGCCTCCTGCAAAACAACCGTTTCGGCGGACGCGGCGGCACAAATTCTTCCGGCGGCCCGCGGGTGGAAATCAATGGCAACGATCCGGTCCTGGGAATTTCCTTCGGCGAAATCGCCGGTCGCAGCCGCGCCATGCACAAAAGCCAGGGCTTTGGCAATTTCGCCGGCATCGGCGGCGGTCCACGCACGGCAAATTTCATTGTGCTCGACGGCGAGCCGGCAACCAATGACATCATGGACGGCATTGATACCGCCTGGTCGCGCGTGCCCGGCGGCGCGGACATCGGCCGGCAAACGGACAAAATTATTGCCAGGTTCGACCCGAACAAGCCATCCGCGAGCGTGCCAGCATTGCTTCTTGTTCGCAGCAACCTCTATCCGATTTTCGCGCATCCGAATTCCGGGACAGCGTCTTCCGATCGTTTGATTGCCCAGAAATGGAATCAATTGGACAAGATATTGCAATCCTGCCTTGGCCTTTCAATTCAAACGACGGTCTCCCATGCCGAAGTAGTTCCGGGTGAGGACATCAAATTGCGCTACGCAGTGACTTTGCACTCCGATTGTCCGGTCAAGTGGCGCGGAGTGATGAGCAGGTTCAACAGCCAGGGAGAGAACATTCATTTCGAAAGCGCGACGTGGAATGGGCCGGACATGGATGCCGAACTGAAACCAAATGTGCCGCTGTTTCGAGAACTGACAATCACCGTGCCCACCCAAATACCGCTGACGCATCCTTATTGGCTCCGCCAGGAACCGACGACGGGCATGTTTCGCGTTAATAGTCCCGGTTTGATCGGGCGTCCCGAAAATCAGGAAACGCTCTCCGATCTTTACGCGTTTGAAATTGACGGGCAGCCAGTGCGATTTTCAATCCCGCTTACGATTGATGACGAACCGGTCCAAGCCGGAACCGAATCGGGAAAGTTTGAAGCGCGCCGCACGCTGAAAATCATCCCGCCGGTTTCGCTGCATTGCGAGGACGAAGTGAAATTGTTTGCCCCTGGCTCCTCGCGGAAAGTGACTGTCGAAGTCACCGCCGCCCGCGCGGATTTGAAAGGCGAACTTTCGCTGGACACGCCCGAAGATTGGAAAGTCACGCCGGCGAAAAAGGAGCTCTCCTTTACCTCCGCGGGACAGCGCGAAAAATTTTCCTTCACCGTCACCGCCCCGCCGCAAGCCGCGAGCGCCCAAATCACCGCCCGCGTAAAAATCGGCGACAAGATTTACGACAACCAGCGCATCGAAATCAGTTATCCTCACATCCCGATGCAATTGCTTCAACCGCCTGCGCGCATCCAGGCCGTCAGCCTCGACCTCGCCATCCGCGGGAAAAAAGTCGGCTACCTTCCCGGTGCCGGCGACAGCGTCGCCGATGCTGTCAGAGAAATGGGCTACGAGGTCACGCTGCTGGGCGGCGACGATTTGACCACGAATCGCTTGAAAGATTTTGACGCCGTGGTCATCGGCGTTCGCGCATTCAACGTTCGTACCGACATCGTTTCCAATTTGCCAGCCTTGTTCGCCTACGTCGAGGCGGGCGGCACGGTCGTCGCACAATACAACCGTCCGGGCCGGGATCAGAAGACCGAACAGCTGGCGCCGTACAATCTGCAGCTTTCCAACGATCGGGTCACTGACGAAACGGCGCCGGTGACCTTCCTGGCGCCGGACCATCCGGTGCTGAACACGCCGAACAAAATCACGGCGGCCGATTTCACGGGTTGGGTTCAGGAGCGGGGGATTTATTTTCCGAACCAATGGGACGAACATTTCACGCCGATCCTGGCCGCTGGGGATCCCGGCGACACCGCGCTCCAGGGCGGCCTGCTCGTCGCGCCGTACGGGAAGGGTCATTTTGTCTATACCGGACTGGTATTTTTCCGTGAGCTGCCGGCGGGCGTGCCCGGGGCTTACCGGCTCTTTGCCAATTTGATTTCATTGGGCAAATAAATGAAGTCCGTACCGCCTGAATCTCGAGATCCGGACGAGTCGCCGGGCGTGCCGGGCTTCTGTACCTGGCGCGGCGTTTATCTTTTCGTGTTCGTGACCTTTGTGCTGGTGGTGTTGTTGCTCGCTCTTTTCTCGCGCTATTTTGCATGAACTCGCTCGATTGGATCATCCTGCTCGGCACGATGATTGGCATTGCCGCTTACGGCGTGTGGCGGACGCGCGGCGTTCACAGCCTCAACACCTATCTCAAAGGCAACCAGTCTACCGGCTGGGGAACCATCGGCCTTTCCGTCATGGCGACGCAGGCGAGCGCCATCA
>CAYPSF010000167.1:0-9877 GCA_964413165.1 uncultured Bifidobacteriaceae bacterium
TGCGCTCCTGCGATTCGCTCAACATGATTTCGTAGCTGCTCATGTTCGGCGCGCGCTGGGGCACTTTGTCCAATTCAATCTCGATGCCTGTGCCCGCGCGGGCCGCGGTCTCGCAGGTCGAGCAGGTCAGGCCCGCCGCACCCATGTCCTGGATGCCGGCGACCGCG
This sequence comes from uncultured Bifidobacteriaceae bacterium, assembly GCA_964413165.1. Lineage (GTDB taxonomy): Bacteria > Verrucomicrobiota > Verrucomicrobiia > Limisphaerales > UBA11358 > UBA11358. Next base: position 168 of record CAYPSF010000167.1, read on the forward strand.
CCGGTGGCCAGCAGTTCGAGACAGGCCTCGCACACCAGCTTTTCCATGAAAGGATCGCCCACCTGCACCGCGCCGCGCTGCTGCTCGGCGGATTCCTCGGTCAAATCCTGCGATGCGAACGCCGCGCCGGCCAGGCCATCGCGGCCGGTGGCCGGGCCAACGTAGAAAACGGGGTTGCCGATGCCCTTGGCCGCGCCGCGGGCGATCTGTTCGTGACGCAGCACGCCCAGGCAGAACGCATTCACCAGCGGATTGCCCTCGTAGGATTTGTCGAAATAGACCTCGCCGGCAATGGTCGGGATGCCGAAACAATTGCCGTAATGGGCGATGCCGTTCACGACCCCCGAGAACAAACGCTTGTTATTGGTAATTTCCGATTTCCGACTTCCGTTTTCGGCTGGGGATTCGGTGATCGGCCCGAAGCGCAGGGAATTCACCGCGCACACCGGCCGGGCGCCCATGGTGAAAATATCGCGCACGATGCCGCCGACACCCGTGGCCGCGCCCTGGAACGGCTCGACCGCGCTCGGGTGGTTGTGCGATTCGATCTTGAACGCGATGGCCAGGCCGTCGCCGATGTCGATGATGCCGGCATTCTCCTCGCCCGCGCCGACCAGGATCTTCTTCGATTTGGTCGGGAAAGTTTTGAGCAACGGGCGCGTGTTTTTGTAGGAACAATGCTCGCTCCACATCACCGAGAAGATGCCCAGTTCGGTGTAACTGGGTTCGCGCCCGAGGATTTCCTTCACATGGGCGTATTCCTCCGGCGTGAGGTTGTGCTTGGCAACCAGTTCAGGGGTGATGGCAGGTTCGGTCATTGCAAATTGTTTCTTAAGGTTTTCAGGGAAAGCGCGAGTGCTGTTTCGTAACCTCCACCAAATCCAATGCAAGTAATCTCGCTTAGGTTAAACTTTGATTTCTTCACCCATTCCGCGTTGGGATTCAGCCCGTGAATCACCAGCGTTTTCTTCGTAATTTCGGCAAGCTTACCAATCCACATTTTACCATCGGCAACCAATTCTTTTTCTATGGTAATAAGTTCAAAAGCCTTGCTGGCGGATACAATGGCTTCTTCAAGTGACGAAATGGAAATGCTGGGATGAATCGGCTTCAGTCTTTTCACCTCTGCCGCTTTATTTTGCCAGTAATTTCGCTTGTTAAAAATCCTTTGGCGATTGATGTCCTGAACACGAATCACAACAAAACCATTCAATGTGAACGTATTCCACTCAAGCAGATGCAGAAGAATCAAGGAATCAGTGAAATCCAGAATGAAGCCCGCGATCCGTTCCTGGATTTTCGGACGGCGATCAAACTCAATCAGGTGTTTCTTTTTCTGACAGAGTCGAAGCATGGCTTTATACTTGGGGTGCATTCTGCAACTCCTAGGCCGCCTTGACCGCGGTCTTGTTCTGCAGCGCCGCAAAAATACTCTCAAAAATCCATTTGCCGTCGTCGCTGCCCAGCGCGAGCTCGCAGGCGCGCTCGGGATGCGGCATCAGGCCGGCCACGTTGCGGCGCTCGTTGCAAATGCCCGCGATGCTCTGAAGCGAGCCATTCGGATTGGCCTGGTCGGCCAGGTTTCCGCTCGCGTCACAATATTGCCAGAGAACCTGGTTGTTCGCCTTCAGCTTCGCCAGGGTTTCCTCGTCGGCAAAGTAACAGCCTTCGCCGTGGGCGATGGGAACGCGCAGCGGTTTGCCCGACGGTATCTTATTCGTAAATGGCGAGTCTGCCGTGACGGTCTGCAAAAAAATATGTTCGCAGTGAAACTGCAAATCGCGGTTGCGGACCAGCGCGCCGGGCAACAGCCCGGCCTCGGTGAGCACCTGGAAGCCGTTGCAGATGCCCAGGACCAGGCCGCCGCGGTCGGCAAATTGTTTGACCGCCTGCATCACCGGGCTGAACCGGGCAATGGCACCACAGCGCAGATAATCGCCGTAGCTGAAGCCACCCGGCACGATGACCGCATCGGCATCGCCGAGGGAATTTTCCTTGTGCCAGACGTAGCGCGCGGAATGGCCGAGCGACCGGATGGCATGGATGGCGTCCTGGTCGCAGTTGCTGGCCGGAAATTGTAAAACGGCAAAATTCATATTCGTTAAATCGTTGAACGGTTGAATCGTGAACCTTTGCAACGATTCAACGATTGAACGGTTCAACACCTTGCTTCATTCGATTTCAAGGTGATAATCTTCAATCACCGGATTACTGAGAAACTTGTGCGCCGCCTCGTCGAGCGCTTTGCGGGCGGCCTCCCGGTCGCCGCCGTCGAGTTCAATTTCGAGGTATTTGCCGACGTGAACGGCCCGGATGTTCTGGTAACCCATTTGCTCGAGGGCGACCTGGACGGTTTTGCCCTGCGGATCGACCACGGCTTTCTTTGGGGTAACGATGATTTTGGCTTTCATGCTCGCGCCGGGAAATTTTGCGAAAAATAACCGCGCCGGGCGAGCAATTTTTCGGGGTGGAACGCCGGATTCGACCCGTAGGGTTCTCTAAAACGGATTGCTGCTGAATAAATCCGGTGTTCCTGACAAGAAGCGTTGAATTTGGCCGCCCCTTGCGGCATCGTAAGCAGCGTGAATGGTTTGATCTCAACGGAGGATGCGCCGCCCTGCAACATGGTCACTGAACGCAAGGCACCCGGGCCTTGTTCCATCGTCATTTTTGGTGCCAGCGGTGATTTGACCGCCCGCAAGCTGATCCCGGCCTTTTACCATCTCTGCCGGGAAAAGCAGATGCCGTCCGCGTTCCGCATCATCGGTTTTGCGCGCCGGGAAAAAACAAATGAATCGTGGCGCACAGAGCTGCGGGCCGCGCTGGATCAGTTTTCCCGCACCAAGCCCGTGGATGAAAAGGTCTGGCAGGAATTTTCCGCCAACCTGTTTTATTGCCAGGGCGACCTGACTGACGCTGCGGCCTACAAAAAGCTGGAGGAGCAGCTGACCTCGTTCGGCAGCGGCCCGTTGCGGGAAAACCTGCTGCTTTATCTGGCGGTTTCGCCAAGCCAGTTTGGCGAGGTCGCCGAACAAATCCATCGGGCCGGGCTGCTGAACAAGGAAGGTTCCGGCTGGCAACGCATTGTCGTCGAGAAACCATTCGGCCATGATCTGGCCTCTGCTCGCGCATTGAACCGGGAGCTGACCCGTTTTGCGCACGAGCAGCAGATCTGCCGCATCGACCATTATCTCGGCAAGGAAACGGTGCAGAACATCTTGATGTTCCGTTTTTCCAATTCCATTTTCGAACGGCTCTGGAACCGCAACCTGATCGAGCACGTGCAGATCACCGTCAGCGAAAAACTCGGCGTGGGCGGGCGCGGGGGTTATTACGAGGAGGCCGGCGCGCTGCGGGACATGGTGCAAAACCACATGCTCCAGGTCCTCGCGCTCATCGCGATGGAACCGCCCGTGTCGCTCGAGGCCGAGTCCATCCGCGATGAAAAGGTAAAGTTGCTTAAATCCATCCGCGCTTTGCGACCCGAAGACAGCGCGCGGCAGGTGGTACGCGGCCAGTATTTTGCCGGCACGGTGGACGGCAAGCCGGTACCGGGCTACCGGCAGGAGCCGAAAGTGAAACCGGATTCCCACGTGGAAACCTACGTCGCCTTGAAGTTGTTCATCGACAACTGGCGCTGGTCGGGCGTGCCGTTTTATTTGCGCACCGGCAAATACCTGCCGCAAAGCGGAAGCGAAGTGCGGGTCCAGTTCCGTCCCACACCACACGTGTTGTTCGCCGCGCAGTGCGGACAAAATCTCGACCCCAATGCCATCACGCTGCGCCTGCAACCGAACGAGGGCATTTATCTCCGCTTCAACGGCAAGGTGCCGGGCATGAGCCTTGGGGTGCGACCGGTGCGGATGAATTTCAGCTACGACGCCGAGTTTGGCGCCTACACGCCCGAAGCCTACGAACGGCTGCTGCTCGAAGCCATCGCCGGCGACGCCACGCTGTTCCTGCGCCGCGACGAAGTGGAGACGGCGTGGAAAATCGTGGACTCGATCCGCGCCGGGTGGGAGGGCAAGCCGCTGACGAACCGGGAATTTTACGCAGCCGGCACTTGGGGACCGGTCGCCGCGGACGATTTGCTCGCCCAAAGCGGGCACGCCTGGCATGAGCTGCAGCTGGCCAAATGAGCCTGCCCGGTCCAGCGAATACGTGGTCCAGATGAATCTGAACCTGAATGGGTTATGTCCGAACACAAGGCAACCATCCAATGGAAAAACGCGGGCCCTGATTTCCTGAAAGGCAAATACTCGCGCGAACACACCTGGAGCTTCGATGGCGGCGGCGTTGTACCTGCGTCGGCCTCTCCGTCGGTGGTACCGGCGCCATGGTCAAACCCGGCCCACGTGGATCCCGAAGAGGCTTTTGTCGCGTCCATCTCGAGCTGCCACCTGCTCACGTTTCTATATCTGGCCAGCCGGCAGGGTTTTCAAATTGACCGCTACGATGACGAAGCGGTCGGGGTGATGGCCGAGAATGAAAAAGGCGTGCCGTGGGTAAGCCGGGTCACCCTCAATCCCAAAATTATCTATGGCGGAACCCACTTGCCCTCACCGGCCGACGAGGAGCGATTACACCATCTGGCGCACGAACAATGTTTCATCGCCAATTCGATCAAGACCGACGTACGGGTTCTCTTCCGCCCGGCGTGCTAACATGAAAAAAATTGAATCAGGGGATTAATTTATCTTGGAGCCACTGTCTCAAGTGACTCAATTCAGGACACACCCAAAGATTTTTCGCTGATTTTTCGCAGGTGTGGACACATGGGGAAAAAGGAATTAAAAAAATCGAAAAAAATATTTTGAACCATTTGCATTTTCATCCGTCTATGTCAATATAGTGGGTGAAGAGTTTGAGGGAAGTTTAAGTAAAGATTTCGCTGTTCGTTTAGGGTTGGCAGAGAGGTTTTGCTCGTGGCGCGGCTCGAACAGCGACCCCAAGTTGGTCGCGCCACCCTTCTGAGCGCCTCGGTGAAGGCGTATAAACCTCGTCACCGCGGGGGCCGGACGCAAGTCCGGCCTTTCGCCTTTTCAGGATTCGCATTGATTGTCAGGGGTAAAACGTCTAGCCTTTCCAACGTATGAAACACCAGCTCGATTTCGAGAAGCCCATCATCGAACTGCAAAACAAGCTGGCCGACCTTCGCGAGCACCCGGAAAAGCATTCGCTCGACGTCAGCTTTGAGGAAGAAATCCAGCTCATCGAAAAGAAACTGGAGGAAACCCGGCGACAGATTTTCTCGAACCTGACTGCGTGGCAGCGGGTCCAACTGGCGCGACATCCCAAGCGGCCCTACACGCTGGATTACCTGCACAAGGCATTCTCGGATTTTCAGGAACTGCACGGCGACCGGCTGTTCGCCGAAGACCGCGCGATGGTCGGCGGTTTCGCCAAGCTGGGCGAACATCGCGTAGTGGTCATCGGCACGCAAAAAGGCCGGGACACCAAGGAAAACATCCTGCGCAATTTCGGCTCCGCCCATCCTGAAGGCTACCGCAAAGCGTTGCGCCTGATGCGCCTGGCCAGCAAATTTGGCCTGCCCATCATCACGCTCATTGATACCGCCGGCGCGTATCCCGGCGTCGGCGCTGAGGAACGCCACATCGCCGAGGCCATCGCCGTCAATCTACGCGAGATGACGCTGTTTGAAGTGCCCATCATCGCCGCGGTCATCGGTGAAGGCGGTTCAGGCGGGGCATTGGGAATTGGCGTGGCGGACCGGGTATTGATCCTGGAGAACGCCTATTACTCGGTCATCAGCCCGGAAGGTTGCGCCGCGATTCTTTGGGAGGACCGCGCTGCCGCGCCAAAGGCCGCCGAAGCCCTCAAAATCACCGCCCGGGACCTGCTCGAACTCAAACTCGTGGATGAAATTGTTCCCGAGCCGCTGGGGGGCGCGCATAACGATCACCCGACGGCCGCCGCCAATTTGAAGACACACCTGCTCAAACACCTGGACGAGCTCGCCGCGATGCCGGTGGCCGAACGATTGAAGAAACGCTACGAGAAATTCCGCGCGCACGGGCATTTCGTCGAAAACACCGAGCCTGACGTGAATGGGGTTGTCCCCATGGCCTCGCCCGCATAATCGGGGCAATGAAGACTTCAGGACTAATCACCTCATTGCTGGTTCTGTTTTCTGTCGCAAAGGTTTTCAGCGCCGACTTGTCATCGCAAAATTCAAATTCCGTTCAAAACGCCTGCGGAGAATTGCTGAATATCAAATGCTTCGCTTTCGGAGGAGTAGGTTATGCAGGAACAACCTCAAAAGGAGAATTGGCCTTCCGCAGTGTGCTGGCCAGCAGCAACGCGTTGGAACTTTTTGAAACCATCTTATCCAAAGGAACGGATGAGGCCAAGCTGTACGCCCTTTGCGGAATTCGCAGCCTCCATCGGGAATCTTTCGATGCCGCTGCAAAAAAATTGCGGGCTGCCGATCCCAAAGTCAACACCATGTCCGGTTGCCTTGCCACGGAAGAAAAGGCTTCGGCAGTAATCAGACGGATAGCTGATGGTGCGTATGATGGTTTCGGCCAACGTTAGATAAACGGTTGTTCCCATGCTCTATCCGCTCACCTTTCACCCGATTTTCAAGGAGCGCGTCTGGGGCGGACGCGAAATCGAACGGCTCTACCGGAAGAAACTGCCGTCCGGCGTGCCCATCGGCGAATCGTGGGAGATCAGCGACCGGTCCGGCGACGCCAGCGTCATCGCCAATGGACCCCTCGCCGGGAAAAATCTGCGCTGGCTGATGGAAAATCATGCGACCGAAATTCTCGGCGGCGCAAAACCGGCAGCCGGAAATCGTTTTCCGCTGCTCTGCAAAATTCTCGACGCGCGCGAAAAACTTTCACTCCAGGTTCATCCGCCGGCGAACCAGGCCGCCGAACTCGGCGGCGAGCCCAAGACCGAGATGTGGTTCATCACTGATGCCGCGCCGGGCGCGGAACTCTTTGTCGGGCTCAAACGCGGCGTCACGCGCGCAGAATTTGAAAGAAAAATTTCCGACGGCAGTGTTGCCGAAAGTATTCATCGAATTTCAATTGTTCGTCCTGGCGATGCGATATTTCTGCCCAGCGGCTGTGTTCACGCGATTGGCGGAGGATTGGTCATTTTTGAAATCCAGCAGAACTCGGACACAACGTATCGTGTTTTCGACTGGAACCGCGTTGGGTTGGACGGCAAGCCACGCGAATTGCACGTTGCGCAATCATTGGCCAGCATAGACTTCAGCCTGCATAGATTTAGACCGGGAATAATCCGGGGCAAGTCCAAATCGCATCCACTGGTTTGTAGTAATCTTTTCAACGTCGGGCAATGGGAAGTTAGAAACGGCACGCGGCGTTTTTTGAAACCGGGGAAATTGCAAATTATCGCAGTAATTCGTGGCCAAATTAAAATCAAAGCCGGCTCAGCGGTAGTGAGTCTGTCCGCCGGACAATTCTGCCTGATCCCGGCAAGCTTGGGCCCAACCGAAGTGCTGGTCAAAACAAACGCGGCGCTACTGAGGATTGAGGCAAATTAAATCTTTTACCACAGGGTCCCGGCAGAGGGTTTGTGGCCCGGATTTTTTTGGCCCAGATATTCCTCCGCCATCTGTTTGTGGATTTGACATTTCCTGGATGGATCGGCCTCCGCCAGTCGGCGGGCGCATTTCTTTTCAGCGGCCTCCAGTGAGGCGTCCTTTTGGGCCTGCAGGAACCGGCGATAACCATCGGCCACAAATTGGTTTTTCATGCGCTGCCAGTCAATTCTGCGACAAGTCATCGGGCATCTGGGAGAGGAGCTTGTTTTTCCAGCCGCCCTTGCTTTTCAAAATTTTAGGCCAGAGCTGCTCGGGCGGCGTGTCGAAAACCAGCTCGAGCGATGCCGGGAACGTGAGCCATGCCCGGCGTTTCATTTCACTTTCCAGCTGGCCGGGTGACCAGCCGGCGTAACCCGCGAACATTTTGACCTTTTTCTCCGGCGAAAAGGATTCGCCGATTTCCACCAGGTCGTCGAGCGAATGGCCGAGGCTCAAATTCGCAAAGACGTTCGCGTCGGGCATGAAATTGTCCGCGTGCAAAAAGCTCAGCGCGGTGGGCTGCACCGGTCCGCCGAGAAACAGCGGTGATTCCCGGAGCATGTCCGGCAGGTCGGCCACGAGCACTTCCCCCACCTTGTTGCCGGCGGTGCGGTTGAGCACGAGGCCAAAGGCGCCTTCGGCGTTGTGTTCGCAAATCAGCAGGACCGTGCGGTGAAAAAATGACCCTTGCAAAGCGCCGCTATCGAGCAGCAATTTGCCTTTGAAGAACTTTCCGGTATCACCCATACCTGCCTTAATGTGCCCCACAAACACCCATCTGGCAATGGGCGGGAATATCACGGGCCGGACGTTGAAAATCCGCGTCCCGACGGGGGAATTTCAATTGGCCGGCAGGCGCAATTCCCGCTCCTTACCGGAAGCGACATCCTGGATGCGAACTGACGTTTTCTGGATTTCCAGACAACGGAGGGTCACGTTGGTTGCTCCCAGCTTCACCCGGCTCTGGTCATTGGCCAGAAAGGAACAGCCGTTGATGATCGCTACCGGCCGCTTGCCCCACATGATCCCGTCGAGCTTGATGACAGTCGGGGCCGGCTTATTGGTCCGGATATAAACCACCGCAGGACTGCTGGCAACGGCCTTGGCCACGGGCATCTGCACGTCCCGCAGCTGATCCAGATGGCCCTCCTCCAGTTGGGCGGCCACACCATATTTCATCCAATCCAGGACCTGGTCGAAGCCAAAACGTTTTTCCGCTTCGATGAACAGGCCAATCTGGCCACGGGTGTAACGATTTTGCAGGAGGAATTTTTTCTGCCCCTCCTCCCGTTGCGAATCCATCAACAAATAAGCCACCAATTCGCAAAACCCTTCCTCGGCGTCGCGCCCCAGCCTGGCCCTTCGCTCTTTGGGTACATTCTCACCCACCCAGGCATGGGTATATTCATGGGCGCAGGTCGATTTCAGTTCGGCCACCGGCAATCCCGTCATCAGGCTCATCTTGTACCGGGTTACCTGGTTGACCGTGACCGGATGAATGCAGCCCAGCAGGTTGGGGCTCTCAAAATCGTTGCCCCCCTGGATGAACATGGCGTCCACATCAATCCGGTCGATGATGGTCACATCCACATTGTCCGGGAATACCGTAAAACGGGAAAACAAGCGGTCGAGGTCATCATTGACCTGGGCACTGATCCGTTGGGCGTCATCCGCCTTCACCACCGCGGTCTTGGCATCGCGCGCACACAGGTAACGCCCATCCGGCAATTGGATGCCATCCTTCACCGGCAGGCCGCAGATGTAACAACTGGGGAGTCGGACGCACTCGGCACAGGCCTCTTTTTTTTCGCCGGTGACCTTGTCGGTGACGAAGTAAATCGTGCGCCCATAAATGGGGCGACCGCAAATACCGCAAAGGTCTGCCCGGGCCGCCAGCGGCCAGAGGAGACCAAAGCCGGTCAGCAGATAAATCAACAGGAAATATTTTGCGCGGCGTTGCATGGTCTGGTTTTTCCACAAAACCATTGGCAACCAAGCATCCGCTTCGTTGCCCATGCAACCCACGAGCACCTTTTACGCCAAATCAGCCCAGGGATTTGACCTTTTTGGCAATCGCCGCGGCATCAATGCCGAAGTACGCCAGCAGTTCGGCGGCCTTGCCGGAACGCGGCAG
>CAYPSF010000168.1:0-9874 GCA_964413165.1 uncultured Bifidobacteriaceae bacterium
TGTGGTCGAGCAAGCAGGTGAACACCCGCAAGGGCAACCGCCTGCCGCACGAAGCTGGCCTGAAGCTGCTCAAGGCGCCGCGCGCTCCGAAGGAACTGCCGGTGTCGGCGCTCATCCGCAACGCCCACGGTGTCGCGGAATGGAAGCTGTTCCTGAACGAATAAACATCGGGAGAGCGGGCGTCAAAGCTCGCTCTCCCTACCAAAATGAATGTAGAATGCTAGATTTGGAGAACCACCAGATCCCCTCTCCCAAACAAGGATCGCATGGCGCTCGCCCCCTAATGATTGACCTCTAATTCTTCTCCGTGTAACCCATTTTCAACTTCTCCGAGATCAATTTGCCCGCCTCCTGTTGCGCCTTGCTCTCGTCTGCAAAAGTTTTGGTCAGGTTTTGGCCAGCGGTGCCGATGCGACCGAAACGAACCGTGAAAGCAGTTCCCGTCACTGAAATTTCCCAGAATTTCTGGGATGACCCGCCGATGAATTCGAAACACCGCGTTGAGGTTGAAGCCGAACCCTGAACCGGGCTGTCCTTCTTCTCCGACACAGCCGGCACTGCGGCGGGGGGCGGTGACGGCATTTTACTTTGCGGTTCGGTTGGAATGATTGGTTTAACTGTTGCCTGTTCAATGGCAGGGGCCGGAACTTCAGGTTCTTCGGGTTCTTCCTCCTTGTGCTCTGATTCGTCCGTTTCACCTTGTCCTTGAAGCATCCGCTCCAGACGGCTAAGGACATCATCCGGCGTGTGATACCAATCCTTGGTGAGCACCAGCGCAAAGCGCCAGCCGAATGCGCGGAGAATTGACGGTTGCATCAAATAACGATCCAGCAAATCGCGGCTCGCATAATGCGCTTCGGTGTCCACCAGAATGCCAAGCTGATAAAGGCTTTCGGCCGTTGTCCTCACCGCCAGATCACAACGGAATTTGGATTGGCCGACATTGGTTTCCACGGCGTAACCGCGGGACCGCAACGCCGCCGCCAGCGCTTCCACGACGGCGTCATTCTGGCTGGCCGGTGACAACGCCTTCCGTGAAAGTGGATTGAGATTTTCCAACACCCGCCGTGCCATCGCTTCATCACCCTTTGAGACCGCCTCAGCGTATTGCAGAAAGTTTTTTAAACTGTTCGCGCCGTCGTTGTAATCGTTGGTGATGTCCGCATGGCGGATGGAACTGACGATTGCCATGTGGTTTTTGGCGCGGGAAAAAATCACGTTAAGCCGCTTTTCACCGCCCCGTTGGTTGATGGGCCCAAAATTCATCAGCATGCGCCCACCCGCGTCGTGCCCGTAACAGACGCTCATGATGATGATATCCCGTTCATCGCCCTGGACATTCTCAAGGTTCTTCACGAACAAACCGCAGAATTGATCGTGTTCCTCCCGCACATAATCCGCCTCCAGTTGCTCGGCGAAGGTGCTGTCCTCGTCGGCCAGACGGCTCAGCGCATCTTCGATTTCGGTTTGTTGTGCCTCGGAAAAGGCCACAATGCCGATGCTCAATCCAGTCTGGCGTTGCAGGAGTCGGCGAACCAGGTGGGCAATGTAATTGGCCTCGGAAGGATTCCGTCGTTCTTCATAAACGCCGTTTTCCATGAAATGGAAACTGATACTGCGTAATAACAATTGTTCTACGTTCGGGCCACCCTGTTCCGCCGAGGTGACCCGGAGTTCCGGACGCTCGGCCAGGATCCGCTGGCGGTCTGGAATGGTGAACAAATTCCCGCTGTAAAAAGCTGCGTTGGAGAAACTGATCAGCGATTCATACCGGCTCCGATAATGCCAGGCCAGCAGGGTCGATGGCAGATTGCTGGCCGATTGATTGAGGAAACTGTCCGAATCCAGGTCCACTTCCACCCGCTCCCCTGCCTCCTCGACCACCACGCTGTCTTCCTCACTTCGGCTGGCGGCAAAGAAAGTCGTGGGCGGCAATTGCATTTCATCTCCCACAACGATGACCTGATGGGAGCGGTAGATCGCCGGGATTGCCTCTTCGAGGGGAATCTGGCTCGCTTCATCGAAAATGACCACGTCGAACAGGTCCGGATCCAGCGGCAGCGTATCCGAAACGCTCAATGGGCTCATCAGCCAGATGGGCTTCAAATCCTGAATGACGTCGCCCGTGTTATCAGCGGCCAGATCGCGAATGGATTTGTAGCGCATGGTCTTGCCGAACTCACGCTCCAAGTCGCGACGACCGGCAGCGTAAGTTTTCTTGAACGCCTTCTGGGCAGCTTCGAGTTGTGATGCGGGCTGTGACGAAATATTGACATGCTCAAGGAATTTCCGCCGGACCGCTGCGCAAATGCAGCGGGCATTGAGCCCGAGCCACTCACGATAATGCGTTTCCAACCGTTCCATCTTGCGGGCCAGCGTGCGGCCTTCGAACCGGCTTACCGCCCGATCCCGTCGATAAACTCCGTTCACACTCTTGTGTCCAACCGCCCCTTCGAATTCGTTCAAAGGCACCGTGGTGGTGCATACGGCATGGTTGAACCCTTCAGGCAATTCCGCAAGGTCTCTCAGCACCGGCAACAACTCCGCCAAAGTCCCGGTTTGTTCACGTAATTTGCCGAGCACTTCAGCTAGTTGGGGAAAATCAAACTGCTGATGTCTGGCCAACAGGAAACGCAATGTTTCATCCAGCTTCGCCAGCTTTTCGTGAATGCTGGCCAGACTTTCCGTCAAGGACGAAGCCTCATCCGACTCCAATAGCTGACGGGTGAGCGCCTTTACTGAAGGATGAGCCGCGCGTTTGTCGGTCCGCAACTCGATGATCAGATTGCAGAAATTCTGAACGTCATCTGTGCGCCATTGCTTGCAGACTTTCCGGTAGAGCAGGTCATAAGCAGCCTGGGCTTCGTGCTGTGCCGAAAGCTCGCCCAGAACCTTGCTCCAGGGCGGCGCGACGGCGTGTCGTTTGAAATCGTAGCGAGCCTGCAACGTCTTCTTCAACTGCCAGAAGGCCGGCTGGAGGAAACGAAGGAATGATTTTTCGAAGGCGCGTGCCTGGGCCAGGGCGCTCTGAGTGTCATCAGGAGAAAGTGGGCCGGTCCAGCCGGCGGCCTTTTCCTGCGCCTGCTGGAGGCGGTTTGACTTTTCGTTGAATTCCGCAACCAGGGCATCGAATTCCGTGGTGACCGGGCTCGGTTCCAGCACGCCCAGCATCTGCCTTTCGACCAAGGGGCGCACACGCACGGCAAAATCCAGAATCACCTGAATTTCCTCAAAGGTGTCCCAGAGTTCGCCGGGCAGGCCCGACAATTCCAACGCGCTTTCAATCGCATCGAGATATTCTTCCGCCTGGTCCAGATGGATGGACAGTGCCTCCAGCGGACGGTCAGAATCGAGCAACCCTTGGCCGAGCAGATGCAGCGGGTGCTGTGCGAAGCACAGATTTTCACCGAGATCATCCAACGCCGCCCGCAACCGGTTGACGATCTCGCCATGCGCAAGCCAAAGGACATATTCAGGGAGAACCTCCTCCACCTGTGGCGGCAGCTCCCGCGCATGACCACGAATTTCGACCAAACGGCGCAACAGGCTTCGGAGCGGGATGCCGGTGTTTTCGTGCTTCTGCCTCATGGCCTCCGCAAACCGGCCCAACCCCGCCAGCTCTTGTTCCATGGCCTGCAGTGCCGTGAAGCGGGCTTTGTCGGCCTCGCCGTCAGTATCAGACTGGCCCAGGAATTTCTCATATGTCTGCTTGAGGTTCAGGATGAAAGCCTTTTTGTCCGTCTGCGAGTCATGGATCAGGCAGCACAGTTCGTCCAGGCCCTGCTGCCGCAGCCGGTGAAAAACGATGTCAATGGCGGCCCGCTTTTCACAGACAAACAACACGCGCTTGCCACGCGCAACGTAATCGGCAATCAGGTTGGTGATGGTCTGGGATTTGCCCGTGCCCGGCGGCCCCTGAATAATATAGCTGGCAGCCGTTCGCGCCCGGGCAATGGCTGAAGCCTGTGTTGCGTCGCAGGGAATAATGAGGTGCTGATCAGCCAGTTCGAGCGCCGGTATGGGGGCCTCATCATGGGGCTTTGGATTTAGCGAGAACACCGTGTCGAACGCCGTGCTCGCCATGTCCGTTTCAATGAGCTTGGTGAAATCGCGCACCAGCGTCATCTTCCGATAATTGAAATTACCCATCGTCAGATTACAGAGGTCAAAATCCCACGAATAATGGTTCTGATTGTCCCCCTGGCGCAGGGCAAACATCTGGCGTTCGGCCTCGAGCACCTTGCCGGCTTCGGCCGAAGGCTCAGGCTCCATGATGTATGGCGTCCGAACCGATGGCGCCGCGCCAGCCACGTCCCGTAACGGCATGGGCGTTGGCCTGACCCGGTCGAGAAACAGTTGCAGGCCCAGCGGCCGCATATTCTCGCGATCATAGCTGTATTCCGGCTTGGCGATGTGTTGAGAAGCCCGGGCCTTGATCTTCATCCGCCGGCGATACTGGTCCACCCGCTGGCGCGCCTTTTCATGGATTAACTCGATTTGCGGCCGGTCAATTTTGTTGAGCGTGACGCCGGGCTCGCTCGCGTGGATCTGGGCCTTCAGGACTTCATAAAACTGGTCCAGCGAGGTTTCTTTCAGGTCCACCGATTCCGGCAGATTGAGATTATAAAGTTCCTTGAGATGATGACGGAGCGCCGGATTCACCTCGGCTTCGCTGGTCATCGGATCAAGGACATAATTGTCGCGAACCCCCTTCTTTTTGGTAAGTTCAACCGGCAGCAACAACAACGGCGAATGGATGCGTTCTCCCGGCGCCTCCTTGAGATTATTCCAACGGATAAAACAGAGCACCAGCCGCAGTTGGGCAAAACCATACTCGGCGCGATCGCGTCTTGCTTCGCTGATGATTTTGTCCAGCACACCGGGGATATAGGGCGCATCCTCGAACCGGAGATATTTCCCCAGCGAGATCGCTGCGCCTTCGGCGATGGTGGCGGCCAGTTCGGAATGCCAGACAAAGAGTTGGTGGAGCTGGATATTGCGATAATCGAGAACGAGCGGCACCGAGGCCACGGTCAGATTCAGCGATTGCAGCGTAGGCTTGAAATAAATCAACCGGTTGCGGCGCGAAATTTCAAAAAGCCGGTCCCGGAGATGGGATTGGATCAGGCGGCGTTTTCCTGTGAGGCTGGATTCCTTGAATCCTTGTATGCGGCTGAAATCGAGTTCGATCGGTTGTTCCCGGTAATGCTCCAGGCGCGTGATGATCTGGGCCAGATCCGGGGCGCGTTTGTGCCGGTTTAGTTCGGTGGTCTGAAATATGACCGAGGCCACCACCGGGTTGAGCCGGCGGTTCACCGCGAATAGATTGGTGCGATTGACGCTGAACATCTCCAAATCGTCCGGGTCGGTAAAATCCAGTCCACAGGCCAGGCTTGCCAGCAACTGGCCCAGCGAAAAGATGTCAGTCAATTCATCGTGGTGGCCGACGGCGTGTTCCCATGACCGGTAATTGAGCAGGAAGACCGGCTTCGTAACGTTGTTGGCATCATCACTGACCTTGAGGTCCGAGACCTTCAGCGAGGCTGCGTCGATGTCCGCCATCCGGCGCGATTCGGCCACTACCTCGACGGCATGACTGACTGGCGATTGCAGCTCCTTCAGTTTGGAGGAATTCTGCTTCGCCTTGCAGGCTTTTTCCGCGACAAAACTCAAGAACCCTTGTTCGGTGAAGGTCAGATTCTGAAGCCCTTCGAGTGGCGCCATCATACCAGCCTGGTGAGCGGCGAGGACCTGCTTCATCAACGGCAACATGGCGGCCAGGACGTCGTCCGTCTCAAATCCGCCGCGGCTGATGCCGCTTTCCAGGAATTTCAGGAACGGAGTTTCGGCTGGTTCACTCACCCTGCACCTCCGCCTTGGCCAACAGCTCTGCTGCGTGTTCCTTGACCCGTTTCACGTCGCGGGCCCTGATTTTGAGTTCCTTGGTGACGAGTTTTTCAAACTGCCCGTTCAACTCCAGCTCGCGGCACAATTCCAGTGCGGCAGCCAGTGGCATCTCGTCCAGTTCCGGATCAGCCGCCATGAAGTCGAGCAGCACATAGCAGAGATATTCCCGCAACTTGGCGTCTTTGAATTTGAGGCCGTCCGGCGGGATGCTGTCCTTGCTTGATGCCGGCCGGAAATCTTCAAAGAAAAGTTTGGCATGACCCAGCACCGCCTGGGTCTGAAACCATTTTGGTCGCAGGAAATATTCCAGCAGTTTCCGTGTCGCCGTGGTCAGCCGCGTCTGGCCGATCAAATCCAACTCATCCAGCGCGTCCGCGCCTTCGATCATGCTGCTGATATGGGGCGTCGCTTCTTCACGCTGATCCCGCCACAACACCAATGCGCGGGTGCGGATGAAAGCTTCCGGATGGGAAAGTCCTTCGGTGGCAACATTCCCTTTGGCAAAAACCTCCTTGGCCTGTTTCAGATATGCTGCCGCGCTCACCTGCGCCAACCCGGTCTGGATTTTGACCAGCCCGGCAATCACGGGATCCACGTCACCTGTGGCACACAGCGATCCGCGGTCGGCAAAAATTTCGGTGTAAAGTTGATACCGCCTGGCGCTCTGGATGTGGCTCGCGCTGGCTCGCGGGTCGCTGGCCACCGCCTGCATCAGCCGGTCCACAATATGAAAGTCGCCATTGTCCCATCCCCACAGGTGATAATGGGCCAGCTCGTGGCCGATGACAGATTTAATTTCCTCGGTATTGAGCAATGACAACACCGGGCCGGAGATCACGATGTGCCCTTCGCCAACGATGAAAAAAAGCGCCGCGTTGGCGTGCGGGCTGTTCTGGGCCTGGTAAAGCGTGACCGGGATGTCCAATTGCAGGCGTGATTTGACGTCCTCGACGTTGCGGTAAAGTTCCGGATGCCCCACCGGGTCCAGGCGATAGGTGGACTTGAGCAATTCCATGCGGAGGTTTTCCGTGTAATCGGCCTGGGCCCGGGCCGAGGCAAACCAATCCCAAAGCTCACGCTCGCGCGATTTGAGGTAATCCCTCAACTCGACGTGGTAGGGCAGCGGTTCCAGCTTTGGCTCAGAATTGTTCAATCTGTTCCCTTCGACGCTTGTTTCCGATCATTTAATCGCACGATTGGCTTAAGGTCAAAACAACAGAAAATCAGGACGCCTTGTTCATTTTGGTGCATGGGTTGGACAGCGGTTGTCGCATGCCCGTTGTTATCCTGACCGCATGAAAATGAATGTTCTTGTTTCTGAAACGACCGAACCTTGTGAATCAACCGTCATCCGGTTCGGCGATGCCGAATTGATCCTGCGCGAAAACGGCTGCCATGAACTGGTCGGCGGTTGCCGGGCGGACCAGATTGCCGCCCGGGAATACATCTCATTCTTCCTGCACGACGTAGTTGTGAATTCACCAATTCGCGTTGTTCCTGGTACCGGTTCACAGGCAACACCGTGGACGATTGTTCCTGCCGTTCGCCGCCGACGACCCGAAAACGGCGGCGGTCATGCGCAAGGTGCTGTTGCTGGCCCGACAAGGAAATCAAGGATCCAACATCTTTGATCAAATTCGGCTGACTTGAACTGTTTTTCGAACATCAAGGCATGGCGCTCATCAGCGCCGGTCTCGACGAAGTGCCGATGGCCTACAAAAACATCCGCGAAGTCATGGCTGCCCAGAGCGATTTAGTGACAGTGCTGGGCCAGTTCGGTCCGTAGCTCGGAATCACTGAGTAAACCAGCCCTCCTTCGCCAAGCCTACGGAGGGCACCATCCTTCGCTCGAAACCGCTGGCGCCGTTCCGAGCGAAGGATGGTGGAGGCGGCGGGAGTTGAATCTGTATGTTATTTTCGGGTGGGTTCGTTTCGCTGCATTAACATTGCAGAATTTTCCTATCCATTTTCTCCCGTTACGAACCTAAATGCATCAAAACGAACTTTTTCTGTCAGGAATTGTCAGGAACTACTGGGAGTCGCGGCGGTGTCCACCAAACACCACAACCGACCGCAGCGATGCGCCGACAGGTTCACCTTACACAATGACACCTGACTCGACAGTTTCTCACTTGTGGTAATCGTCCCGCCCCATGAGCACCTTGCGCAGTTGAGCCTCTGTCACGCACGGCCATTTCAATTTCCGCAGCCAGCGGTTTGCCTTCGCGGGGTCAAAGGCTTCGGCATCAAACGGGCGGCCCAGCCATTCAGTCATGGATCCGTGCTCCGGGTGCTTCCGGTTTTTGAGTATCTTGAGCAAGTCTGTATAGCCCCACACACCACCGCAGTCTTCCGGCGGACAGGCGCGGGCACCGTCCAGGCAAAGAGCAACCGTTGCCGCCGCGGGATCATGTGGCAGGATCTTCTCCACCGTGATCTCGTGCTCCCAAGAGTCGCCGAAGTCATATTCGTAGCCGAACTGCGCGCCCTTGTCTGGCACGACCTGCTCCAGCGTGGCTTTCGCTTCGTCACGATCCGATTCCTCGCCGAGGCCCATGCCCTCGTTGTGACGAGGATCGGAATAGCGCGCTTCGGCGGTGAGAAAATGGTGCAAATGACTGTTGGTCCAACCCATCGCGACCTGGAGAACAGCGTGGATCCAGCCGAGATTGGCATTACCGGGCACCCGAAGCCGCCGCCAGATATCCGGCTTCGAGCCGATCAGAAGGATTTTCAGTTGATAGGCAGGCGCATTGGCCTTTCTGGCGTTTGGTTGAATCTGTGAAATCATGATCGCAGCGGTTCAGTCCCTTCATTCAGGATTTTGAGATAATGGTCGTAAGTGTAAAGCCGGGCGTATTTACGACCCGTGGCCTCGCGGACAATGCCCAGCTTTTCAAGGTGCCCAAGCGCAGCGGTGACCGTTGGCGCTGTCAGCTGCAATTCCTTGCCGGCGGCTGCGATCGAGACAATCGGCTGCCCTTGGAGCAGCCGATGCACTCTCAAGGCAGAACCCGCCGGTTTCCCGATGGCCTGAATGCGTTTCTCATCGGCAGCGGCCAAAGTCATCAATGCCCTGGCGGTCTGCGCCGCCTGGCTGGCGGTTTCCTCTACTCCGGTCAGGAAGAAGCGCAGCCAAGCTTCCCAATCGCCCGTCAGCCGAACGGACTGGAGCAGGTCATAATATTGCTCGCGATGTTGTTTGAAGTAGAGGCTGAGATACAGCAACGGTTCGCGCAGCGTGCCTTCGGCACAGAAAAGGAACGTGATGAGCAGCCGGCCCAGGCGTCCGTTGCCGTCCAGAAACGGGTGAATGGTTTCAAACTGGACGTGGGCCAGAGCCGCCTTGATGAGAAGCGGCGTTTTGACCGGATCGTTGTGCAGGAATTTTTCCAGCGCGCCAAGACATTCCAGGAGGTGGTCAGCCGGCGGCGGAACAAACTTGGCGTAGCCGGGCCGCGTGCCTCCGACCCAATTTTGTGATCTGCGGAATTCTCCCGGCTCCTGCTTGCTGCCGCGCCCCTTCGCGAGCAAGACACCATGGATTTCCTTGAGCAACCGGAGAGACAGTGGAAGTTCTTCAAGCCGCTTGAGTCCGTGATTCATCGCGGCCACATAATTTGAAACTTCTTGCACATCGTCCAACGGGACGCCGGCGACCCCCTCGATTTCGAACAGCAACAGGTCCGAGAGGCTGGATTGCGTGCCTTCGATCTGCGAGGACAGTACCGCCTCCTTCCGAACGTAGGAATATAGGAAAAGTGTCGGGTCTGGCAAAGCGGTCGTCAATCCATCAAGGCGGCCCAAAGCGAGCATGGCCTTTTCGACGAGCTCCTGAATCTCGGCGTCCAAGACCAGCGGCGGATCCGGCGGCAGCAAGTGCGGCACGAAAGCGCGAGCGTTCTCCCCCGTTGTCGAAGGGAGTGGAACATAGTGGCCTGTCAGTCCCCGCTTCATGGTAAACGCC
>CAYPSF010000169.1:0-9855 GCA_964413165.1 uncultured Bifidobacteriaceae bacterium
ACCAGGCGACCAAGGACGGGTTCAACTCAGCCCGCCAGTGGGTGAGCGACAAAATTGCGCCCTGAGAGGCAGACCGGTTTGCGGCCGGAGACCTCCCTGCCGGGCGACCACTACCCTTTATGCTTTTGACTGGTGTTGATGATGATTTCCTGCCGGATGGCGGCTTCGCCTCAATTCCTCCTGGTGAACGCCGCGATTCAGGCCGGAGGTCGTTCCTTGCGCCAGTCATTGCAATTTATGAACGGAGCCGGACATCAGGTTGCCAGAATCAACCGCATCGGTGGGAATTCTGAAATCCCATCGAACGTGCGATGGATGGGGCGGAGGACGGCGTGATAGATAAAACCCCGCCCGCGGGTGAACCGCCGCCGGCGCCGCCGGTCGCCACGGCGGCGACCAAAACGCCACCGGTTCAAATCGTTTTGATTGTACTCGGGATCATCGCTTTTCTTTACTTCGCCCGGCCACTGGTCCTGCCCATCTTCCTGGCTTGTGTGGCGGGAATGACCCTGAAACCATTCATCCGATGGTCGTCCTGCTGCCACATTCCGCCGGCACTCTCGGCCGCGGTCGTGCTGGGTTTCCTGGTGGCCGCCGTTGGGGTCGGTTTCTTTCAACTGGGTCGCCCGGCGATGACGTGGATGAACGAAGCACCGCAACACATGACCGAGTTGAGGCAACGGGTGCTGAAACTTTTCCCGCGGGCCGACCGGTTCAGCGAAGCGGCGGCAGCGGTCAACAATCTGGGCGCAACCGACGCGGAAAAAGCGGCCGAGCAGAAGAAAACACCCACCGTGGAGGTCAAAGAGAGCCGAGGCACCGATTCCATCCTTAACTGGACCGGCACCCTCCTGGTAGGTATCGGCGAGACTTTGGTGTTGGTTTACCTGTTACTGGCTTCCGGCGACCTGTTTTTGCAAAAACTTGTCCGCGGGATGCCGACCTTGAGTGACAAGAAGCGCGCGGTGGAGATCAGCCACGAGATTCAACAAAACATTTCCAATTATCTGTTTTCGGTTTCGCTGATCAACCTGGGCCTGGGCGTGCTCGTCAGCGGGGGGTTGTACTTCATGGGCGTGCCCAACGCCGTGATGTGGGGGATGCTCGTGGCGGTACTGAATTTTGTTCCCTATTTTGGCCCCGTCACCGGCGTGCTCCTGCTGGCTGCCGTCGGCCTGCTGACGTTCGACACCCTGGGACGGGGGCTTCTGCCGCCCGCCTGGTACCTGGTGCTCCACCTGCTGGAGGCAAACCTGATCACGCCGGTGTTGCTCGGACGCCGGTTCACCCTTAACCCGGTGGTCATCTTCGTTTCGTTGATCTTCTGGACTTGGCTCTGGGGTGTGCCGGGCGCGTTGTTGTCGGTGCCGATCCTGGTTTCAATCAAAGTCGTCTGCGACCGCGTCCCCACCCTGTCGCCCGTCAGCGAACTGCTCTCCCGCTGAACCGGTTTTCCGACGAGTGGTCCGGAATCGCCAGGGTAGGGATATACCCCATAGTGAAAAAATGTCCGAAGACGTAGCCTGAATCGGAATTTAAATTAAAATCCGCAACCGGCACACGAATCAGACACAAAATATGATCATTGTTGTCAAACGCATTGTTGCGTTGCTAATCGCAACCACGGTCCTGACCCTGATCGGCATGGGCTGCAGCTCGGACAGCTTCGCCCTGGACAGCTCCTCCGACGGCGGAGGGATTTCGAACAACGCCCGGTAACCGATGCTCGCGCCCGGACGGGCACGAGGCTTTGGCTCCATTGGTCCGTGGGCGAACCAGTAATACAAACGGAGAAGCACGCTATGTTTGTGGAATTGGCCGAAATGACGGGTGAACCCCGGAATCCCGTCCGGCGCATGATAGGCGGAATTGGAGCGGTGGCTTGGGGGCAATGGGATGAGCTGCGACATACCGCGGCGGTGATTGGGACGGTGCTGGGCGTCTGTGTTCGACCGCGACTCTGGGTGCGCCCGGTCCGGAAGGCGTTTGCCCGGCAGGTCCTGTCCATCGGCGTCGAACCACTCTGGTTTGTCGGCGTGGCAGCGGTGTTCGTCGGCATTTCGGTGGTGGTGCAGCTCACTTTTTGGATTGGTGAAGCCGGACAATCGCAGCTGCTCGGGCCGCTGCTGGTGGCCGTCGTGGCGCGTGAACTAGGCCCGGTGCTCATCAACCTGGTCGTAATCGTCCGCAGCGGCAGCGCGATGACGACCGAACTGGGCGTCCTTAAAATCAACGGGGATATCCGTGCACTCGAGGCTCAGGGAGGGGATCCGCTCCGGCAACTCGTCCTGCCGCGGGTGCTGGGCACGGCGGTTGCCACATTCTGCCTGACGATTGTTTTCATCCTCCTCGCTTTCGCAAGCGGTTACCTGTTCGCGGCCTGGACCGGCAGAGGCAGTCGGGACTTGTTTTTGTTTGCGGACACGGTGTCGAGCGCCATTCACCCCAAGGACGTATTCAACATCCTCGCCAAAAGCATCCTGCCGGCTCTGTTTGCCGGCGCTTCCTGCTGCATTGGCGGGCTGAGTGTCAATGGGTCAGTCACGGAAATCCCGCAAGTCACGCAACGGACGCTTACCCGCTCCGTGGCTGGATTATTCTTCATCTCCGCCTCTGTGTCGCTGCTGACTTACCTTTGATCATGAGCCATTTTTCAGCCATGGACACAACCATCAGGACAAATCGATGACCGATCGTTTTAAATTTAAGCGCGTCAACGAAATTACCGGCACTTTCGTGCTCATCGTGGTCGCCGTGTTGATCGCGGTCGTCGTGTGGGCGGGCCACAGCCAGCGCTGGTTCAAAAGCCGGGTCACGCTGGGGATCGTTTTGCCCGAGGCCGGCGCGGCGGGAATCCGGCAGGGCTCCGAGGTGTATTTCCTGGGCACGCTTGTGGGGTCGGTTTCCGATGTCATTGTGGACACGACCGGCCGCATGGAAGCTGAGGTCAACATCCGCCGCGATTTTTTCCGGTTCGTGCGCGCGGACTCCTCCGCGGTCGTCAAAAAGAAATTTGGCGTGGCCGGCGATTCATTTTTTGAAATCACCCGCGGCCAGGGCCAGCCGCTGCCGGAAAAGGATGCCGCCATCGTCTGTAACGAGCAGTTTCAAAGCCCCTTGGAATCCGCGGTCGATGAAATCCGTTGCCAGGCCCTGGCCATGTTGAAGAAGGCCAGCGCCGGCATGGACACCTGGACCACGCTCGGCACCAATCTCATCACCACGCAGACGCGTTTGGAACAAATGGTCACCCGCCTGAACGACATCGTTGCCGGCGTCCAGGAGGGCAAAGGCACGGTCGGCAAGCTGGTCACCGACCCCGTCCTCGCCGACGAAACGCAAACTCTCCTGGCTCAGGCCAATGCCTCAATGAATGAATTGCAGGGTATAGTGACAAACTTGAATATCGCGGCGGCGCGTCTGCCGGAAATCACCGGCGCCGTGGCCGGGGAAGCGAAAGATCTGCCCGGGCTGGTCCGGCAAATGCAGACCTCGATGCGCGAACTGGAGCGGCTGGCGGAAGCGATGCAACGGACCTGGCTCCTGCGCAAATACGTGAACCCGACCAACCCGCCGCCAGCGCGGCCCGGGCCGGAAACCGCAGGGCCGGATAAGAAACCGTCAAATGACCTTCATTCGCCAAGGAGTTCTCCGAACTGAAGTTCAAGCCAAAACCGTCTTCGCCGGCAATTCTTCGAAGGCACGGTAGGGTTACACCCCATAGCACCGGGCCGGCTGGCAACCTACCGTGCTGCTCGCGTTGAAAACAGCAATGACACAACAATCACGGGAAACATTATGGGC
The DNA here is from genome assembly GCA_964413165.1 of uncultured Bifidobacteriaceae bacterium. Classification (GTDB taxonomy): domain Bacteria; phylum Verrucomicrobiota; class Verrucomicrobiia; order Limisphaerales; family UBA11358; genus UBA11358. The sequence goes on from CAYPSF010000169.1 coordinate 3,805, forward strand.
ACACTGACGACCAAATCAGCCATCAGGACCAGTCAATCGATTGCGCCGACGACTGGCATAACGCCGGACAGCAAAACGTTGACCAGAAAGGCCATGAAAACCTTGAATATCTGGCGATTGACCATCGGGCTGGCGGTGGGCGTAGTATTCTCGCCCCACGGCGCAGGTGCCGGGCCGGCCACAAACAGCCGTGTGCGGTTCTCGGTCGAGACGACCATGGTAAATACCGGCGTCACTCCCAGGGCCAGCGGCCTGATCGAAGTGACCCTGAACCGCAAGGGGATTGCCAACAACCAACGGCTCCTCATCATGCTGACCAGACTGGATTTCAACACAACCTATCAGTTGATTGCCTTCCTCGGCGATGACACCAACGCGACGAGCCTGGCTACGTTCACCACCGACCGCAGAGGCGCGTCCAGTATCTCGTATCGGGAACCGCTCCCCCCGGCGCTCGATCCGATGTGCAATGTACGGGAGTTGGATATTGCCAACAGCAATCTGGACATAGTGCTGCAAGGAGTTTTGACCAGCCCGGATCAAGGACAGTATCTGGTCAATCGTTCCATGAATAACACCGGGTTCCTTCCCGCCGCAGCCGGAGATCTTCAGATCCAAGCCGGCCCGAACTTTACCCTGTTTCGGTTGCAGGCTTCGGGTCTGACCCCGAGGACGGACTACCGTCTCACGATCAACGGCAATGTTGTCCAAGCGGCCATGTCGGACCGCGCTGGCAAACTGAACCTGGCGGGCCTGCCGCTGGAATCGCCGGACGTGCTCAATATCCAAACGGTGGCATTGACCGATAGCACCGGCAGTAATGTCGTCCTGATAAGCGGAGGATTGGGAATTCCATGCACGACGGCAGCCCAGGCGCCATTGCCTCTCGGAGCGGCGGCCAATTTCGTGGTCCTGGCCGGATCCACGGTGGCCAACACCGGTCTGACAATGGTTAATGGAGATCTTGGACTCAGTCCGGGTTCCGCCGTAACTGGATTCCCACCCGGAACCGTGACCGGGACACAACACGTGACCGATATCACTGCCGCCCAGGCCCAACTCGATTTGACCACGGCTTATAACGACGCCGCCGGACGATCCGTGGGACCGATCAGCGTGTCCGGCAATCTCGGCGGACAAACCCTTGCCCCGGGCCTCTATAAATCCACCTCCGCACTTGAGATATCGTCCGGGGATCTGACGCTCGACGCCCAGGGCGACGCGAATGGCGTCTTCATCTTCCAGATGGCGTCTACCCTGACCACGACCGCCGGTCGCCAGGTAATCCTGAGCGGTGGCGCCAAGGCTGCCAACGTCTTTTGGCAGGTTGGCAGCTCCGCGACCCTCGGAACGACCTCCGTCTTCAAGGGAACCATCATGGCCAATCAATCGATCACGCTGACCACCGGCGCAACGCTGGAAGGCAGGGCGTTGACCAGCATTGGCGCGGTCACCCTGGACTCAAATACCATTACCCTGCCTGCTCCGTAAGGCATACATAACTCAAGATTTTATATGGCAAAGAAAAGCCCGAGCGAACGAAGGACCCTGAGCACCTGAGCTCACCTTCAAAGATTCAATCTCTCAGCCGCGTCAAGGGACAAAACGAGAAGGATGCCTGAGGCGAAACAAACGACGATGTCGGTAAACAAATAAATTAAAATAAATAAAATGAAAAACAAATCTGCGAATACCGGTAAAATATTAATCATGACGACGGCAAGCGCCATCCTCCTTGGTGTCTCCGCACACGCCTCGGATACGGATAGCCGCATTGAATCATCCGCCGCACATTCTTATGTGTTCAAAACCTACCTCAAGGACGATTCCATCAAGACCGAATCCAAAGACGGCGCCGTCACCCTGACTGGAACGGTGACCAAAGCGTCCGACAAGTCCCTGGCCGAGGACACCGTGGCCAGTCTGCCCGGCGTCACAAGTGTGAACAATCAACTGTTGGTCAAAGGCGAACAACCTGCCGAACACTCGGACACCTGGATCAGCGTAAAAGTGAAATCCGCGCTCCTGTTCCATCGTAACGTGAGCGCCACCGGAACCACCGTGTATGTGAAAGACGGCATTGTCACCTTGCAAGGGGTAGCCTCCAGCCAGGCGGAAAAGGAACTGACCACCGAATATGCCAGGGACGTTGACAACGTCAAAGAGGTCAAGAACAACATGACGATTTCCAAAACCCCGGCCATTGCCAGCGAAACGACGGGCGACAAAATTGATGACGCCTCGATCACCGCCCAGGTCAAATCGTCATTGCTATCGCATCACTCGACCAGCACCTTGCACACCACGGTTTCGACAACGGACGGCATCGTCACCTTGGGTGGCATTGCCAAAAACGACGCTGAAAAGAGCCTCGTTACCAAGCTCGCCACGGACATCAACGGCGTGAATAGCGTGGTCAATAACATGACCATCGCCGTGCCGGTGGCCAACAACTGAACCACCGATCGCTGTTGGCTGGTGCGAAAACGCACCGGCCTGCAGCGGCTATGCCAACCAAAAAAGAGATTTTATGTTGTACACCATTGCGTTAATACTGCTCGTTTTATGGGCGCTGGGGCTGGTGACCGGCACTACCATCGGCGGGCTCATCCATCTCCTGTTGGCGGTAGCCATCGTCATAGTGCTCCTCAACCTCATCACCAGTCGCCGGCGGCTGAATTAAGCAACGGCTGAACAAAAAAAGCAAACTGGATTCAATATGAATACAAAAACCACAGTTGCAGTCGTTTTGGTCGCTCTTGGCGTCGTGGTGCTCGCTTACTCGGGCATCACCTTCAAGACTCCGGGAAAGCCCGTCGATTTCCTTGGCCTGCACTTTGAAACCACCGTCAGCCATTTCATCCCGCCAGTTGTCGGAGCGCTTGCCTTTGTGGGTGGCCTCGTGTTGCTGATGGTGAACCCCAAACGGGCTTGATGAGCGGCGGCCGACGCCGGGCCGGAGTTGCGCCCGCGCGCCTGGAGGAATAAAAGTGACCAGACCCAAACTCTGCTGGACCAACAGACGGCTTCTCCCGCGACCCGCGGCGGCGATGCCGGCGGCGGTTGAACCGGAGGAGGTTGCCCGATTCGAAGGCGAAGGCGGCCCGGAAGCGCCCGTTCCCCATCTCATTGAGGTTCCGCTCCACAACGCCATCTGGCGAAGATCGGCGGTTCTATGAAAGCAAAAATATTCGAAGTGATTCTGCACAAGCTGCCCTCCGGCAAGTCGCCGGCAACCGCCCTGGAAGAACTGCTCAACCAGTTCCTCGCGCAGTACCCCGACTTGCAGCTGGTGTCTTCACACATGAGCACCCTGGTCACGCCCGCCGAACCGAATGCCATGCCTCAAACGGTGGAATCCTCCATCGTGATTTTCTGCACCCTGTTCTATAACACCCTCCGAACGGGCGCGGCCACGGTATGAACATCCTGAAACTCATGGGCCTGACCCTCACCCAACTGGCCAAACAGATCTGGAACCTTCCCCAGTCGATCTCACAGACCATCCGGCATCGGCGACAGCAGGTCGCGTGGAACGAACACGAAGCCGAACGGCTCGACCGCATCCGCAACCCATCAAAGTATCTGGGAAAATGACGGGGTCTGTTGCCAGGCCAAAGCTCCATACACCGCCGGTCGCTGCGCCAGGCGGCGCTGGTCGGACCCACAGACGCTCACCGGATCAAACAAAATCTGCCGTTCAGCCACTGAACGCTCGAAGTCCAAACCGCGCCGGGCCTCAGGATGATTTGTTGGGGCGGTGGAGTTCCGCCGCCGCCGCACGGTCGGCAAGCACCAGGGCCTTGTTCTGGCGGATGCGGCCGGCCGGGATGGACACATCGCCGGCCTGCAGCCGCGCGAGCATCCCCGCTTTTTCCGCGCCGGTCACCAGCCACAGGATGCGCCGGGAACGGTTCAGCATCGGATACGTCAACGTCATTCGCCGCCGCTCCTGGTAAATTCCCGTCAGCGCCACATCCGCCTCGATGATGTCGAGGACCGGATCACCCGGGACAAGCGAAGCGGTATGTCCGTCGGGTCCAAGTCCCAGATGCGCGAGGTCGAGCACCGGCGGTGAGCCGGCCAGTTCCTGGAGCGTCTGCGCGTAACTCCGGGCGGCGGCTTCCAGGTCCTTCTCCTCCACCGGCATGGCGTAAATCTGCTCGGGCCGCAGCGGTGCCTGCTCCAGCAAACTCTCGCACAGATGCGTCAGGTTCCGGTCCGCGTGTCCCGCCGGGGCCACCCGCTCGTCCACCTGGACAACGTGCACATCCTTCCACGGCACATCTTCACCGGCCAGCGCCCGCAGCATCTGCCACGGCGTCCGGCCACCGCTGATGGCCATGACGAAACGGCCACGCGCCGCCACGACCGTCCGCGCTTCCGCGGCGATCAGCTTCGCAGCCTCGGTGGCAACCGCCTCGGCATCGGCAAACAGCTTGGTTTTCATGAAAACTGTCAGGGCGCGCTATTGATCAACGGGCGACGGAAAATGCGTGGTATCCGGTGACTGCTAAGCTGCGACCACGGGGTTCTGCCAGCCTCCCGGCGGAGTGACCCGCTCAACCTCGGCTGGCCCCCAGGTTTTCGGCTCGTATTCAAACACCGGCGTGCCGGCCTTCAGCGCCGTATCAACAATGCGCCACGCCTCCTCCACGTAATCTTCGCGGGCAAACAACGTAGGGTCGCCCGCCATCGCGTCCCCGAGCACTCGTTCGTAGGCGTCCATCTCCCCCGCGCGCGGATAGCGGCGTCCCTCAATTTCCTCCGGCTGGCTGACCTTTTCATCGTCCGCGGAGATGGTGTTCATGCAGATCCCGAACGCGATGTCCGGGCTGATCCGCAACCGGCAATAATTCGGCTTCAAGTCGTAGCCTTCATACATCGTCGGCGGCTGGCGCAGCCGGACAACCACTTCCGTGCAGGTGACCGGAAGATTTTTCCCGGCCCGGATGTAAAAGGGAACGCCCCGCCAGCGCCAGGAATCGATCTCGAGCTGGAATGCGGCGAAGGTTTCCACCTTGGATTCCGGTGCCACTCCCGGCTCCGTCCGGTAACCACGGAATTGTCCGCGGATCAGGTTCTTGGCCTCCAGCGGCGGGATGGCCTTCAACACCTTGACCTGCTCATCCCGGATGGATTCGCTGTCCGTCCGGACCGGCGGTTCCATCGCGAGATGGGCCATGACCTGGAACAGGTGGTTCTGCATCACGTCGCGGATGGTACCGACCTGCTCATAGAATGCACCCCGCCCTTGAACGCCGAAATCCTCCGCCATCGTGATCTGGAAACTCTCAACATTGTGGCGGTTCCAGAACGGTTCGAGCATGGCGTTGGCGAAGCGGAAGAACAGCATGTTGTGCACGGGCTTTTTCCCGAGGTAATGGTCAATGCGGAAGATCGCCTTCTCGTCAAAGGTTTTGAGCAGGATCCGGTTGAGCGCCTGCGCCGAAGCCAGGTCGCGACCGAAGGGTTTTTCGATGATGACGCGGGCGCCCTCCGGGGTACAGCCCGCCTTGCCCGATTGTTCCACCACCGTGCCAAACGCAGCGGGCGGGATGGCCAGATAATGCGCCGGACGCTGCGCGCTGCCCAGTTCCTTGCGCAAGGCTTGAAACGTCGCCGCGTCGTTGTAATCACCGTCCACATAACGCAACAGACCCGACAATTTCTCAAAAGCCGCCGGGTCGAGTCCGCCATTCTTTTCCAGGCTGTCCCTGGCCCGGGCCTTGAGCTGGTCGAGGTTCCAGCCAGCCTTGGCCACGCCGATGACCGGCACGTTCAGGTTGCCGCGTTTCAACATCGCCTGCAGCGACGGGAAGACCTTCTTGTAGGCCAGGTCGCCGGTGGCGCCGAAGAACACCAGGGCGTCGGAATGCGGTGCACTCATAGATTTTTTCCTTACTTCGTGGTTTTTTCCAGGTGTCCGCCAAAACCCAAACGCATCGCCGAAAGCAGTTTGTCCTGGTAATCCGCCTCGCCGCGCGAGGCGAACCGCTCGTAAAGCGCCGTCGTCAGCACCGGCACCGGCACGCCCTCGTCAATCGCCGC
>CAYPSF010000170.1:0-9809 GCA_964413165.1 uncultured Bifidobacteriaceae bacterium
AGGCGGCTTTTGCCGCCAAGCGGGCCATTCACAACCTCAAGCAGCCGCAAAAATAAACTGGCGGAAATCATTCCCGGCGTATCAGGAATCCGGCGAGGATAGTCTTCAAGGGTGCTCTACCCGATATTTCGTTTCGAATTTACAGACCGCCTGTTTCTGCTAGAAGGCGGTATGAAGATGCGGTTCAACTCCATGGGCCGGTCGGGTCGCGGGGCAATTCTTTGCGTTCTTTTGTTAGGGGCCAATCCGGCACGCGCCGGGATGACGGTGTATGACCTGACCGACGTGGCCCGTTTGCGGCTGGAAGATATTTCGTTTTTCGGTTTCTTGCTTTTGCTTGCCACCCTGGGGATGCGCTGGCTTTGGAATTTTCTGGCCAGGGATTTTCCCCGCTGGCCGCGGCTTACATTTGTCAAAGCACTCAGCCTGACTGCCCTGTTGGGGTTGGGCATGCTTCTGGTTCTGGTCATGATTTCCGGCGCGCGTGAATTGCTGACGCCGGGTGCCTGGTATCGGCAGGCCAGTCATTACCGCCCGAATGAAATTGGAAATCGCGAACTGCGCCAGCAAAGCATTGAAAGTCTGCGCGCGGCATTAATGCAATACGCCTATGCCCATGATGGACGTTTCCCGCCGCACGATTACGTGGCTGAAATTCCGGGCAAAATCTGGGAATCCCCTGACAGCACGGGTACGCGATATCTCTATGTCGGCGGGCTGGCGCTCAGTGAAACCAATGCGGTCATGAGCTGCGAACCGCAAAATTTCGGAGATGAACGGCTGGTCCTGTTCGCCAGCGGCAAGATTCAAGCCTTGAAGACTGCGGAAATCCACCGACTCATGGGAGTCCAGGAAGGGCAATGAAGCGGAGTTCATTACGAGTTGCGGCAATCATCCTGGCGGTCGTCCTGTTCTTTTTTTTAATGGTCGCGCCCGGGCTTCTGGTGGCGCCAATCACGCTGTTCTTCGGCTGGTGGGCATCGTTGGGACGGTTATGGAAAGCCTGGCATTCCAATTCGAATGCGGTCTGGCTGTTCCTGTCTGCCTTGGTCGTGTTGCTTGCGGGCAGCCAGTTCTTTTTACGATGGCTGTACGCGGGCCTGAAAAGCAAACCGGAGAACAACTGGCCGTCACAATGGCCCTGGAAGTGGACGCTTTGTAGTTTTGCCATGTTGATTTGCGCTTTATTGGCCGTTTGCTGCGTTGTGTTGACGACCCATCAAATGTACTGGATATCCAAATCCCCGGATCCATTGTTTGCCGATCCGTTCCGGGAGAAGTGGAGCATTCTATATGCTGCGAAAACGCTTCAAAACGATGCCGAAGAACGGCATTGGGATAGTGCCAAGACCCGGGCATCATTTTGGCAGGCGGGTTCCACAAGAATCGGTCGGCCTGTATGGGAGGCGATCCAACCGGTATGGATTGAGAAAGATGACCACACCCTGCGAGCGATTATTCTAATTCCTCGCCGGCCGATGTTCCATCCGACAACCAGACTGGTAGTCATTCAACCTGGCGCTGATCTCGCGACGCACAATTTGAATGAATTGCCACAAGTGCTGGCTTCCTTCGGCATCGGCAACCGCACGGACAGCTCAAACCGTCCACCCGCGTTGCTGCCATGAAAAAAAAGCGGCTCATCACTTGGATATACCGTGTCCTGCTGGGGCTGTTTCTGCTTCTACTCCTGCCGGTGCTCATACCGTTCCGTAGTCCAGCGGATGCGGTCCTTACGGTTCTCCCACTGGGCTGGTGGCATTTTCTGCAACGGAACCTGACACAAATGACCTGCAACTGGAACTTGATTGCCATGGTGCCCCTGGCGCTGGCGCTGGACGATCGGCCTGTACGCGGCAGTGTGGTTGCTGTTCGTGATTGCCATCGGCGCCACCGGCGTTTTTCGCCATGCCACCTGGTTGATGGATTACCCGCAACCGTGGTATCAGGAAAGGTTGAGTTCCTACAGTGAGATCCGGATGATTGATGTTGAGCTTGAAGAGCTGCTGCTCGAAAACAACCAGGATGTCCTCTCAACGCGTAAAGGCTTTCTCAGCAAAAGGTCCAATCGCCACCAGCAAACGCTGATGGCTGATGAATTCGATGTCATTTTCTATGTTGATCGGAGGAACAAGGTCGCCGCTTACGTGATCATTCCGCGCAGTCCGCAGTTTGTGGCGAATGGGAAATTTGGGGTTTCAATTCCGGGCAGCGATGATTGGGTGAGGCCGATTTCGGAGCTCCAGCGGACGTTGGCGGATTTGGACACCACGTATCCGCAAAGGAACTGAACCCCCCAAAAGGGCGCTTGGGCCATTTGTGTGCAAAGACAGGTTCTGGTTATCCTTGGGGTTTCAATTCACCAGCCTACCGGCACGGTCATTTTCTTCCCGAACCGATTGTGGTAATGCAATTGTTTATGGCGCTGGCCGAATTCATGGACCAGTTTCGTAATTTTTACGTCGTAGCAGCAGTACTCCGCAATTTCCGCCAGTTTGCCTTCCTTGAACCAGCGGATGGCCTGCAGGCCTTCGGCAGTCTTTTCCACGCCGAACGTCGCCGTCGCAATCGAATCCAATGACAGCCGGTGTTGCAACTGGCTTTGCAAATCCACCATCAGGTCCAGCGTCGGCAACTGGCCCAGGTCAAAGGTCGTGTAACCGTGCAACACCTCGTAGTCGAAACGCAAAACGTTGAAACCCACGATCAGATCGGCGCGCTGCAGGTCTTTGAGCAGGTCGTCCACCTGTTTCTCGCCATAAATCCGGTAGTCGCCGCGCCCGGTGCTGAAGGTTACGCCGATGCTCATGCCCATGCGACTGATGTTGCCCCAGCCGCCCACTTCGTCGGCGGACTTCTGCGTTTCCAGATCGAAATAAATAATGTTCTTGGCCACGATTTCAGTAGTTATAACAACGGACGCGAGTCCGCTCCATTCCAAAAAATTTGAGCCTGCGCATCCGGCGTACGCCAACTTTGGGCTTTGAACTTTGGACTTTGAACATATATTTCCCCGCATGTCATTGACGCCTTCCACCATGCTGCCGCTCGGCACGACAGCGCCCGATTTCAAACTGCCGGACACCAATGGAAAAACCGTCGCGCTGGCGGATTTCAAGGGGCAGCCCGCATTGCTGGTCCTGTTCATCTGCAATCATTGTCCCTACGTGAAGCACATCCGTGCCGGGCTGGCGCAGCTGGCACGCGATTACCTGCCGCGCGGCGTTGCCATGGTCGGCATCAACTCCAACGATGTCGTGAATTATCCGGACGACAGCCCGGTCCGGATGAAGGAGGAGGTCAAAGCGGCTGGCTACCTGTTCCCGTATCTTTTTGACGAGACCCAGGCCGTGGCCAAGGCCTATCGCGCCGCCTGCACACCGGATATTTACCTCTTCGACCAGAAACAGAAACTGGTTTATCGCGGCCAGCTCGACGGCAGCCGGCCCGGCAACGGGATTCCGGTAACGGGCCAGGATTTGCGCGTCGCGCTCGATGCCGTGCTCGCGGGCAAGCCCGTGGGGCCGGATCAAAAACCCAGCATGGGTTGCAACATCAAGTGGAAGGCGGGCAGCGAGCCGGATTACTTCTGAAGGTTGAAGGCAGAATGCAGAATGTAGAAAAAGATCTTGCCGTTCGAACAAAGGATTTTGCCCGACGAATAATTCGACTTTACGTTGCTCTGCCAAAAGAAACAGTGGCTCAGGTTCTTGGCAAGCAAGCCTTGCGGTCGGGGACATCTGTCGGAGCAAATTATCGCGAGGCAAACCGTGCACGTTCAAAGGCGGAATTCATCGCAAAAATCGGCGATTGTCTCAAAGAAGCCGATGAAACTGCCTATTGGCTTGAGCTTCTGGCCGACGAGGAGATTGTTCGCAAGAACCGACTCGAACCATTGCTTCGGGAAACCAACGAGTTGATTTCAATTCTTGTGACCATCTCAAAGCGCTCGCGTGGCGAATAACGCTTTCTGCATTCTGCATTCTGCATTCTTAATTCTGCATTTCGACCGGACGTCCGGAAAAATTGTCCGTGTAACGAACCTGTGGCGGCCCTGTCCAACCTGGGAGACACCATTTTGAACGGCCATGAAGGTTGAGGAAAACCAAAACGGCGCCGCGCCGAAAATACTGGAGCAACTGGTCCAGCAGGCCGAACGCGCCGGGGCGAGCGACATCCATTTCCAGATGCGCGGCCAGACGGCCGAGGTCAACTTCCGCCTTGACGGCATCATTGCCCCCGGCACGGAGTTGCCCGCCGAGGTGGCCGACCGCGTCTTTGGCCGGATCAAATTCCTGGCGCGGTTGAAGACGTATCAGGAGTCGCTGCCGCAGGATGGCCGTATTGCGCACACCGATCTTGGTAGCAAGAACGATATCCGGGTGGCCACCTATCCGACGGTGACTGGCGAAAAAATCGTCCTGCGGCTGTTCAATTCCTCACCGGCCATAACGCTCCGCGAATTGTCCCTGCCCGCGGCTGCCGGTGCGGAATTGGACCGGTTTCTCCACCAAACCAGCGGCCTATTGCTCCTCACCGGGCCGGCCGGCAGCGGGAAGACCACCACGATTTACGCCTGTCTCCGCCAGCTGGTGGCGCCGGGCGGCCGCCAGATCATTACCGTCGAGGACCCGGTGGAACAGATTGTTCCGGGCACGATGCAAACCGAGGTGAACGAGGCCATCGGCCTCGATTTCGCCCGGGCGGCGCGGCACCTGTTGCGGCAAGACCCGCAGGTGCTCATCATCGGTGAGATCCGGGATGAAGCCACGGCGCAGCTGGCCGTGCGCGCCGGGCTGACGGGCCACCTGGTGATTTCCACGCTGCACGCCGGGTCCTGCCGGGGCGTTTTCGAACGGCTGCTGGTGATGTGCGCCGATCATTCCGCCGTGGCGAGCGCCGTCGAACTGGTTTTAAACCAGCGGTTGATCCGTAAATTGTGTTCCGCGTGCCACGGCGCCGGGTGCGATGCCTGCTTGCGCACGGGCTATCAGGGCCGGGTGCCGCTGGTGGAATGGTTGCGGGTGGACGAGGCAGCGCGCGCGAAAATCCGGCAGCGGGAGTTGACGTCCCTGGTCCCGGCGCGTCCTCTGGAAGAATCGGCGCGTGAGCTTTTGCAGCAGGGACTGTCCAATCAGGCAGAATACCAGAGAGTATTCGGCTTATGAAACTGGACGAATTTGCCTTCTTCAACCACCAACTGGCCGCGATGCTGAGTGACGGCATCCCGCTTGAGGGCGCCCTTCGGCGGCTCTGCCAGGAAATGCGTGCCGGTTCGCTCCGCACCGAACTTCAGGCGCTTGAAGCCGACCTTGCCAAAGGCACGCCCATCGCCGACGCGCTGAAACCGCGCCAATTGCCCGAGCTTTACAAACGCATGATTCTGGTCGGCGTCAAAAGCGGCGACCTGCCCGGGGCGCTCACGATGCTGGCGGACTATTTCCGGCGCCAGGGCAGCGTCTGGACGCGGCTGAAAAGCATGATGGTTTATCCGCTCATTGTGATGTTCGCCGCATTTTTGATTTCCACGATGCTGGCGCTGCTTTGGACCTGTGTCATCGGGCCGTCCATGGAAAACGTGTTCGGGGGCATGCAAATACGACTCCCCGCCGCCACCTATTTTGCGCTCTCATCCCTGCATGCCATCTGGGTATTTCCAGTGGTGCTCGGTTTGTTTTTTCTGCTCGCGGCCGGAGTCGTTTTCCTGCCCGGGTTGCGCGGGAAATTTCTCTGGCGGCTGCCCGCGTTCAAGGAGGCCGGCGTCTCCCGGATCGGGGCAGCGCTGACCCTGTTGCTGAAAAACGGCGTCAACCTGCCGGACGCCATCGGCCTGGTCGAACAACTGGAGACCAGCACTTCCGCGGCCGCCGACCTGCACCAGTGGCGGAGCCAGCTCACCGCCGGCGTCACGAAGTTTTCCGAGGTCGCCGCCGGCAACCGGATGATTCCGCCGCTGTTTGTCTGGGTGGTGGCCAGCGCGGGCGAAGACCTGGCCGCCGGGTTCAATCGCGCGGCGGAAATCTATCACTCGCGCGCCATCTATCGCACCGAGGTCGCGCTGTATTCGGTACTGCCGATTGCCTCGCTGTTTCTGGGGGCGATTGTTTTGTCGCAGGCCTTTTTGGTCATCAGCATGTTTTTGCCGCTCATCGCCATGCTGACCAGTTTGGGCGGCAGTTGACGGGTGGAAAATCGCATGAATGATTTTGCCCAACTTGTGGTCGCGCTGCTTTGGTACGCTGTTTTCATTCTGCTGCCGGGCGGCGCCGCGTCGCTACTGATTCATTATTTGCTATCACTGCCCATGCGCCGCCGCGACCGCGCGCTGTTTTTTCTCGATCTCATGGAAACCGTCCTGCAACGTGGCCAGGCGCTGGAACCGGCCATCCTGGCCGCCGCGGAAAATCGCGACCGCGCCATCGGGGTCCGTTTTTACCTGTTGGCCGCACACATTGAAGGGGGGGCCCGGCTGGGCGAGGCGCTCGAAAAAGTTCCCCGCTTCCTGCCGCCGCAAATCAACGCCATGCTCCGGGCCGGAGAAAAACTCGGCGACCTGAACAAAGTCCTGCCCGCCTGCCGCGAAGTGTTGCGGGTCGCCCCCGACACCGTCCGCAGCACCATGTACTACATGATGGCGATCCTGCTGCTGTTTGCACCGATTGCCAGCTTGATCATCTGCCTGCTGTCGGTGATGGTCATTCCCAAATTCAAGGAGGTGGCCGCCGGCGGCAACGCTCCGTTGTGGCCGGTGACGCGGTTTGTCTTTGCCAACACGCATTGGCTGGTGGCATTTGAAATCGTCATTTTCCTGACGTTGTCGTCGATGGCGCTGGTTTACATTGGCGGGCCGGGCCTGATCCGCTGGTTTCAATTCCGCCGGGTTCCGATTGTGGACTGGATTGCCTGGCGCGTGCCCTGGAAACAAAAGAAGCTGCAGCGAGCCTTCTCCGCCATGCTTGCCGTGCTGCTGGATGGCGGCGTGCCGGAAGCCGAGGCCGTCCGGCTGGCCGGCGATTCCACCGCGAACGAAATCTGCCGGCGCCGCGCCCGGCGGGTTGTGGCGGCGCTCACCCGGGGCATCAAACTGGACGATGCGGTTCAAGTTTTTGACGCCACCGGTGAATTTCACTGGCGGTTCACGAACGCCATCCACGCGCGCGGCGGCTTTTTGAACGCACTGCGCGGCTGGCACGAGTCGCTCGACGCCAAGGCGTACCAGCAGGAGGAAGCCACGGCCCACACGGTAGCCAGCGGGCTCGTGATCCTGAACGGAGTGGTGGTGGGGCTGATTGCGACGGCCATGTTTGGCGTTCTGATTGCCATGTTGCGGGTGGCGGCGGAGTTATGAAATTGAAAATGACCAGCTATGTTTTGCGACCGGCCGGACGAAGCGGCGGTTTCATGATGGTAGATTTGTTTGTCGGCATGGCGATCCTGGCGGTGGCCATCCTGCCGCTGGCGTTTTCCTACGTCCGGGAAACCCGGTTGCTGCGCGCCGAATACTTTCGCGGCGTGGCCATGGAGATCGTGGATGGCGAAATGGAGGTCCTGGCCGCAGGCGAAGGGCGCAATTTCCCCGAAGGCGGGCAGCCGTATATCGTTCATGCCAACGCCGCCACGAATCTGCCGCCGGGACACTTTCAACTGACCCGGACCGGCCAGCACCTGCGCCTGGAATGGGCGTCAGACCAGCGGCAGGGCATCGGCCCGGTCGTTCGCGAGGTCACCCTCAAATGAAACTGACTTCATCCATCGGCCCCGCTCGGGTCCGGTCCGGATATCTCCTGATCGAGTGGCTGGTTTACCTGGGAGTGATCACGGTGATTCTCGGCCTGGCTCTCGGCGCGTTTTACCGCTGCTGGGATTACTCGAAGGCGCTGCATTACGCGACGGATGACATCAACACCGCCCTGCATGCCGGGGAACGCTGGCGGGCGGACATACGCAACGCCACGGGAAGAATCATCCTCGAGACCACGCCGGAAGGCGAGCGGGTGCGCATTCCGCGCGGGACCGGCGAGGTGGTTTACCAATTTAATGCCGGCGAAGTCCATCGCCAGGGCGCTGCGTCGGGCTTTTTTGAATTGCTGCTGCCCGCGGTCTCGGGATCGCAAATGGTGGCGGAAACCCGCGGCCCGGTGGCGGCCTGGCGGTGGGAACTGGAGTTGACCCCGCGCCGCAAGGAAACCCGCCTGCCTTTAAAGTTTACCTTCGAAGCCGCCGCCCCGCCGACACCATGAAAATTTCCCAACCCAATCCGACCCGGCGTCGCCATCAAGGCGGCTCCGCCGTGCTGATTTTTATCACCCTGCTGGCGATCATGTTGCTGCTGTTGACCGCCAACAGCAGCACCCTGCTCCATTTGCACCGCGAACTGAAATTATTGGACCAGCGGCAAGTCGAACGGCTGAATGCCGCCCGGACCAACACCACCACGACCGCCATTTCACCGGCACTGCCGGAGTCAAAATGAACACTGCCGTCGAAGCCAAAATCAAGCTGCTCAACAGCTCGCTGCGCTGCTTTACGTATGGGCTGTTGGGCTGGCTCCCGCTGATCGGGCTGCCGTTCGCGCTGGCGGCGTTATGGCTCGGGGGCCGGGTCCGGGTCAAAGAAAAACAATTGTGGAATGCCGCCCGGCCTTATCGGATCTGGGGGGTGATCCTGGCCACGGTCGGGACCTTGTTTTGGTTCCTGGTTGCGATCCTGATCATGTGGAACTCAATTGACTCTGGTGGTTCAGGCGGACCGCCTGGCGACTGCTGAAGCGTTCAAGCCTTCGGTAATTTTTCCTCGACGGTTTCGCAGAGGGCGTGAAAGAGCAGCTTGTGGCCTTCCTGGATGCGTGCGGTGTTGTCACCGGCCACCAGCAAATCCAGCGTGGCCAAGCCTTTGGTGAAGGCGCCGTCGCGGCCGAGGAAACAGATGCTTTCGAGGTTCAGGCGCCGGGCTTCCTCCAGGGCGCGCCGGATGTTTTGGGATTTACCGCTGGTGGTGAAGGCGATGAGCAGGTCGCCTTTTTCACCCAAACCCCAGACCTGCCGGGCAAAGACCTCGTCAAAACTGTAGTCGTTGCAGATGGCGGTGATGAGTTCGCCGTTGGCGGTGAGCGAGATGGCCGGGTAAGGCCGGCGGTCGCCGACAAAGCGGCAGAGGATTTCCGTGGCCAGGTGCGTGGCGTCGGACGCACTGCCGCCGTTGCCGCAGATCAGCAGCTTGTGGCCGGAGGTCAGGCAGGCCAGGATCATTTGAGTCGCCTTGGCCAGCGGTGCTTCCAGCCCCGCCAGCCCGCGAAGCGTCGCGATGGAACTTTCAATGGCCCGTTGCAATTGCGTCATATCGGGAGATTAATTGCTGGTCCTTGAAAGGAAAGGCGAAATCTTGCCGCGCTTGTCGCTTGAGATTTTCTCCGGATCGATTATTATTCTTCCATGCCAATCTACGAATTTCATTGCGAACAATGCGCGCGCGACAGCGAAATTCTGGTGCGCTCGAGCGATTGGAAGGGGACGGAGTGCCCGCACTGCGGCTCGAAGAAATTGTCCAAGAAATTTTCCGTGTTCGCCTCGGCTCCGGCCAGCGGCGGCGGCGAAGCCCCGTCGGGCAATGGCGGCGGGCATTGTTGCGGCGGCGGTTGTGGCTGCCATTGATCAAACTGTTGAATCGTTGAACGGTTGAACCGTTAAATTGGAAATGCCGCGACGAACCGGAGCCGGTTCAGCGATTCAACTGTTTACTATTCAACGATTTCTCTCGCCGTCACGCGCGTCAAATCCTCCACCGCCCAGTCGGGTGAATGGTTTTTCAGT
>CAYPSF010000171.1:0-9536 GCA_964413165.1 uncultured Bifidobacteriaceae bacterium
CGGCATCAATGCCGAAGTACGCCAGCAGTTCGGCGGCCTTGCCGGAACGCGGCAGAGACGTTACGGCCAGCTTGTGGACTTTGATCCCGTCCACGCTGAGTTCGCCCGCCACCGCGTCGCCCAGACCACCCTCGATATAATGGTCTTCCACAGTGATGACGGTGTTGCCGGTCTTCTTCGCCGCCGCAAGAATCACGTCCCGGCCCAGCGGCTTGATGCTGTAGGCGTCAATGACCGTGACCCCGACGCCCTCGGCCTTTAGCGTGTCCGCGGCCTTGAGTGCTTCGTGCAGCGTCACGCCCGCGGCGACCAATGTGACCTTGTCGCCCGCATTCTGGCGCAACACTTTGGCGCCACCGACCGGGAATTTTTCGTCATTGCCGTAAATCACCGGCGTCTTGGGCCGCGACGTACGCAGAAAGTGAATGCCTTTGGCCAGGGCCATCTGTTCGAGCAATTTCTCCGTGCTCACGGCGTCGCTCGGATACAGCACCACGCTGCCGACAACCGCGCGCATCATGGCGATGTCTTCCAGCGCCATCTGCGACGGGCCGTCCTCGCCGATGCTGACGCCGACATGCGAACCGACGATTTTCAGGTTCGCCTGCGAAATGCC
Source organism: uncultured Bifidobacteriaceae bacterium (assembly GCA_964413165.1). Lineage (GTDB taxonomy): Bacteria > Verrucomicrobiota > Verrucomicrobiia > Limisphaerales > UBA11358 > UBA11358. The sequence goes on from CAYPSF010000171.1 coordinate 617, forward strand.
GGCCACGCGAATCTGGTCAAAAGCCCTGGTGAAAAACGTGGCGAACGTGGAGGCAAACGGCACCTTGCCGCGCGCGCCGAAGCCGGTGGCCACCCCGACCATGTTTTGTTCGGCGATATAACATTCCGTGGCCCGGGCGGGGAATTTTTTGAAAAACTTGTCCGCAAACGTGGAATTCTTCGTGTCGCCGTCCACGGCGATGATACGCTGGTCTGCCTCGCCGATCCGCGCGAGCGCGGTGCCATAGGCTTCCCGGGTGGCGATCGCGTCACCCAGCTTGTAATTGATGGGCGGATAACCGGCGGGCGCGGCGTTATTGGGCGCGGGCAATTGTGCCGGCGCGGGAATCGGAACACCGATGCCGGATTTCGCGGTGGGCTGGAGTTCGGCGATGGCTTTGGCGGCCTCGTCCTGGTTCAACGGTTTGCCATGCCAGCCATCCTTGTCCTGCAAAAAGGAAACTCCCGCGCCCTTGTAAGTCTTGGCGATGATGGCCAGCGGCTTGTCATCGAGGCCGACACCGCTCAAGACTTCGACGATTTCCTCGATGTCATGGCCGTCAATTTCTTCAACGCGCCAGCCAAAAGCCTTGAAACGGTCACGATAAACGTTGATGTCATGGCCGAACGCCGTCGCCTCACTCTGCCCCAGGCGGTTCGCGTCCACGATGGCGATCAAATTGTTGAGCTTATAAACGCCCGCGATCGAAGCCGCTTCCCAGACCGCGCCTTCGGCGATTTCGCCGTCACCGAGCAGGACGTAGGTGTTGTAATCGAGCTTGTCCAGCCGCGCGGCGAGTGCCATGCCCACGCCGACGCCCAGGCCCTGGCCGAGCGAACCGGTCGCCACGTCCACAAACGGCAGGCGCGGTGTCGGGTGCCCTTCGAGGTCGGAACCGAACTGGCGGAGTTTGGCCAGTTCGCTGACGGGGATAAAACCATTTTCCGCCCACACGGCATACAGCAGCGGTGCGGCGTGGCCCTTGGAAAGGATGAACCGATCGTTGTTGTGAAAATGGGGATTCTTCGCGTCGTAACGCATGTGGCCGAAGAACAGCGTGGCCGCCACGTCGGCCGCCGAGCAGCACGAGGTGGGGTGTCCGCTGCCGGCCGCGGTGGTTGCAGTGATCGAGTGAATCCGCAATTGGTTTGCGATGCCCTTCAGTAATTCTAAGTCCGTATCAATCATGGAACAAAAAGATTAGACGAACCGGGGCAAAAGCCAAGAATGAAAATCAAAAAAACACGATTACTGGGGCAGGACGTGGCCGGGAATCGAACAGGTCGGCGGCACGTTGACGGCATTGATGGTGTAGGTGCCGCCGGAGGGACAGACCGGGAACAGGCCGTCTTCCAAATAAGGTAAAAGGTCCTGGGCCGTAGGAACGGCGCTGCCGGTCTTGCTGTTTTCCAGCGCCCACTGTTGCTTGGCGGCGTCAATTTGCCGGAGATTGTTGATGCAGGCGTTGAGCGGGCTGACCGCCGCGGCAGGTGATTCCGGCGCGGCTTCCGTTGCCGGATTGGCCGATTGCGCCTGCTGGCTTTCCGCCTGCATTTGCTGCAGCTGCTGCTGTTGTTGTTGCACGGCAATGTGGGCCGTTTGCAACTGCTGCGTCAGTTGTCCATTCACCCCGCGCAACTGGTTGATTTCACTCTGCAGTTTGGCGAATTTCTGGGTTAAACCCTGGTTTTCGGCCCGCAACCGGCTGTTCTCCGTGCCCAGCGTGGCCACGCTGGAATTTTTGAGCTGATCCAGATCCGACTGCAACTGATCGGCCTTCTGTTGCGACTCACGCAACTGGACGAGTACGGCGTCCTTTCTCCGGTTGGCCGAAAAGAGCAGGACCTCGGTGACCAAAAGTCCCGCGAAACAGAGCCAGAGTATCCAGTCTTTTAGTTTCATGGGCAGGCTTCTTTTCCCCCTTCCGCACCCCGTCGTCAAACACGAAATGGCAAAAACCTTGCGCTATTTCATTCCGGCAACCCGGCCGGACAGGCTTGATTGGCCGGCCGGACCGGAGTCGGCCGGGCAAAACTGGTACGCGAGGAGAGGGTCGAACTCTCAACCTTCGGCTCCGGAGGCCGACGCTCTATCCAATTGAGCTACTCGCGCAGGACCATTCCACAATACGCATCCGTACGCCTTTGCTCAATGGAAATTGCGCGGTTTTCACTCGCCCGACCGCGCCGTTCACTGATTTTGCCGGATGGCCTCCAGAAGCGGGTGGTTTTCCTTCTTCCATTTGTCAAACCGGGCTGCTTGTTCCGGCGTCAGCAGGGCGATGATCTGGTCATTCGCATTGCTGAGAACCAGTACCACTTTCGGGCGATATTCACGCCGCAGATCCTTCAACTGGCCATGTGCCTCCGATATGATTTCATGTAGTTTCACCCGCTGGCCGTTGTCGAGCCGGAGCCGGAACGTCAGGTTACGCTCGATATGGGTGGGGACGGATTCAGGATGGGAAATGGCCTCACCCACGATGTGGCGCACCACGATTCGCGTACCGACCACACCCGTGGCCATGCCCGCCAGAAACACCAGCGCCACCACCAACAGCAATTTAATTTTTTTCATGGTCAGAATCCGTTGGGAATTAAAAGCCATTGCGCCGAAATCTGCGTCATGCCGTCGCCCAGGCCCGGCACGCCCGCCGCGGTCAACCCCCAATCCGTTGCGAGGCTCAGCGCAATGACGGCCACCGCCGCCCAGGCCAGGCGTGGGAACCAACCGTTCAACTGGTCGAAGAGCGAAAGCGTCCCCGGCCGGGCGACCGGCGCTTCGCGGCGGATGGCGCGCAATACAGTCGTTTCAAACTCCGGCGATGGTACCGGCGCCGGTTCGTTGCGCACCGCCGCCACGAGTTGTTTCCACTTTCGTTCGTTCATAATTTCACCAGTTTTTCCAGGGCCCGCTTCAGCTTTGCCCGCGCCCGCACGGCCCGCACACGCACGGCCACACCCGACGCGCCGATGGCCGCGCAAATCTCCTTCACGCTGCGGCCCTCGATTTCCTGCATCGTAATGACCACCCGGTCGGCGGGAGAAAGTTCGCGGAGGGCCAGTTCGAGTATTTCCGCCGCGGCCCGGCCATCCAACGCGCTCTTTTCGTCATCGCTGCGCAGCCAATCCAGCGCGTCCTCGCCGAGTTCAGGCAATCCGATTTCATTTTGCCGCCGCTTTTCCTTGCGCAGATGGTCGAGCGCCACGCGCACCGCAATCCGGGAGAGCCAGTGCTCGAACGGCGCGCGGCCGTCAAACTGACCCAGCGCGCGCCAAGCCTTGACGAAGGTTTCCTGGGCCAGGTCTTCGACCTTGTGGGCGTCGCGTTCATACCGGTGCAAAATGGCAAACACCCGCGACTGATGACGCCGGATGACTTCGGCGAAATCGTCCGGCGCGCCGTTGCGGATTCGTTCCAGCCATTCGGCATCGTCAATCACAGTTCAGTCGTCCGACCGTTCACTTCCGCGGCCGACGGCCCCGCCCACCTTCCGGTCCAGGCGCTGCTCGAATCCGGCGATCTTCCGGCGTTGTTCATCGGTCAGGATGGGCGCAATTTTGCCGTAAAGCTTCATGCGTTCAACCGCCAAATCGGCCTCCACCCCGGCCACCTTGGCCGATGCGGCACGCACCGCGGATTCGTTGGCGTCGCTGGCGTGAATGGCCGCGCGCAGGTTCGTTCGCGCGTCGTGCAATTGGCCGAACAATGATTTCAGCGTGTCCTTGTCCGCGACCAAAACGGTCTTGACCTGCGACCTTTGGTCATCGGTCAGGTTGAGTTTTTTGGCGATGCGCTGGAGGATCCGGCCGCGTCCCGGCCCGGCCCCGGTGGCGGATTCGTTTGCGTTTTGCGCCGTCGCGCTGGTTAACCCGCCCACGATAATCGCGGCGGCAGTTGCTATGGTCAGTAGTTTGATGGTTTTCATACTGACATTGAATACGAAAACGAACGGGGAAATGTTACATCCGATTCCGCGCGCAAAAACAAAAAGGGACGGCGCGTGGCCGTCCCTCGGTGCAACTCTGTCCCCACAAATCATTCTTTCGGCGGACCAGCGGGCGCATTGGTGCCGCCAGCCTTTCCACCATCCGGACGCGGACCATTCGGACCATTTCTGGAGCCACGGCCCGGAGGAGGCATTTTTTGCCACTTTTCAAATTGTTCCGGGGTCAGGACCGCCTTCATCTGGGTGACCTGTTCTTCCCGGATGGCCTTGCGTTTGGCAGTCCGGTCTTCCGGGGAAAGGCTGGTATCCTGACGCAGTTCCATGCTCTTCTGCCGGACCGAATCCATGATGGCCTGGACTTTGGGTTTCTGCTCGGCCGTCAGGTCGAGTTCCTGAGCCATGTGTTCAAAGAACCCTGGTCCGCCCGGACCACTGCCCGGGCCACCGGGGCCACCCGGTCCTTTGTGTTCGGCGGGCGGAGTGGAAGGCGGCTGGTTGGTATCCGCCGCGCGCGATGCCACATTCCCTGCAAGCAGATTGCCGGCAACCAGCACTGCAATGATCATTGGTTTCGTTACTTTCATAAGATTTATTCGGTTTTTATTCTTCCCCGGCATAACCACCCTTTGTGGCACCGCGGGACGTTTCGTCAGACGAGGCCAAGGGGAAAAGGTTACAATCCTCGCATCACTTTTGCCGCCGCGTGAACCGTCTTTTCCACGTCGGCCGGGCTGTGCGCCGCGGAAAGGAAACCGGCCTCGAATTGCGAAGGCGCGAGGTAAATGCCCTCGGCCAGCATTCCGTGGAAATATCGTTTGAACCGTTCGCGGTCGCTCTGCATCGCATCCGCGACGTTCCAGACCGGCCCGCCCGTGAAATAGGCGCAAAACATCGAGCCGCAACGGTTGAAAGTCACAGGCACATTCGCCGACTTCGCGGCATTCTTCATTCCCGCTTCCAGCTGGCCGCCCAGGGTTTCGAGCTGGCGATACGTTCCGCCCGACTGCAGTTCCTCCAATGCGGTAATGCCCGCGGCCATGGCCAGCGGATTGCCGCTCAACGTGCCCGCCTGGTAAACCGGCCCCAGCGGCGCGAGCCAATCCATGATGTCCGCCCGCCCGCCCAACGCGCCCACCGGCAACCCGCCGCCGATGATTTTGCCGAATGTGGTCAAATCCGGCGTGATGCCGAACCGCTCCTGCGCCCCGCCGGCGGCAAGCCGGAAACCGGTCATCACTTCGTCGAAAATCAACAGCGCGCCGTTCGCTTGCGTAACTTCGCGCAAAAATTCAAGATAGCCCGGCTTCGGCAGATATAATCCCGCGTTGCCCGGCACCGGCTCCACGATGATGCCGGCAATTTCATTCCGGTTCGCGGTAAAAGCGGCCTTGACCGCGTCAACATCGTTGAAAGGCAGCACGATGGTATGTTGGGTGAACGCCGCGGGCACACCCGCACTGTCGGGATAACCAAACGTCAGCGCCCCGGACCCGGCCTTGACCAGCAGCGAATCGGCATGACCATGATAGCAGCCGTCGAACTTGATGATTTTGTCGCGCTTGGCAAAGCCGCGCGCGAGGCGGATGACGCTCATGCACGCCTCCGTCCCGGAATTGCACATCCTCACCTTCTGCACGCCGGGCACGAGCGAACAAATCAACTTCGCCATGGTGACTTCAAACGGGTTCGGGATGCCGAAGCTGGTGCCGTGATCAGCGGCGGCCTTGACAGCGGCAATGATTTTCGGGTGCGCATGGCCGAGGATGGCCGGGCCCCAGGTGAGGACATAATCAATCAACTCGTTGCCATCCACATCCCAGACGTGCGCGCCCTTGGCGCGGTCCACGAAGAACGGCTGACCGCCGACCGCGCGGAAGGCGCGCACCGGTGAATTGACGCCGCCGGGCATGTACTGCAACGCCTCGGCAAAGAGTTTTTCGGATTGAACCCGTGACATCACCCGCAGCCTAACCAACGGACAACCGGAGCGGCGAGCACTTTTGCGCGCCCGGTTTCCGGTGATTCCGGGATTGCGCTGGTCATATCGCCACAAATACGCTGGGAATCATGAACGCCAGATTCCAGACCCGCCGTGATTTCATCAAAACCACCGCGCTGGCCGCTGCTGCGGCACCGTTTGCCAGCGCTTTGACTCCATCGGCCCTGGCCGCCGGGCCGGACAAAAAGCTCGGCGTGGCCCTGGTCGGCCTCGGCGGCCTCAGCACCCATCAGATCGCGCCCGCGCTGCAAAAGACAAAATACTGCCGGCTCGCCGGCATCGTCACCGGCACACCGGCCAAGGCCGAAAGGTGGAAGGCGCAATATCAACTTCCCGACCAGAGCATCTATAACTACGACACGATGGAGAAAATGGCCGACAACCCGGACATCGACATCGTTTACGTCGTCACCCCCAACGCACTCCACGCCGAGCACACCATCAAGGCCGCCAGTGCCGGCAAACACGTGCTCTGCGAAAAACCGATGGAAACGTCGCCGGAAAAATGCCAGCAGATGATTGACGCCTGCAAAAAGGCCGGCCGCCAGCTCGCCATCGGCTACCGCTGCCGGTTTGACCCGCACCATATCGAATGCATCCGGCTCGCGCGGGAAAAGGTCTTTGGCGAGCTGCGAATCATCGAGGCCTGTTTTGACATCCACCTCGACCAGCCGCCTGCTGCCTGGCGGTTTCACAAGGACTTGTCTGGAGGCGGCTGCCTCATGGACGTGGGCATTTATGCGTTGCAGGCCACCCGGTTCATCATCGGCGAGGAACCCATCCTGGTGTCCGGGGTGGAAACCAAAACCAACCCGGTAAAATTCAAGGAGGTGGATGAATCCATCGTCTGGCAGGCGAAGTTCCCAAGCGGCGCGGTCGCCGATTGCAGCACCAGTTACAATTCCAGTCTCTTCAGCCGTTACACGGCCCGGGCCGACCGTGGCTGGTTTGAAATGAACCCGGCGTTTGTCTACGCCGGCAACCATGGCCGGCGCAGTGACGGCCGGGAGATCCGGTATCCCGAGGTGGACGCCCTCGGGGAATATTACCAGTTTGCCGCGGAGATGGACGATTTCGCGCAATGCATCATGAATCATCAGGCGACCCGGGTGCCCGGTGAAGAAGGCCTGCACGACGTGAAAATCATGACGGCCATCTACGAATCCGTCCGCACCGGCAAAACGGTGAGCCTGATCTAGCGCCTATCTCTGGAGGAAGGTTTCGGCGAGGGACCCCTTTTCGGTGCGGAGGACTGTGCCGGGGTTGATATTGTGCCGCGCAAACCAGCCGTCCTTGGTTTCCAGAACGAACTGGATGTTGTCCGCGGCGGCCACGACAGCGTTGGTGTCATTTTTTTCAAGGTGATGAATTTCCTGGATGGTGCCGTCGGACGTGATGTAGGCGGCGGAGATGGATTCGGGGCAGTTTTTCATCCAGAAACTCGCGCGTTGCGGGACGGGAAGAACAAACAACATCGCGTCGGTCTCCTGGATGTTGGTGCGGAACATCATGCCGGTCATTTCCTGTTGCGGGGTCAGCGCCAGTTCCGCATCCAATATTTCCGCGCCCAGATAAATTTTCATCGTCCGCAGCTTCGGCTGCGCCTGTTTGGGCAGCCGATCGTCAATGGATGGCGCCGCCTTTTTACAGCCCGCCAACAACGTCGCGGCGAGCAAAAGAGCGATGAATTTCCCATGCTTCACCCCCTGAGCTTGCATAAACGGGCCGGTTGATTCAACCAAACGTTACCACCGACAAAAGCAATCATTAGCCCCTGCGTTGGCTCAAAATCGCAGAAAAGACCGCAGAATGCCCGGCAACGAAAAAGCAGTGAAAAGTGGCGCGCCCGGCGGGAATCGAACCCACGACCCTCTGCTTAGAAGTAAAGGCCAAGCTGTTTCACATGGTCGCAGTTCGTATCTCTCAAGCGCATCAGACTCCTTTGTTCCCAATCGTTTCCTTGATTTGCAGGTCATGTTGGAACTCCGTGAAACCATTTGAAACACGCAGCACGGTGGTAGGGTTGAGGAAAAACTGTTCATTACGAATCGTGGCGGGCGACTTTTGCTGCATTTTTTTGGTTGGGCATCCTGCTGCCAGATACTCGTCAATCAATTCGCCCGCCGTGACGCGCTGGCGATGCAGCACCACACCTTTCGCCTCAAAGCCGTTTGCCTCCATCCATTCTTCGCTCTGCCATTTTTGGAGCCACTTCCGCGCTTCGGCAGGATTGTCAGTTCCCGTTGACCGCCAAGTCGGTTTCCCATTCACCCGGACACGCGCAACTATCTTGTCGCCCTTCCAGTAAAGAGACTGCCCCAACCGCTCAAAAACGCGCTGTTTTGTTTGTTTAATTGTTTCTCGATTGTTTGGTATCTTGTTCATCTATAACGGATGAATAGGCTGCGCCTCTTCCGGCGTTCAGTTTGTTTCCGGCTTTCCAGTCAAATGACGCTCCTCAAATTCTGCCAAATCGCTCGCTCGGACTCTGGTAATCCCCCCGACGCGAACAACACGGAGCCCCCTCTCATTGTGCCAGCGCCAGACGGTAGAGCGGGACACGCCAAACTTGTCCTGCACGTCTTTTAATTTGAAAAATCGTTCTTCACTCATGCTGCCAGCCTTTCTTGTTGGGGTTGTAATAGCCATTTGTAAGTTCCCGCCTCGCCTTTAATGCCTTGCGCACGCCGTGTTCCCTTTTTTAGCGGGTGAATCAGACCGTAATTTATTAAATCGCGCATCATGCGTTGCGCCTGCGGTGGGAAAATCCCCAGCCGGTCAGCAAGGTGGTTAAATGAAAGAAAAAATGTGAGCGGTTCACGCTCCGGCTCCGGCAACAATGCCAAGTCGCGGCAAATCCGAAATGCGTCTCGCTCTTTTTCGTTTAACGCATGGTAAATTTCACGTTCTCCTTCATTTAGCAGGCCTCTGAAAAACGGGTGATTTTTGTCTGAGTCATTGTTTCCATGGTT
>CAYPSF010000172.1:0-9506 GCA_964413165.1 uncultured Bifidobacteriaceae bacterium
GGGCCGGAGGGGAAGGTGGTGGTAGGTGATGGATTCGAACCATCGAAGGCATAGCCAGCAGATTTACAGTCTGCCCCCGTTGGCCACTTGGGTAACCTACCACGCAGGGAACGCAGATTAAGCCAAACCGGCGCAGCCTTGTCAATCCATACGCACCTGCGATAGCTTACCACCGATGTTCGATTCTTTAAGCGGCAAGCTCCAGAACGCCTTCCGCAACCTGCGCGGGCTCGGAAAAATTTCCGAGGCCAACGTCAGCGATTCCCTGCGCGAAGTCCGCATGGCCTTGCTGGAGGCCGACGTGAATTTCAAGGTCGCCCGCGATTTCATCGAACGCGTCAAAACCAAGTCCATCGGCGCCGAAGTCGTCCAAAGCGTCCAGCCCGGCCAACAGATCATCAAAATCATCCACGACGAACTCGTGGATCTGCTCGGCTCGCAAAACGCCGGCCTGGATCTCAGCGGCAGTCCCAGCAGCATCCTGATGGTGGGTCTGCACGGCTCCGGCAAGACGACCTCCAGCGGCAAGCTCGCCCGGCTGCTCCAGAAACAGGGACGCCAGCCGCTGCTGGTGGCGGCCGATGTTTACCGTCCGGCGGCCATGGACCAGCTCGACACGCTCGGCAAGCAGCTGGAAATCCCCGTCTTCGTGAAGCGCGGCGAAACCGATGTTTTGAAAATCGCGCGCGAGGCCCTCGACTTCGCCAAAGCCAACAGCCGCAACGTTTTGATTTTCGACACCGCCGGGCGGTTGCAGATTGACGAGCCGCTCGTGCAGGAATTGGTGCACCTGCGCGATCTCGTGAAGCCGCAGGAAGTCTTGCTCGTGCTCGACGCCGCTACCGGCCAGGAAGCCGTCAATGTGGCCACCCACTTCGACCAGGCGCTGCAAATCACCGGTTCCATCCTCACCAAGCTCGACGGCGACGCGCGCGGCGGCGCGGCCCTGAGCCTGAAGGCCGTCACCGGCAAACCCATCAAGTTCGCCGGCGTGGGCGAAAAACTGGATGAGTTCGAGGCCTTTCATCCCGAACGCATGGCGTCACGGATCCTGGGCATGGGCGACGTCGTCAGCCTCGTTGAAAAGGCCGCCGAGGCGGTGGACGTGGATGCCGCGAAGCGCATGGAAGAAAAAATGCGCAAGGGGCAGTTCACGCTGGAGGATTTTCTCGAGCAATTGCGCCAGATGAAAAAGATGGGCTCGCTGGAAAGCATCGTTGGCATGTTGCCGGGCGGCGCGGAAATGTTGAAACAGCAGGGCGACCTGTCCAAGCAGGAAAAGGAATTCAAGCACATGGAGGCGATGATTTGCGGCATGACGCCCAAGGAACGCCAGAACCCGGCCATCCTCAACGCCAAGCGCCGCGTGCGCATCGCCAAGGGCAGCGGCGTGAGTGTGACCGAAATTAACACGATGCTGAACAAGTTCAGCCAGATGCAGCAGATGATGAAGAAGATGGGCAAGTTCTCGAAAATGATGGCGAAGATGGGCGGCGGCCTGCCGGGAATGCTGCGGCGGTAAGTATCCCAACGGGATTCCAGCCATCAGCCCAAGGTTGCGACGAAGAAGCTACGTTGGGTTTGCGTCCAAAACACATTCCTACCCTGGAAGGGTTGCATCCCTGTATCGCACAATTAACGAAACCCGGTTGGAGTTTTAATTTGTTTGGTTTGTTCGCCTGGGTAGTCAGCCGATACGTCCAAGCCCGGGCTGATTGACGCAATTCCTTTGGGATTGGTTCTCCGAATCTTCGCTTGATTAAATCACGTCGGCAGCGGCGCGCCCACGTTGATTTTGTGTTTCAGGCAGTAGGCGCCGTTGTCCACGTATTTTTCTGCCCACCATTTCAGCCCGGCCCGTTCCTTCTTCGTCAATTTGCGCACGACCCGGGCCGGGGCGCCGAGCACGAGCGAGCCGGGGGGAATTTTCATTCCTTGTGTCACCAGCGCCTTCGCGCCGATGAGCGATTGTTTGCCGATGACCGCACCGTCCAAAATCACCGCCCCCATGCCCACCAGCACTTCGTCCCCAACCTGGCAGGCATGAACAATGGCGCTGTGGCCGACAGTGACCCAGTTGCCGACGACGCAGGCGAAGTCGTCCGCAAGGTGCAGTACGGCGTTGTCCTGGATGTTGGTGTGATGGCCGACGACAATCCGGTTGATGTCGCCGCGCAGCACCGCGCCATGCCAGACGCTGGCATGCGCGCCCAGGGTCACATCGCCGAGCACGACGGCGGTCTTCGCCAGATAGACACCCCGGCCGAGTTTCGGCTGCCGGCGCAGGAACGTGTCGAGTTGTTTCACCGTTTTCTTCATGCCCCGATTTTAACTGCCGGGGGCGCCGATGTCGCGGTATTTTCCGATGACGGGTTGGTTGGATGTCGTGTGCGCTGTCCTCAGCGCACGGACGGCTGAGACAGCCGACGCTGCAGTCCAAACTTACCACCACCCATTTTCCCTTTCGTCCGGCGCACTCCGGGGTTAAGTTCAGCAGTCGTATGACGAAACCGGTTGCCCACAAACCCGTACTCCGGCGGCGGTTGCCACGGTCGTTCAAGGATTTGACCCCGGCGAAGCATTTCAATCCCCGCACGTTTTTCCGCGAGCTGGTGTGGAAGGCGCTGCTCACGCCGCGGGTCGGCCAGCCGCGGCGGCCGGTTTTCCCAAAGCTGATCCATGGCCAGGTGGCGATCACCTGGATCGGCCACGCGTCGTTTCTGGTCCAGTTCACGAACCTCAATGTTTTGATTGATCCCAACTTCGCGAACTGGCTGTTTTTGTTGAAGCGCATCAAGCGTTCCGGCCTGAAAATCGAGGACCTGCCGCGGATTGATCTGGTGCTGCTCACCCACGCACACTTCGACCATTTTCACAAGCCGACGTTGCGCCGGCTGCCGCCGCCGAAAATTGGCGTGATGCCGCGCGGGGTCGGCGACCTGGCGCGTGATCTGGGTTTCGCGCGCATCATCGAACTCGACTGGTGGGAAAGTTTTTCGCAGCGGGACTGGAAGGTGACGTTCACTCCCAGCCAGCATTGGGGGGCGCGCACGCTGGCGGACCATCATCGCGGCTACGGCGGTTTTGTCCTGGAACACCAGGGCCGCAAAATTTATCACGCGGGCGACAGCGCGTATTTCGACGGCTTCAAGGAAATCGGCAAACGGCTCGCGCCGGAAATCGCGCTGCTGCCGATCGGGGCCTATCATCCGGAATCCTTCCGCCGCGTCCATATGGGGCCCGACGAGGCGATAAAGGCGTTTAAGGAACTTGGTTCGCGCTGGCTGGTGCCGATGCATTACGGGACGTTCAAACTGGGGTTCGAGGACCTTAACGAGCCGCCGCGATGGCTGGTTGAGATTGCCATCAAGGAAAACCTCACGGCCAAACTGCGAATGCTTGACGAGGGCGTGCCGGTGGTGTTTTGATCTTCGCCATTGCGCCGCCCCGCATGACTGAAGCCAACGCCCCGGCCAACGCATCACCGCTGGATGCGCTGCGGCGCTATGTGCCGCTGGCGGTCTGGGCTGTGGTCATCCTCGTCATCCTCGTCATCCCGCTGCGCATCATCGAATACGGATTTTTGCCGGGAGACGACGCGCTCCGGCATGCGGCCAAGGCGGTGAGTGGCAAGCCGTGGCCGGAAATCCTGGTGGTGAGCCCAGCCTTCCAGATCGACACCAACTACGGCTGGCACCTGCTGTTGCGGCAGATTTATCTCGGCAGCCATTGCAGCGCCGAAGCACTGGTCCTGTTCGCCATCGTGGCGCTGTTCGCACTGGTCAACTGGTCGGCGTTGCCGTGGTTGAAACGGCCGGAAGCCTGGCTGATTGTGTTGCTGGCCACGGTGCTCGGGTCGGATCTCTGGATGCGATTTTCACTGGGCCGCCCGTTCCTGCTGACCATCGCCGGACTGCTGACCATTCTGTTTGCCTGGCAGACCCATGATTCCTCTCCACCCAAATGGTGGACGGCGCTATGGATGGCGGCACTGGTCGCCGTCTGCACGTTTGTGCATGGCGTGTGGTATCTCTGGTCCTTGCCGGTGGCGGCCTTTTTTTTGGCGGGACAATTCCGGTGGGGCTGCCTGCTGGGTGCAGGCTGGGGTGCGGGGGCATTCCTGGGCGCTGCCTTCACCGGCCATCCGCTGGCGTCCCTTTATCAGGCGGTCGTCATGGCCGTCCGCGCCTTTGGCATGCATGCCACCCAGCGCACGCTGGTCACCGAATTTCAGCCGTCATCGGGTGAAATTCCGGCCCTGATCCTCCTCGGCGGCTTGTTGATTCTGCGTCAACTGGCCGGTTTAAAGGCGCGGCCGCTGACGGCCAATCCGGCATTCTGGCTCGCCTGCCTGGCCTGGGTGCTCGGTTTCAAGGCGTCACGATTTATGGAAGATTGGGGCTGGCCAGCCCTGATGGTGTTGATGGCCGGCGACCTGCAGCTGCTCCTGCAGGCGCGGTTCGCGGCGGACTCCTTCAAACGCCTGGCGTTGGCCGGCGGACTGGCGGCGGCGGTATTTCTGGCCATCACCCATGACGGCGGCAGCCGCTGGACTTCCAATCTGACCCTGCAATATCTGGACCCGGTGAAACATCCCGAACTCAAAGGCTGGATGCCGGAAAAAGGCGGGGTCCTCTACTCGGGCGAGATGTCGATTTTCTATCAAACCTTTTTCCGGAATCCCCAGGGCGACTGGCGATACATCCTGGGCTATGAACCCGCTTTCATGCCCAAGGCTGATTTCGATGTGTATCACAGCATCATATGGAATTTTGGCGACGCCAAGGCCTACGAACCGTGGGTGGAAAAAATGCGGCCGGAAGATCGCCTCGTCATCCGCGGCGGCCGGATCGCTCCGCCGAACATCCCGCAATTGGAATGGGAATACGGCGTCAGCGGAATCTGGATCGGGCGAGTGCCTCATCCCCACGCGCCACCGGATGAGCTGGCGCCCACCTGTCCCGCCACGACACCACTCGAACCTTCCGCTCCGCCGGTGAATTCAGCGCCGTGACAGCGCGTCGAACTTTCGCGCCAGGTCAAAATCCTTTTCCGTCAAACCACCGGCATCGTGTGTCGTCAGCGCCAGCGTCACTTTGTTCCAGCGAATGTCAATGTCCGGGTGATGCCCGGCTTGCTCGGCGAGTTCGGCCGCGGCATCGACGAACTTCATTGCCGCGGGGAAATCCTTGAACTGATACGTCCGGGCAATCACCTCGCCGGTGAGTTTCCATTCCGGCACGGTGCCCAACGCGGTCTTGATTTCCGCCACGGTCAATTTCGGCATGGCTTAGAACCACTCCTTTCGTCCATCCACATAGGTGCGCACGAATTCCTCGTCGGACCGGCACAGGTAGATGATGCCCTCGATGAGGCCGATGAGGTGGGTGACCCCGGCCAGCAGGCCGCAGCTCAGGACGGTGACCAGCAGCAGGATCAGGCCGGCCCCGGTGTAGCCGAGGATGAATTTATGGATGCCGAACGCCCCGAGCAGGATGCCACAAACGCCCGCCGGAATTTTGTTGGCGGCCCGCGTCAGAACGGCGGGCGGCAACGGGACAATTTGAGGGGGCATCGCCTTCAGTTCGGCGGCGAATTCCGGAAGTTCGCCCAGCGGTTTCCAGTGCGGGGAACCTTCCACGCGGGCCAGGGTTTGGGCGTTGACCCGGTTTTCCGCGATCCAGCGCCGGATTTCCTCCGCGCTGACCGGGCCGTATTGCTGGCCGTTGACTCCGACAATTTTATACATAACGGGCCTTTCCAGTTTTGTTTACGAAAGCTTCGGTGGCTGGCCGGGCAAATCCGCCAGCCGCGGCGGCTCGGCCTTTTGTCCGGCCGTTTCATCCGCTTTTGCCTGGCGCAGCAGGCTCACACTCGTGACCAGCGACCACAGCCAGCCGGCGCCGAAATAAATCAGTCCCCACCTTCCCATCCAGCCGGAGGTATCGGGGGGAACCGGGTCACCCAGTTGCTGCAGGTAAACGCGGTGAAACAAATCAAACATCCAGCCGACGATCAAAGTAAAACCCACCAGAGCCAGCAACAACTGGCCGGTGCCGGCCCAAACCCGCCGCGCCAGCAGCGAACCCAGTCCCGGGGTGGCGCAGAGATTGACCAGAACGCAGCTCGCAATCCGGGCGCGGTTCAAAGGGCGGACGGTGCGACTGGTCATGATCCATCAACCGAATTGCGACTTTACTTCCGGCTTGTTCAGGACCACCAGGGCCCAGATGCCAAAGGGCAACCCGAAAATGCAGCAAGGCGAAATGCACGGAAGCATGGCCACAATGCTGGCGGTCATCGCAAACGAATAATTCTGCAGCTTCTTCATCTTGGATGCGCCCAGGAGCACGATAACGCCCACGACCGCGCCAATGATGTTCTGGACGAGTCCCAGGCCGCCGCCCAGCGAGCTCAGAAGTTTCTGCATCTGCGGGTCGTTGAATTGCTGCATGCCGATATGCATTCCACCCAGCGCCAGAATATTAATCACCAAATCCAACGCCACCAGGACCAGTCCGGTAATGGCGGTCACTTGCAGTCCAATAACGGGGCCCTTGACCAGTTTTAAGGCGGTGTCGCGCCCGGCATTCGTACCGGCCGCAAGCCCGGTCAAAGGCGGCGGCGGAGCGGCGCTGGCAGCCAGAACGGAGGCCAGTGCACCGGCAAATTCAGGGAACTCCGAAAGCGCGCGCCAGTCGGTGTCGTTGTCCCCCCGGGCCAGGGACTGGGCATTGAGCCGGCCGTCGGCAATCCAGCGGCAGACATCCTCCGCCGAAACGGAGCTGTACGTTTTTTGATCGCCGCCGATGATGGTATAAGTTGCCATAGTGTTTGGGGATGGATTGGTTCAGGGATTCCAGCGCAATTGTGACAGTCGTGATTCCGACACCTGTTCGACATGGCCATCGGCAAACCCCACCACGACCATTTGGCGGTGCCGGGGTTTGGCCAGCAGCAGCTCCCGGCCGCCGGAAACGTTCCAGCCGCCGTCCGTCTCGAAAATCATCACGGTATTCGGGTCCGCCTTGCCCGTCTCCGTCCCGGCCAACTGAACATTGAAAGCGTAGCTGCAACGACCGTCCGAAAAATCCGCCGGACAATGAAAGACGTTGGTCGCGCCAACTTCGGATTGGATGGCAGTGCACCAGTTGGTGCCGGCGGGATAGTGATTTTGATTGTCTCCGGCATAAAGGCGCATGGCCAGGGAAAGTTCCTTGACGTTGGTCATGCAATGGAGGGACAGCGCCTTCTGTTTGGCCTGCATCAGCGCCGGCAACAGCATGGCCACAAAAACCGGCAGCAGCAGCAGGGCGGTACAACTGGTGATGAGCCCCGCCAGCGCGAGGCCGCGACCACCCAGTTGCCCCTGGCTTTTTCCGATCTTGTTCATGGCCACCAGTCCCAGGACCAGTCCGAGAGGCGCGGAAATCAGCAGCGTGACGCCGCACGTGATGATGCTCAAAATGCCAAGCACGAGAGAGGCAACGGCCACGCCACTGGTTTTGGCTGGTGTAGCACCGGTAGCAATGGCGGTGGCGGGCAAAGGCGGCGGCGTGAGACCGACTGCGGCTTTGGCTGCCAGCGCTTCGGCAAATTCGGGAAACGTCTCCAGCGGGCGAAATTCCGTCTCCCCCTCCGCTTTCATCAGGGATTGTGCGCTGAGCCGCGCTTCCGCAATCCACCGGCGCACGCTTTCGTCCGTGATCGAGCCGTATTGCTTTTGATCGGCTCCAATGATGGTGTACATCGCCATAGTTTTACGCCATAGTTTTATCCCTTGCTTGACGACTTCTAATTCATCGCGTCCGCCGGCGCAAGCTGTGATTTTTGGCGGTTCCCGGTTTGCCTCACGGGAAAAGCAAAGGCGGAGCATTGGTGACCCACATCACATGGTCAGCGAGTGTTCCGGTGAACCCATGCCCGCTGCGGTCCGTTACCGTCGTTCCGGCTCCCTCCTTGAAACGCCAGTACCCCTGCAATCCGGCCTCGGTCCCGGTCAACGAGCGATACCGGTTGGTCTGGATTTGCTCCGCGCTACGGGCGGTTTGCCAGATTCTCATTTCACTGATGAGTCCGTCCAGCGGTTCGCCCTGCGGATTCAACATGGCGATCCTCAACGGGTGGCCGGCGTCGTACAGGACGGGTTGGCCGGGCAAATCATCCTTGGAAACGGAAAGCTCTCCGTTGAGGTAAATCAGGTAGTGACCCGGGGTGACGACATAAGCGACATGATACCATGTATCCGGCAAATGATTGAAGGGCGCATCGGCGGTCGTAGTGAGCCAGCGCGAACCGTCGCCGATATCGCCATGGATCCGGTCCCCGGCGAACTTCATGTCGAAGCCATACTCCTGCGGGCCGCGGGAATTAACCAGAACCTCGACCGCTTCCCGCCGTCGGGTCAGCGCCCAACATTCCACGGTAAAAGTGCCGGTCAGGGAACCGGTCGTGGCGAAATCCACGTGGCCGTGGTTCCCGTCGAAAGCAAGCGCATGGCTTGAAGGCGAAGTGGCAGTTGCATTCCCGGTGCCTTTCTTCCAAAAAAAGAAAACCGCCCCGCCGATCGAGACGCAGATCAGGCAAATCAAAACCAACCATCCGACACTGCGGATCCCCGCACCTCGAGGTATTGTTTCCGCGGGTTCAGCCGCCGGGGAGCCGGCTTCGGAATTCGCACTGGCCGAAGCGGAGATGCCGGCTTCAAAAAAATTGGCCTTCAGGAGTTCATAGGCGCCGTTGATTTCTTTCAGCTTTTCCTGCGCGATCTGCCGTAACCGTGCGTCATGGGAGAAACGGTCCGGATGCCAGACCTTCACCAGATCGCGATACGCCTGTCTGACCTGTTCGGGTGATGCGCCGGGTTCCAGGCCCAACAGTTGGTAACTTTTTTCAAGCGAATCCATTTGCCGGGCGGATTATCGTTCCGGTTGTGCGACGGTTCAATCCGCAAAGTGCGTGGATGATTGCTTAATTATTTCTTACAAAGAGTTTCCCCGGTAATTGCTTCACCACCCGCTTCATTTCCAGGGCCAGCAACGCCACCGAAACCGCCGAGCTGGGCAGGCTGCTGCGCCGGATGACCTCGTCAATGCTCGATTCCCCGTCCGTCAGCGCATCGTAAACGCACCGCTCCTGGTCGGATAACTCCAGCGCCGGCAGCACCCCGGTCGCCCCCGGAGACGGCGGCCGGTTGCTGGCCGGGAACAGATATTCGAACTCGCTCAATATGTCCTCCGCGTCCTCGCACAGCTTGGCGCCCTTTTTGATCAGGTCGTGACAGCCTTTGCTGCGCGGCGAATCCACCCGCCCCGGCACGGCAAAAACCTGCCGGCCATATTCCGTCGCAAAATTCGACGTGATAAGCGCACCGCTATGCAGGTCCGCCTCCACGACCACCGTGCCGAGGGTCATGCCGGCGGCGATGCGGTTGCGGATGGCGAAGGATTGGCGGTCGCCGTTGCGGTTGAAGGGAAACTGGGTGATGACCGCGCCGGATCCGGCGA
>CAYPSF010000173.1:0-9436 GCA_964413165.1 uncultured Bifidobacteriaceae bacterium
GGCGTCTTTTCCTTGTGAAACGGGCAGAGGGCGGTGAAGTTGGCGCCGGCCTTTTTCAGCGGCAGATACGAGCCGATGACATCGACGATGTCACTGGCAGCGCGGATGCGTTCACGGGTTGCGGGAGAAAGCGTGCCGGCCATTTTTCCGGCTACGCTACACTTATTTCTGGATGTTGACCACCGCCGTTTTTTGCGCCGCCGGCTTGGCGTCCGGCGGAGTGGTTTCGACCAGGATCGGGCCGAGGTAATCCTTGAGGTAAGGCCCGACGAAAGACCCTTTGAAGACCGATTGCTGCACGGTCTGCAAATCGGGGAAATAGTTGCCGGTATACATTCCGCCGCCGAACCAGCGTTTCACATAGGCCTCGTGCGCCTGGATATCCGCCTGGGTATAGTAAGGCCCGTTCAACAGGGCGAGCAACGCCAGCAGCATGCAGAAAAACCGGATCATCCCCGACATCATGCCCAGATAATATTCACCGCTGCCGAAAAAATTATTCTCGGACGTGCGATGCACCATCAACTTTTGGATGAGCCAGAACACGAAGAGGACGACAAACGCCAGCAGCACGTAACTCCAAAGCAAACTGGCCGACTTGCCCAACCCGGCGATGTTGGCGAGGAACGGGGCGACCATCGGGTAACCGAACCCGGCGACCAGGACCAGGGTCACCCATTGCAACAGGGGCAGGACTTCCTTGGACATGCCGTGCTTGCGTCCGCGGAACAGTCCAAAAATTAACAGCCCCACCACCAACCCGTCGAACCAATTGACCGGCAGGTTATCCATCGCAAACTTTTGTATGTCGGCAGCAATCATAACGGCAAAATTACGGCTAAATTAAATACCCGGTTCTTAGCGCCAGTTGAATTTATAGCCCGTTTCATGCCAATTTTCGGGGCATTTTCCCGGCCGGAGCAAAGCATTTGCCGCTGATTTCGGGCTTTCCACCCGGCCAACCTCCCTCAAGGCGGATTCGATGAAAGCCACAATTGGATGTCCGCCGCCTGGGGATTGCGCGGGTCCAGTTCCAGCACCTTCAGATATTGTTGCCGGGCCTGCACCGGGTCGTACAGTTGCTGCGCGCAAATGTTTCCCAGCGCCAGGTGGGCCCGCACCTCGTCCGGATTCGTCGCCAGGATTTTTTTCAGCTCCATCACCGCGTCGGTCACATAACCCGCCGCCTTGAGCGCTAGCGCGAAATTATAGCGCGCGTCCACCGAATCCGGATTGATCGCCAGCGCCATTTCGTAGGCGGCGAGCGATTGGCTGTAGTTGTGCAGCCGGTAGGCAATCACGCCGTAATTGTATTGCGCCTCGAACCAGGCCGGGTCCAGCTCCGTCGCCTGACGGTACGATTGGAGCGCGTCCGCCAAACCCGAGTTCTGCTCATACTGCCGCGCCTGCGTGAACGCGCCCGACGCCACATGCCGGTCGCCCGCTTTCGGTTTATGCGGCGAAAGATACAGGTAACGCGAAAACGTCGGCGCGGCCGGCCGGGCAATCTTGACCGGTTTTGCCGGCGCCGCCGGCGGGGTCTTGATGGCGGCAGCTGGCGGCGGAGCGGGACTGGAATTTGCGGGCGGCAACGGTGTCACGCTGACGCGACTGTTGTTCCCCGCCACCGGTGGCGGGGACGCCACCGCCACTTGATTGCTTTTTTCCGGCGCGGAAGAACGAAACCAGTTCAAGGGATTCATCCGGTTCAGGGAACCGGACTTCCCGGCCTCCGGTTCCGCCGGCGGTTCCGCCACCGGCGTCCCGACAATCACCGGTTCCGGCTGCACTTTCACCACCTGTCCCGGAGTCGTACCCTGGCGGGGGGGATTCAGGTTGACCCGGGCGACGGCCTGCGTCCGGGACAACCCGTTCGCGCGGGTCGGCGGGGCGGGCGGCGGCGGCCGGCTTTCCGGCGGCGGCGCAGGACTCTCGTTGGCGACGGCGGTGGTTCCCGCCGGTTCCAGGCTGTTGGCGATGTCATTCACCGCATCCCAATTCGCCGGGCGGGGCGTGAGCGCCAGGTAAGCACGGTAATTTTGCAGCGCCATCGCGTTGTCGTGCAAATACTGCTGCGCCACTGTCGCCAGGTTCAACCAGGCCGGGGCGTAATCCGGTTTTTCCTTCGCTGCCGCCGAAAAAAACTGGACAGCTTCCCGCGGGCGCCCGCGTTCGACCCGGGCCAGGCCGAGGCCATTCAACGCCTCGGCGTTGTTCGGGTTCAGGTAAAGCGCAGTGCTGAAACTTTTTTCCGATGCGGCGAGGTCGTGCGCCTGGAGTTGCGCGAGGCCGAGCTTGAGCCAGCCTTCCGGCGCCTTGGGCCGGCGCAACGTATAGGCCGTGAATTCATTTTCCGCCGCCTCAGGTTTGTTCTGCTCCAGCCACAAACAACCCAGATTGTAATGCGCCTCCATCAAATCACGGTCGAGCACCAGGGCGCGTTGATAAGCCGTCACGGCATCGGCCGGCTGGCCGGCGGACTGGCAGGCCACCCCGAGATAATTCCACGCCTGCGCGTTGGTGGCCAGGAGCGACGTGGCCGTGCGGAGTTGCGCCACCGCCCCGGTGTAATCACCGCGTTCCAGAAGTTTTTTGCCCTTGAGCAGCGAACGGGGGCCGGACGGCGCGCAGCCCGCCAGGAACAGGGCAAGCGTGAAAAAGCTCATCGCGCACAGTCGCGGGAGGTTTTTTGTGGCCAGCATCGGTGCTGGTGGTAGCATCCGCGCTCAAAAGTGTCAAGAAACGCGCAGAGTCAATTCGTACCGGCCATCCGCCGGCTGGCCGCCCTGGCCGCCGCCGGCTGGCTGGGTTTGCCGGTCCACGCCGCCGATTCGCCGGCCGTTCCTGCCACCAACCTCATCGCCCGGGTCGTCACCGTTGAAAATTCAAACGCCGTCGTCGATTTCCAGCCCGACGCCGCCGTGGTGCAGGCAATGCTGGAACGTGCCCTGACGAATTTCACCGGCCGGCCCACGGTCACTGCCGCCTGGCGCAGCCTCGTCTCCACCCAGGACGTCGTCGGGCTCAAGGTGTATTCCGCCCCCGGCATGCTCAGCGGCACCCGGCCCGCCGTCGTGGCAGCGGTGGTTCACGGATTGCTCGACGCGGGCCTGCCGGCGGAACATATCGTCATCTGGGACAAACGGGAGGCCGACTTGCGCGCCGCCGGGTTTTTCCGGCTCGGCGCGCAACTGGGGGTGCGCGTGGCCGGCGGCCTGGAGGCCGGCTATGATCCGACGAACTTTTACCAGCCCGACACCGTCGTCATCGGCAACCTGGTCTACGGCGACCTGGAATTCGGCAAAAAAGGCGACGGCGTCGGGCGGAAATCGTTCGTCACCCAGCTGGTCAGCCGGCAGATGACCCGGATCATCAGCATCGCACCGTTGCTGAACCAGGAATACACGGGCGTTTGCGGACATTTGTACGGCCTCGCTCTGGGCAGCGTGGACAACACGGTGCGGTTTACGGACGACCCCGGCCGGCTGGGCGTTGCCGTGCCGGAAATTTGCGCCCTGCCCCTGCTGGGGGACCGGGTGGCGCTGAACATCACCGACGCGCTGCTCGGGCAGTACGAGGGCGGCTCACGCGGCCTGTTGCACTATTCGTCGGTGTTGAACCAGTTGTGGCTGAGCCACGACCCGGTGGCGTTGGACGTACTGGCCGTCAAGGAACTCGACCGCGAACGGCGGGCGCTCGACGCGCCGGAATTCAAGCTCAACCCTGACCTTTACGCCAATGCCAGCCTGCTCCAACTGGGCGTGAATGACCCGGCGAAGATTCACGTGGACCGGCTGCGCTGATATTTACGATGTCCGATTTACGATTTACGAGATCATTCACAAGCCGGTGCGACGTGTAAATCGTATATCGTAAATCGAAGATGATGACACATCAATTGCGTGGTCAGAAAGAAAAGAGACCGGCAGGATCCCCTCCCACGGAGATATCTAAAACGGCCAGTTGAGGCCGGCGGAAATGTAGATCTGTCCGCCCAGGTCCAATTGTGCCGACCGGCCGCCGCCGCTGATGTTGGCATTGCCCAGCGACATATATTGCACGCCCACGTAAAGGTCTCCGTTCCGCACCAGGTGATACATCAAGGACGCATTCACATAACCACCATACACGAAGTCAGTCCCGTTAATCTGACCTTTGTTGTGGACGTTCACCCCCACGGACGAGGCGGTTACAGTTTCATCAAAATTATAATTGCCGTTGACGATGCCGACTGCGGGGCCAACCCCGGCGGAAAACCCAAAATACTCGCCGATATCCCAGTACACCGACGGTCCCAGCCGCACGGTATAGAGCGACACATCCAGCGTGCTCGAACCGGTCACCGTCCAAGGGTCATCTAAAGGTCCCGGCGTCAATATTTGATTGCCGGACGCAGGTGTTGGTGTGGGGTTAATGGTTGGCCCGCCTTGGGGACCACCTTGGTAAGGCGCTCCCGGTATGGTGCCGAAGGGATTCCTGGCATCAAAAACCAAGGTTGACCGGTTGATCGAGGTCACGTTCTTGGTGCTCTTGTCGGCGAGGTTGATGGGCAGCCAGCCAAACCCCAAATCCCAGCCGACGCGCGCACTGCCCCAGGCGAAAAGATTGCCGCCGTAAGCCATGTCAATTCCCACGAACGACGAGCTGCTGCTGTCCGAACCGGCGCTGGTGTTGAAGGACGTCGTATTGTGCATGGTCAATGTTTGGGCGGCCGAATTGTACTGACCGGGGGTGTCGTATCCCCAAAAGGAAGTCTGACCACCGGCATTGCCGGTGTTGTCCTTCCGCACATAGCCGTCGTCAAAAACGCCGGTCGGCCGGTTGACGTTCAAGGAACCGGTCGTGTTGAAATTGGCCTTGATGCCCAGGCCGACCATGGCCCCGAGACGGAAATGGCGCGTCCAGTTGTCATCCTCGGGAATTTTTTCAATCCCCCAGCGGTCCCAGGTGCTGCCGGGAGGCGGCGGTTGAACTTGAACGTCCTTGGCGGGTTGCGGTTGGACCGGACCGGCTGGCGGTATCGCCACCGGACTGTTGGAGTCCGGATTCTGGTCGGGCGCTTGCGATTGGGCCGGGACCGCCAAGGCCAGACCCGCGAAACCATACATCAGGAACCGCCCCAGGAGGTCCCGGGTGCGAATTTTTTTGATGAAGTTGGGTAAAAATGTCGGCATGGCCATCAAGGGTTTCGAAACACGCGATAAAAACGGACCGGGGCATTGGTCGGATGGGTCACCGTCGTCGGCGGTCCGTAATCAGCCCAGAAAAGGCGGTTCGCGTAGGCCGTGACGGCGGGCGGCGCGATCATGGCATTGGAAAACTGAACGTTGTCGCTATAGACCACCGTGTACGTCGCGCCATTGGTGGTGGGAAACTCAATCAGCGTGTCGCCATTGGTGGCCACCCGGAGGATGCGTATGATGTCAAGGTTGGTGGCCAGCGCCGACGCCGGCGGCGGCGACAGGTCAGGAACGGACACGGCAAAAGGGTTCAACTGTGAACTGGTGAAGGGAAACACCGACCGGGTGGGAGAATTATATTGCAACAGCAAACTGACACTCTGGTTGGTATCGAGGCCGGTGGCATAGACGACGAACGGTTGGCCGTTGTTCGTGCCCGAGGAATTGAACAATTGATTGGTCAGGCCCGTCACAACCACCCGCACGGCCGCCACCGCGTTGGTGCCCGCGTTCGACACCAGGATAGACTGTTCCATCAGCCCGTTGCCGGCGTTATAAACCTGTTTGGAATTGGTGCTCACCGTGAACTGGCCGGCAAAGTAGGTCAATACCGTGACCGTGTTGCTGGCCAGATTATTGGTCGGGTTTGGATCGTTCACGGTGTTGGTGTTGACCGCCGACGAAAAAGTCAGGGTCCCCGTATTGGTCGGCTGGACCGTCAGCTGGAAATGAATGAACGCCTGGTTCGTCAGCGTGCCGAGGCTGAAAATGACATTGGTGCCGCTGCCCAGGCGCGTGAACGCCGGCGAGACGCTTTTGAAGATCACACTGGCGGGCAGCGTGTTGGTCAGGAACACATTCGGCGCGGTGCCCGGACCGAGGTTGGTGACGTTGACGCTATAAACCACCCAGTCGTTGGTGAAAACCGCCGAAGCCGGCATCGTCATCGCCACCGCCAGGTCCGCCACCGACGTCGCGACCTGATTGGTGACTTGAACAGCAAAGGTGGCACTACCAACCAGCACACTGTTGGTAGCCACCGCAAATAAATCGCTGAGCGATCCGGCCGAAGTCGGTTGGATCACCATGCCCATTTGCACCAGACCGTTATTGGTCACCAGAGCGAAACTAAAGATGATGTTGTTGGAACTGATGGTAGCGGTGCCCGAGCCGCTGCTGGTGGGAAGGCCAATTAGCTGAAACGACGTCCCGGTAAATGTATTGGTTACCGTGAGCGCTTGGGTCGCGCCGGTCAGATTGGTCACGATGATGGTGTAAGTGATGTTATTGCTGACAGCAATTGGAGCGGGCACAGCTTGAAAGGAAAAGCCCACGCCCTGCGCCGAGACCCGCGTGGCAACCGCCACCAGCCCGAGCGCAAGGAGGACAAATATTCTCAAACCCGAGGAAATCCTCATGCTAAAATGACGGAACATACATGTTTCCGAACTTAAACAGCGGTAAACTGCGAAAGTTTCAAGAATTTGGCAATGTTTGTGTTATATCAAAAACCTATGTTGTCTCTGCTGCATATCTAATAGCTCCCTCCCTGAAGCACCCCAAAACGCTTTGGCTGCGAAGAAGAAGTGCGGATTCATCTGGACAAAAACCATTTCGGGACAAGACTGGGGCTTCTTAACCTGAGGCGTTCAAGATTCAAGCCTCAACCGGAAACGAATATGAAAAAACCCTTGTTGCTGCGAACGTTCACACTGCTGGCCGGCATCGCCATCGCCGTCGCCACCCGCCCGGCGGAAGCCAAATTGACCGTCGGGGATGCCGCCCCGAAGCTCCAGATTGGCAAATGGGTGCAGGGCGACAACCCGGTGACCACCTTCAACACAAACCACGTTTACATCGTGGAATTCTGGACCACCCGGAACGCCCCTTCCCGCGCCTCCATCCCGCATCTCAACGAATTATGGCAAAAATTCAAGGACCGGGGACTCATTGTCATCGGACAGGATATCTGGGAAGCGGACGAAAGCGCGGTGGCGCCGTTCGTGGAAAAAATGGGCGACCGGATGACCTACCTCGTCACCCTCGACGACAAGAGTCTTGAGCCCAAAGGGGCCATGGCGGTGACCTGGATGGAAGCCGCTGATCGAAACAATATTCCCACCGCCTTCGTCATCAACCAAAAAGGCCGCATCGCCTGGATCGGACACCCGATGGCATTGGATGAACAGACTCTGGGGGATATCATGGCGGGCCGTTTTGACATCGCCAAATTTGCCGCCGACTATGAACGTCAGGAACAGATCCAAGCCCAGGAGACGGCTTTGTCCAGGAAACTCGCCCAGGCCATTAAGAGCAAGGATTGGGACGTCGCCGACGCCGCAGTGGCCGCGATGACCAAAGCGGAGCCCGCCATAAACGACAGTCTCGATCCCGTCCGTTTCGCTATTCTGCTGGGCCGGAAGAATTATGCCGAGGCCTACAAATTTGCCGGATCCCTGAGTGACGCCCACCCAAAGAACGCGGCGCTGCAAAATGACATTGCCTGGACCATCGCCGCGCAACCCGGGCTGGAAAAGCGGGACCTGGTGCTGGCTGAAAAAATGGCCGTGCGGGCAAACGAGATCGTCCAGGGCAAGGAACCGGCCGCGCTAGACACGCTCGCCCGGATCCAGTTCATGCAGGGCAAGAAAAAGGAAGCCATCGCCACCGAGCAAAAAGCGCTGGACCTGGCGGGGGACGAACAAAAAGCTGCGATCAAGGAATCCCTGGCCAGTTACCAGGCCGGCAAGCTGCCGGACGTAAACGAATAGCCGCCGGTCCCGGCCAACCGAGCCCCTTACGCGGGTTCAGCCCGCCGTCTCGCTGTGGCGCAGGCTTTTGGTTCGTTGAATCGCCTCGTTTTGCCGTTGCAGACACTCCGGACAGATGCCGTGCGTGGTGGGGGTGTCAAACCCCTGCTCCATGAAATCCTCCAGCCGCATCCATTCCCCCTTGTAATCAATGCGCCGGCACCAGGCACACACCCGCATGAAATCCTCCAGTTGCCGGACCCGCTTCAGCAGCCGGTGCGTCGAACCGCTCACCAGCAGCCAGACGGCCAGGAACAGCAACATCTCCAGCGTGGACCGGCGATACACGAACTCGAAGGGATGGTTGGAGAAAATCAGTGACGGCAACTTGAGCAGTTCATCCAGGTAACACAGCACGATGATCGCCAGAAAACCGACATTTTGATACAACACGATCTTGGTCAGACGCGATTTCTTTTCCATAAACCTTACGGCCGAAACAACCCGCGGAAGCAAGGCTGGCGCTCCTTGGAATGATTTCCTTTCCAGCAAACCCGGCGACTTCCTGTCACTGCCACCACTTCGTTATCGGACAGTCTAATAGACTGCATAAAGCGTGCCGCCCCGGTCCGGTCATCCCCGATTTCACCATGTCACTGCCCGTCCACAAAAAACGTCACCCGTCTGCAACGCCAAGGCATTTTGCAATGTGCCCACCCAACCCGATGGCTGGAAAGCGAATGCAATCGACGCACGGACAAAGGAAAAGGAGCGCTCCGGCTCTCCTTTCTGCTTCTCAATCACCATCGGCTGCGGCAACCTGCCCCGACATGCGCATCCTGATTGCCACTGTCACTGCCGGGGGCGGACACATCGCCGCCGCTGCCGCCCTGGAGGAAGCCTGGCGCGCGTCGCGCCCGGACGACACCATCGAACGGCTCGACCTCATCAAGTTTTTCTCGCCGCTCCATAAAAAAGTCCACGAGGACGGCTATGTGCAGCTGGTCGAGCGTGCCCCCGAACTTTGGGGCATGCTGTTCGGCAAGACGGACAATCCCCGGGTCGCCCGGCGCCTGAGCCGGCTGCGCCGCGCGTTTCCCAGCAATTCGCGGAACAAATTCATCAGCCACCTGAAACATTTCAAGCCGGACGCCGTCCTGTGCACTCATTATCTTCCGCTCGAGACGCTCGGGTTGCTCCGCCAGAAACAAAAAGGGCCGCAACCGTTTGTCGTCAGCATCGTGACCGATTTCGAGGCACATGCCCTGTGGATGGACGCATGCGTGGACCTGTATTGCGTCGCCGCCGAGGAAACCAGGGCCCGGCTCGTCGCGCGCGGCGCCGTGGCGGCACACGCCGTCGCCACCGGGATCCCCATTGCCGCAAAATTTCTATCGAAACCCGACCCGCGCGCCGTCCGCCAAACTTACGGCCTGCGCGACGACCAGCCGGTGTTGCTCGTGCTGGGCGGCGGTTTCGGCATGGGACCGGTCGCGGAAATCCTCA
>CAYPSF010000174.1:0-9303 GCA_964413165.1 uncultured Bifidobacteriaceae bacterium
ATTTCGCGGGCGGCACGGTGGTGCATATCAGTTCCGGCGTGTCGGCGCTCGTGTGCGCGCTCGTGCTGGGCCGGCGAACCGGCTACCCGGCGGAACCCATGCTGCCCCATAGCGTGGTGCTGAGTCTCATCGGAACGGGATTGTTATGGGTGGGCTGGTTCGGCTTCAACGCCGGCAGCGCTCTCAACGCGGGCCCGCTCGCCACCAGCGCATTCGCCGCGACCCATTTCTCGGCGGCGGCCGCGGCGCTGAGCTGGGCGGCCGTAGAATGGTTCCACAAAGGCCGACCCAGCGTGCTGGGCGCGGCTTCGGGCATGGTGGCCGGTCTGGCCACCATCACCCCGGCGTCGGGCTTTGTCACCGTCCCCGCGGCGTTTGGCATCGGGTTGACCGCGGGCGTGATTTGTTATCTGGCGGTGACGAAACTGAAGGCGAAGTTCAATTATGACGATTCGCTGGACGTGTTTGGCGTGCATGGCGTGGGCAGCACGACCGGCATGCTGATGCTCGGTTTTCTCGCCAGTGCGACGGTGAACCCGGCCATCGGGTCCACCTTTCAGGGCAATGGCGTCACCGTCTCCCTGGCCGGCAGCAACAGCCAGTTTGCCAATCAGGCCCTGGCGGTGATTTTCACGGTGATTTTTGCCGGAGTCGCGACGTTTCTTTTGCTTAAGATTGTCAACGCCCTGGTCGGCTTGCGAGTGCATGTCGAAGACGAAGATGCCGGTCTGGACCTGACCCAGCACGGCGAGCGCGCTTACACCGAATAACCGGAAATCCATCCATGAAAAAGATCGAAGCCATCGTCAAGCCGTTCAAATTAAATGAAGTTAAAACCGCCCTGAACGAAATCGGCATCCAGGGAATGACCGTCATTGAAGTGAAAGGCTTCGGACGCCAGAAAGGCCACACGGAAATCTACCGGGGCAGCGAATACACCGTGGACTTCCTGCCCAAGGTCAAAATTGAAACGGTACTCCCGGACGAGTTGGTGCCACAAGCCGTCCAGGCCATCATCAAGGCAGCCAAAACCGGCAAGATCGGTGACGGCAAGGTTTTTGTTTCGACCATCGATGACACTTACCGCATCCGCACCGAAGAACGGGGCGACAGCGCAGTATAGCCGGGCCCGGCCGGATTTACTTCAACCTCTCTTTTACCGTGACCGCGTCCTGTGTCGGCGGCTGACAGGCATTTTCCGTGCAGAGATAAACCGCCGGACCGCCTTTGGTGGACAAAGTTGTGGCCAATGCCTCGACCGAACCGGTGTTGCCCAGCACGACCTTGTTCGGTTGATAAACGGCATGGGCGGCGTGCAAAAGTTCGCGGGCTTTCGGGCCGGCGGGATCACCAGCCAGGACGACCCGGCGCGGTTCTTCCAGCCAAAAATCCAATGCTTGCATCATGAACGGCATGGCCTGCGGGAAGTTTTGCAGGCGATGAGCGAATGATCGCAAGGTGGCTTCGGCGCATTTTTTAAAATCCTGACGGCCGGTGATGGCGGCCAGTTTCAGCAACGCCAGCGTGGCGACGGAATTGCCGGAGGGCTCGGCACCGTCGTAGTCATCCTTCACGCGCAGGATCAAATCCCGGGCATCAGCTGCGCCCTGCCAGAAACCACCGTTTTCCGGGTCGTAAAATTTCGCGATCATTGCTTCCGCCAATGCGATGGCAAAGTCAAGGCGTTCCGGCCCGAGCGTTGCTTCATAAAGTTCGATGACGCCGGCCAGTAGAAAGGCGTAGGCTTCGAGCAGCTGAACGCGGTCATGCTCCCCGTCACGCCAGCGATGGTAAAGGGTCGCGGCCTGGTCGTCCCAGAGTTTCGAACGAATGAAAGCAACGTTTTTTTCCGCCGCCGCGCGGTAGATTTCATCGCCGAGCACGGCGTAAGCCCGCACCATCGCCCCCAGCATCAGGCCATTCCATGACGCGAGGATTTTGTCGTCGAGATGCGGCCGCACCCGCCGGCTCCTCGTCTCAAACATTTTTCTTCTGGCGGAGGCGAGCAGTGATTGTTCGCTGGCGGACAGATGGGGGTCAACGACACTCAACACGTTTTGATTCGACAGGGGCGTCGGGTGACTGTGATCAGTAAAATTGCCCGGTTCGGTAATGCCAAAATGGCGGACGACCACTTTGAACTCATCCGAGGTGAGCAATGCTTCCAGTTCCCGCCGGGTCCAGCAGTAGAATTTCCCTTCGTGGCCTTCGCTGTCGGCGTCTTCCGCAGAATAAAAACCGCCGTCGGGATGGGTCATGTCGCGCCGGACGTAATCCAGAATGTCCCGGGCGATATCAGCGTAACGGGCTTCGCCGCTGACGAGGTGGGCGTCAAGGTACAGTTGCGCGAGTTGCGCGTTGTCATAAAGCATCTTCTCGAAATGGGGGACGAGCCATTCGGCATCCACCGAGTAACGGGCGAATCCGCCCCCCAGCTGGTCATGTATGCCGCCGGCAGCCATCCGGTCGCAGGTGTGCAGCACCATGCGCACAGCTTCCGCGTCGTGAAAACGTTTTGCACAACGCAGCAGCAGCGACGGCATGCTCGGCTGGGGGAATTTGGGTGCGCCGCCGAAGCCGCCGTGCCGCGGATCATATGTCCGCTTGAAAAATTCCCCGGCGGTTTTGAGCGCATCAACGGTCAGGACCGCATCGTCCGCCTCGCCGCCCGCCGCCGCGGCTTCAAGCCGGGCGTGAATGTCGGCGGCTGAACCGGCGATTTCACCTTTTCGTTCGTGCCACAGGGCGGCGATTTGTTGCAGCAATTGCCGAAAGCCCGGGCGGCCGTGGCGGTTGTCCGGCGGGAAATAGGTGCCGCCAAAAAATGGTTTGAGTTCCGGCGTGAGAAAGAGGTTCAACGGCCAGCCGCCGGAACCGGTCGTGGCCTGGACGAAGGTCATGTAAATCTTATCCACATCGGGCCGCTCTTCACGGTCCACCTTGATGCTGACGAAATGTTCATTGAGGAACTGGGCGGCCTTTTCGTCCTCGAACGATTCGCGTTCCATGACATGACACCAATGGCAGGTGGAATAGCCGATGCTGAGGAAAATCGGTTTGTTTTCCACGCGCGCGCGGGCGAACGCCTCGTCGTTCCACGCAAACCAATCTACGGGATTGTGCGCGTGCTGGAGCAGGTAGGGCGATTTTTCGCGTGCGAGACGATTGGTGTGAGTGCCGGCCACGGCGAGAGCATATTCCGCGGATTCCATCAGCGCAAAACCAAATGCATGGCGGCCAATTTTGCGTCGTCACCGGCACGCGGTTGCGATAGCCTGAGACCATGTTATCGGCCAAACCATGGCGCGGCGAAACGGTGCTGCTGTTTTGCGGGGCGCAGGTCTTTTGCCTTTTCTTCAGCCTGATCCTTGCCGGCCTGTTGCACAAGGCCGGGTTCATCGCCTTTCAGGCGCCGGACGGCTTTGGCGCGGTGCTGCTGAGCACGCTCGGATTCCAAGGCGTGACCTGGGTTTTGATCCCCATTTTTTTACGGCACCATCAGGTCAGCTGCAGGGAGACCTTTGGTTTTCACCGAGGGCAATGGCAACGGACATTGTTCATGGTCGGCGGGATCACCCTCGCCATTTTGCCGGTGGTGTGGGGTCTGCAATTCATTTCAGCGGGCGTGTTGACACGCATCGGCTGGCCGCCGGAAGAAGAGCAGGCGGTCGCCCTGCTGGCTAACGCGAAATTTTGGTGGATGCGGGTTTATCTGGGTATATTTGCAGTCGTGTTGGCGCCGGTGGCCGAGGAATTTACTTTTCGCGGACTGCTGTATCCGTTCGTCAAGCAACTCGGTTACCCGCGACTGGCGTGGGTCGGCGTCAGCCTCGCCTTTGCGTTGATTCATGTTGATGCCGCAGGGTTTGTGTCCTTGTTCGTGCTGGCACTCGCACTGACGTGGCTATACGAAAAAACGGGCGACCTGCTTGCGCCCATCGCCGCGCACGCCTTGTTCAACGCAGTCAATCTCGTGCTGCTCTCTTTTCAAGACCCGTTGAATCAATTCCTGGAAAGGCTTTCCCACACCCTGCCTCACGCATGAACGAATTTGAACTGATTGCGCGTCTGACCCAATCGCTGCCGACGAACCCATCGGTCGTTGTCGGCCCGGGCGATGATTGCGCCGTGCTCGCTTTGGGGGCGCCGGACCAATGGCTGTTGTTTAAAACCGACGCGGCCGTCGAAGGCGTGCATTTCACCCGGGATACGCCGCCGGAAAAAATCGGGCACAAGGCGCTGGCGCGTTGCCTGAGCGACATTGCCGCCATGGCCGGCACACCCACTGTCGCGCTCGTCACCATCGCCCTCCCGCAAAAATTTGACGTAAAATTCATTGAAACGATTTACGCCGGCCTGACCGCGCTGGCCCAAAAGCACGGTGTGGCCATTGCCGGTGGCGAGACGACGACCAATCCGGACCGTATCCTGATTTCCATTGCCCTGCTCGGCATCGTCCCGCGCGGGAAGGCGGTGTTGCGTTCCGGGGCGAAAGCGGGCGACGCGATTTTCGTGACCGGCGAACTCGGGGGATCGCTGGCGGGCAAACACCTGGAATTTGAGCCGCGCCTGGCCGAGGCGCGCTGGCTGGCGGAGAATTT
The DNA here is from genome assembly GCA_964413165.1 of uncultured Bifidobacteriaceae bacterium. GTDB lineage: Bacteria > Verrucomicrobiota > Verrucomicrobiia > Limisphaerales > UBA11358 > UBA11358. The sequence goes on from CAYPSF010000174.1 coordinate 4,602, forward strand.
TCCCGTTCACGCCATGATCGACTTGAGCGATGGGCTGGCGGGCGACTTGCGGCACATTTTGAAAGCAAGCCGCGTCGGTGCGGAATTGCTCAAATCGGCCATTCCGATCAGCCGGGCGGCTAAATCGCTGGCCAAAGGGAATACCCCGACCAGACCGCCGTTTGTAGCGGCGCTCACCGACGGCGAAGATTTTGAACTGCTGTTCGCGGTGCCGGGCCGTCACGCGGTGAAACTGCTCGACGCCTGGAAAAGGCAATTCCCCGGACTGCGCCTGAGTTGCATCGGCAAAATCACGGCGGATGAAGGCATCACGATTCGGGATAAAACCCGCGTCCAAAGACTCACCTCCGATGGCTACGTTCATTTCGCATAATCCGGCGGAGACCAAGGCACTCGGTGAACGCTGGGGACGAGCGGCCCGGCATGGGCTGGTTCTCGGTCTGAACGGTGACCTGGGTGCCGGCAAAACGGAACTGGTGAAAGGCATTGCGAACGGGCTGGGGGTGACGACGCGGGTACATTCGCCAACGTTCACCCTGGTCAACGAGTATGGCGGCGGGCGGCTGCGGCTGTTTCATCTGGATTTATACCGGCTCGAAACGAAAGCGCAAATCATGTCGGCCGGACTGGAGGAATTTCTGCAACCGGATGGCGTGACCGTGATTGAATGGGCCGGGAGAATGTTGGACGTGGCGGAGCGCGCACCCGGGGGGCAGGAAAATTGGTTTTCGGCGAAAATTGAAATTACCGGCGAAACGGAACGACGGATTGTTTATGACGATTTTGGCGCTTGAATTTTCATCCGCGCAAAGAAGCGTTGCGGTCCTGCGCGGCGGCACCGGCAATGCCGTATCCACGGTCAGCGAAGTGGTCGAAACCGGCATCGGCGGAACGAGGGCATTTGAAATGATTCACGCGGCGTTGCGCGAAGCCAAAATCGAGCGCGAACAAATTGAGGTGATTGCTGTCGGCCTGGGCCCCGGCTCCTACACCGGCATCCGGGTTGCCCTCTCGGTTGCACAAGGCTGGCAATTGGCATCCCGTCCGGGCGGGGTTAAATTGCTGGGCATCAGCAGCGCGGAATGCCTGGCGGCGCAGGCACAGGCGGAAAAAATACCTGGCCGTGTGAATGTGGTAATCGACGCGCAACGGAATGAATTTTATCTGGCCGCGTACGAAATTTCTGCGACTGGCAGGCGGGAAATCGAGCCGCTGCGGATTTTGACACCGGGGGATGCGGCGGCCCGGGCCGACGCAAAAACAATTTCGATCGGGCCGGAAGTAACGCGATGGTTTCCCCAAGGCCGGGTGGTTTTCCCCCGGGCGGCCATGTTGGGACAGCTGGCCTCGGGCCGGAACGATTGGTCGGCGGGTGACCGGCTCGAACCGATTTATTTGCGGGAAACGAATTTTGTAAAAGCACCGCCGAGCCGGCCCATTGTGCCTTGACCGGAAGATTTGGGTCCTGCTCGGAGCCTTGTTACGCCGCCAGATTGTCAAATTTCTGGACACGTAATTTGGCAAGGCATAGAACAGGCTTTCAAAATACTGGTACGCCGGGTTGATTCATCGGAATTTCATTTTCTTAACCCATTTCAAAACAAGGATTTGTGAGACCACAGTTAAAAACCGCTAATTAGCACCTTTCCCATCGAGGCCCGCCACGATGGCACGTGCTGTGCTCAAAATGACCACTAAGCAGGCAGTAAAGCCGGTTAGCGCAAACTCAAATTTTTAATATGCTGGTTCGCTTTCGCAAAGTTGGGAAAAACAAATCCCGTATCGCGTGTACCGCAATGACGTTGGTGGAAGTCCTGATTTCCATCGTCATTCTGGCAACGATCATGGGAGGGATAATGATGGGATACTGCCAGGCCAATCGAATGGCGGAGTACAGCTCCATGTCACTGGCCGCCCAGTCCTGTGCCTCCCAGGGCGCCGAACAGGCGATTGCGGCAAAGTGGGATCCCTTGATCGTTATGACCAACACGGGACCGGGAACGGGCGATGTAATGCCGCCGGGAGTCTTCACCAATTCTGGATCAAATTACATTCTGGATGTTCCTGTCTCCGGCGCAGCAATTGGGGTCACGAATATCATCTCCATCACCGAGCTCACCAACGCCGCCAATCCAACGGTACACTACAGGCAAATCCGGTCGGATGCCACGTGGAGGTTCCCGCTGACCGGAATGCTCTACACCAACACCGTGATTACGATGCGAGCCCCTGACCAATGAAATTTTCATCGTCCCACCAGACCGGTTCGCGCCGGACCGGCGCAAGCGCTTTCACCCTCGTTGAAATGTTGTTGGCGATGGGGATTTTTTCGGCGGTGATTGCCGCCATGTGCGCCACCCAGCTTTTCGGATTGCGCGTTTACACCCTCGCCGCAACCAAACTGTCCGCCACGGCGGGCTGCCGCAAAGCATTGAACGCCGTCCGGGACCAAATCCGGCAGGCCAACCAGGTGAACATCGGGAATTGTCCCGGCGATTACACCACGTTCAATTGGCTTGGGATATCCAACAATCAGGTGGGCAACGCGGTCAAAGTTTTCCCTTTTGCAAGCTATAACCCCAACAGTTGGGATACCAACAATTTTATCCTTTTCTACCTGGACTATACCGGGGGCACCAATTTCCTGAAACAGTACACCCATACCATCAAAGCCACCATTGCCGGCGCCACCACCAATTACACCACCAACATCTCCCTCGTCTCGTTGGCGGGCTACATCACCAACCTGGATATTTTTGCGGCGCAGGATTATAATGGCACCGTCCTGACCAACGAAGAGCAGTTGGACGCCATTGATAACCGGCTGGTCGTCTATATGAAGCTGCAATTTAACCAATGGGAATATCCGATCGCTTATGTGACGACCAACGGTGTGACCGGCTTCGGCAACATGTATGACTTTTACCAGTTGCGGACCAAGATTACCCGGCGAGCGTGGAATTGAAAATATCAAGGAGCCTTATGCAAACCTCATTCAAATCCTCCCAGCGGCAGCAATCCGGTTATGCCCTGACCATCACGCTGACATTCCTGATGGTCACCCTGATCGTCTTTGCCAGCATCATGTATTGGATCAGCAGCAGCGCCTCGGTGTCGAAGCGAAATAACCTCTTCAACACCAGCCAGGCCGCCGCCCAGGCCGGCGTCGAGCGGGTCGTCGCCCAAATGGATCGCGATTTCATTTATGGAAACGTCAACGATGCCAGTTTCTATACCACATTGGTGGGCGACATTAGCCAGACCGGCTGGCCCGTCCAATATTCGTTCAGCGATACCAATGGGTCCACGGGGCATATCTCCGTGAACATGTTTCCAGTGGATTGGAGCACCAACTACGAGTATAATTTGGGCTCTCAGTTTCCCGGCCTGTACGGTGCCGTTCAGCATTGGACCCTGACAGCCGTGGCAACGCCCTTAAACCAGGGTTATAACTTGAGCTCCACTGTGATCGAGACGCTTCGTCTGTCGAAGATCCCGGTTTTCCAATTCGGTGTTTTTTACAACTTGGACCTGGACTTCAGCCCCGGCCAGTCCCTGACCATGAACGGTAAAGTTCATTGTAACGGCACCATCTGGATGTGTCCGCAGGCCGATGCCTATTTCAATGACCTCGTTGAAGCCTCCATTGTCGTAACCAACAAGGACAATCCGAACGATCAGCAGAACCTGACTTTCAACTCCAGCAAGCTTCATTACAAGGCGTCTCTTCCGCCGGTTTCACACGCCGACAGCGTGGCCGTGCCGATCAACGGCCAGAATACCAGCGCCACCAATGTTCACGCCATTATCGACCTGCCGCCAACCGCCATCGCGATACCGAACGACGATGGGTATCTGCAGACCAATCAAATCTATCTTTACAATGAATGCGATCTCATCATTTCCAACTCCGCCACCGGAATCAACGGCAAGAGTGTGTATCGTACCAACCTCAGCGTCTTTTTCAGCGATCAGGCTAATCCCTCGGGTAGATTGATTTTGGTTACGAACGATCTGCAGTGGATCACTACAAACATCGCCGCGGGTGTCACCAATCGAGTCACGAATTGCTTTTACTCTTTTATAACCAACGTCACTTTCTACGATCACCGCGAATCGGATACCGTGCAGGCCATTCAGATTGACGTTAATCTATTCAATAAGTGGGTTACCAATACCGTTACCCGCGGCAGCAACCAGGTCGCCGGCTATCCATGGAACTTTCAATTGGGCGGCGCCAACGGACAAACCGGCGACAAAGCCCATCCGATTGATTCCATTTACGTTTATAACAGCGTGCCTCAGAACAGTACCCAACTCCCGGCCGTGCGGGTGGTCAATGGATATAGACTGCCATCACCCAAGGGCCTCACCATCGCCACACCCATGCCGCTGTATGTGTACGGCGACTACAACATCAGGACCAACGTCGGCGGCAGCACATCTCAACTCACGACCAACACCGCCTGGACCTGGCCAGCGGCGCTCATGGGCGACGCCATCACCATTCTTTCCGCCAACTGGAATGACACCGACCCTGCGTACCAGGCTGGCCAAACTTATAGCGGGCGAAATGCCTGTAACACCACTATCAATGCCGCATGTCTCGAAGGCATTGTTGTGTCTACCTCGGTCAGTGGCACCAAGCATTACAGCGGTGGTTTGGAAAATTTCCTGCGTTTGCTGGAAAACTGGAACGGCG
>CAYPSF010000175.1:0-9254 GCA_964413165.1 uncultured Bifidobacteriaceae bacterium
CATGCGTGAACGGCGTTTGCTTTGCTGCTCCAACAGGGAGCCCTGAGGTACGAACGGGTTCGGATTATTCATTGAGTATGGCGCTGATGCGTCCTTTCTTCGAGGAGGTTTGATTTTTTTGGCAGTGGAATTTTCCCTCGGCAAATTCCACGGCGTGTTAAATTTAACTTGTTCATCGGCATCGGGCTGAGGTCACGGCAAAATTCCAAATCCACGGGTAAAACCAACACTCCGCCGGCCCGGGTGCGTTCGGTCGCTTGCGACAAAGTTATTAACAGCCGGCGGCCTGTTGTGCAAGGGGCAAAGCGTAAATTATTCAATGGCGGTGCCGCTTTCATCTGAGTTTCAAAGTGGCCAGGGCGACGACGGCGAACAGGACGCACAGGATGTAAAACCGCATCACCACCTGGGACTCGTACCAGCCTTTCTTTTCGAAATGATGGTGCAGTGGCGCCATCAAAAAAATCCGCCGGCCGGTGCCGGAAAACTTCCGGGTGACGCGAAACCAGCCGGTCTGCAGGATCACCGAGGCGGCCTCCAGCACGAACACGCCCCCGGCAATCACCAGCACAAACGGCTGGTGAATCAGGACCGCAATGATGCCGAAGGCGCCGCCGAGCGCGAGCGACCCGGTATCGCCCATGAACACCTGCGCCGGATGGCAGTTGAACCACAAAAAGCCCAGGCCGGCGCCGATCATCGCCGCGCAGAACACCGTCAATTCGCCTGCGCCGGGCACGTAAGGGACCTGCAGATAGGCCGCCGCCTTGATGTTGCCCGCCACGTAGGTAAACACCAGGAAGACGAAGCCGACAATCAGCGTGCAACCGATCGCCAGCCCGTCGAGGCCATCCGTCAGGTTCACCGCATTTGAGCTGCCGACAATCGCGAGGACCACAATCAGCAGGCCGATCCCGCCGGCGCTCACCGCCACCGGATATTTGCAGAACGGGACCATGATTTCCGAGACGAGTTTGCCCGTCGAAGGCGTCAGCAGGAGATAAAAGCCGATGAAGGTGGCCAGCGCGAATTGCGCCACCAGCTTGACGCGCGGCGGGGTGCCGCCGCCGGCCTGCTGGATGATTTTCGCGTAATCGTCGTAAAATCCCAGCCCCGACAGGACGAGAACGGAGAGCAGCGTCAGCAGCACCAGTTTGCTGTCCAATTGCGTCCACAGCACAGTGGAAAAGAAGAGCACCGACACGATCAGGATGCCACCCATCGTCGGCGTGCCTTTCTTGCTCAGGACCCGCGCCGCCAGGCCGCCGGCTTCCTCGGCCTTGTCCGCGTAGTCCTGGCCGAATTTCAACTGCTTCAGCCAGTGGATGATTTTCGGCCCGAGCCACCAGCTCAACATCAACGCGGTGACCGCCGCGCCCGCGCTCCGCACCGTGATGTAATGGAACAGGCGCAAGGCCGAAAGGTGGTCCGCCCAGGGCGTCCCCTTCGTCCACTCGAGCAACTGCTGGCTCAAATAATAAAGCATGGTTCTGGTTCACGACTTTAACGACTTTAACGACGCGGCGATGCGCTCCAGGCGCGAGGCGCGCGACGCCTTCAATAACACCACGTCACCGGCCTTTAAAAAATCCTTCACCGCTTTCACCGCCGCATCCACGTCCGCAAATTCCATCACCCGGGCCAGGCCCGCGGCGCGCGCCGCGCGCGCCATGACCGGCGCCATCTTGCCCACGGCAAACAACTGGCCGATGCCGAGTTCCGCCGCGCGGCGGCCGACCTCCGCGTGGGCCGCCTCGCTGTGCGTCCCCAGTTCGTTCATGTCACCGAGCACCGCCACGCGCCGGCCCTGCAGCGGCAGGCCGCAAAGTGTTTCCAGCGCCGCGAGCGTCGAGTCCGCATTCGCATTGTAGGCGTCATCGAGCACGCGTACCCCGCCCGCTTCCCAAAATTGTAACCGCATTTTCGGCGCCTGGCACTCGGCCAGGCCGTCCCGCACCGCGGGACGGCCCAGGCCCAGTTCCTCACTGACCGCAACCGCTAACAGGGCGTTGGTCACCTGGTGGCGGCCCAACAAATTGATCCGGTACTCGCCGTTAAATTCCGCTTTGGGCGCCTCCACCCGGAAGGTCACCCCATTTTTGTCCAGGCGGATGCCTTTCGCCCGCCAGTCGTTGCCGTCGTTCAAACCGACGCGCACGATCGTGGCGCGGGTCCGCCGGAGGACGGGCTCCATTCCGGCGTCGTCACCGTTGACGAAGAGCTTGCCGTCCGCCGGCAGCAATTCCGCGAGCCAGCCTTCCTCCTGCGCGACTCCCGCGAGATCGCCAAAAAATTCCAAATGTTCGCGGCCGATGTTCGTCAGGACGCCGTACCGGGGCCGGATCATTTTCACGAGCGGCGCGAGCTCGCCCGGATGGTTCGTGCCCGCTTCCAATACGGCGGCCCGGTGCGATTTTTCCAGGCGCAACAGCGTCAGGGGCACGCCGATATCGTTGTTGAAACTCGCCTCGCTCCAGAGCGCGGCCAGTTTCCGGCGCAGCGCCGACGCGATCAATTCCTTCGTCGTCGTCTTGCCATTCGAACCGCCGACGGCAACCACCGGCAAATCAAATTCCCGCCGGTACGCCGCCGCCACCCGGCCGAGGGCGGCCCGCGCGTCATCCACGACGAGCACCGCGCAGGCCGGCAACTGCGCGGGAGCTTTTTTTTGCTCCACGACCACGGCGGCCACGCCTTTGGCCGCGACCTCGTTCAAATAGTTGTGGCCGTCGAAGCGTTCGCCCTTCAGGGCAAAAAACAGGTCGCCCGCCTGCGCCATGCGTGAATCGGTGCAGGCATTTTTGACCGGGGTTTCCCCCGCCCCGCGCCGGATTTCCGCCCCGGCGGCTTCAGCGACAAATTTCAAGGAACGTGATTCCACTGTAAATTCACTTCAGTAAAAAAGTTGCGGTGACCACGGCGGTGATGGTTTTCTGGCGGGCGGTCGTGTCATTTTCGCCCTCCCAGCTCGTCCGCGTTCCGTGTTGCGGCGTAATTTGAAAAATGCCCTGGTCGGCGTCGTGCAACCGGGCGATGGCGCGGCCGCCTTGCGTGGCGATCTGCTCGGCGCGCGCCCGGGCGTCCTTCGTCGCCTCGGCCAGCATCTCGATTTTTGTCTCGCCGCCCCGGGTATAAATAAACTGCGGGGTCGCGACCGTGAAGATCACGCCCTGCTCCACGAGCGGCGTGGCGTCGAGCTTGTCAAGCCGGTCCACGTCGGCAGATTCCACCGACACACCCTGGCTCAAACGGTACCCGGTCGTCCGTTGTTGCGTCCAACCGTCGGCAGATTTTTGCGTCGCCTTCAACTCCTCGATGCCGATGGGCGCAAAGGTGCAATTGGTCACCCCCGCGTCGCGCAGGAATTTTTCCACGAGCAGGTGGTTCGCCTGTATTTTGTGTTGCGCCTCGAGCAGCGTTTCCGCCTCGGCCAGAAAGTTGCCGGACCAGATGGCCAGGTCGGCTCCGATGTTTTTTTGCACCGAGCCTTTGACGGTGATGAACTGTGAATTTTTGATTTTGACCCACGCGCTGGTGCCGAGCATAGCCGAGCACACCAGGCCGGCAGCCAGAAAGAGGCCGGCGAGCAAGCCGAAAAGTTGGGGTCGCGCGTTGTTCATGGGGTTGGTTCCGGATGGGCGCTCCCGGTGGCCACGAGCGGCGGCGGCGACCCCGGCGATTCCGGATTTTTATCCGGCGGGATATTCAGGTAGCTCGCGCATCGTTCGGCAATGTCCTTGAAGACCGGCCCGCAAACCTGGCCGCCGTAGTATCCCTCCTTCGGCTCATCCATCACCACCGAGATGCAAAGCTGGGGATCGTCCGCCGGGAAGAACCCGATGAACGACGCGATGTACTTATGTTCGGCATAGGCGCCATTCTCGACTTTTTGCGCCGTGCCGGTCTTGCCTGCAACGGTGTAGTCCTTTAGCGCCGCGCCCGGGGCGGTTCCGTCCGGAGTCACGACGGTTTTGAGCGCCTCCACCATCGATTTATCGGCAGGTTCGCCGATGATCTGCCGCACCCGCTGCGGCTCGTATTGTTGCACCACATTGCCATTGCGGTCTTCGAGGCGGCTCACCAGCATCGGCCGCATCAGCCAGCCATCATTGGCGATCGCGCTCATGGCCATGATCATCTGCAGCCGCGTCACGGCGATGCCCTGGCCCATCGGAATCTGCGCGATGGACACCTTGCTCCATTTTTTGACCGGGTACAAAATACCACGGGCCTCGCCCGGCAGCGGAATGCCCGTGCGCTGGCCGAAACCGAAATCCCGGGCGTAGTCATACAGCCGGTCTTCGCCGAGGCGGATACCGATCTTGGCGGCGCCGATGTTGGATGATTTGGTGATGATGTTTTCGGCGGTCAACACGCCATAGGGTTCGTGGTCGTGCAAAACGCGGCCGGCAAAGGCGAAGTGCCCCTGCTCACAATCGAAGGCGTCGCTCAGGCGCACGGCGCCCTCGTTCAACGCGCCCGAAACAACGACGATTTTGAACGTGGAGCCGGGTTCCATCACGTCGGTGACCACGCGATCGCGGCGCGCGTCGGTGGAAGAAGCGCCGGGGTTGTTGGGATCGTAGTTGGGCAACGTCGCCATGGCCAGGACTTCGCCTGTGCGCGGGCGCAGGACCACGGCGGTGATGCTGGCCGGCGTATGCTTTTGCAGCGCGTCAGCCAAAGCGGTCTCCACGATGTGCTGGATCGCCGCGTCCAGGGTGAGGACCACATTCAAGCCGTCGCGGGCCTGCACATCCTCGTCCCGTAACGAGACCAGCTCGCGCTTCTGGCGGTCGGTTTGCGTCACGCGCCAGCCCGCCGCGCCGCTCAGCGCCGGGTTCAAAATCAGTTCCACGCCGTCGTGCCCGACCGTTTGCGCCACGTGGTTGCTGCCATTTTCCGTTCCCGTAAACCCCAGCACGTGCGCCGCCAGCGAACCGCCCGGATACACGCGCAGTTGATCATCCACCGGGTCGGTAAAGATCGCGCTCGAGCGCAAATCCCGGAAAAAGGCGCGGTCGGCCCGGGATAATTTCTTCTCGTCCACGCCGAACGACAGGTTGGTCATGGTGTTCTGGATTTTCTGCCAGGTTTCCTCGGTCACCTTGTGTTGGAGGACGACATAGCGGTTGGTGACGGTTTCCCCCTTCTGGTTTTTTGCCAGGTGCGGCAGGAGGCGCTGGTACAGATCGGCTTCACTCATCTGCAACAGCGGGGCGAGTGCCCGGGCGACGACCGCCTGGCGGCGGCCAATCAACACCGGGTCGGTACAGACGGTTTTCACAAAAATGCTGGTGGCGAGGAGGTTGCCATGGGCGTCGAGGATGTTGCCGCGGCGGGGCGCCTGCCAGAATTCGCGTTGGGTATTTTGCTGCGCCTTGGCGGCCAGCTCATCGTGGCGCAGCACCTGCAAATCCACGAGCCGGTACCCCAGGCCGGCGAAGGCCAGGCCGAGCAGCCCCAGCAGCGACAGCACCCGCTTGAATTGCAGCCGTTTGGTCATCGTAAAAACGGCCAGCCGCCCGTGGCGATCGGTTCCTCACCCGACGGCGTCACGAGCGGCGGCCAAAATTTCATGTTATTGGGTCTGCGCGCCGGCGGATCGTTCGGCCAGCTGGCGCGTCAAATTCTTATTTTCCGGCCGCGCGGACACCGGTTCCGCCAGCCGCATCACCTGCGCCGGTTGCGCGGGCACCAGGCCGAGATTCAACTCGCGGGCCCGGCGATCCAGCATCGCCGGCGACCGCAAAATCGAGAGCTGGTCGCTGAGTTTCTGGTCGTCATTTTGCATCCGCGTCAGGCGGACTTCCCGCTGCTTGATCTGCTGGCCGAGCTGGTAAATCTGGCTCTTTTGCCAGACATAGCCGACCGCGGAGCCGGCGAACAACAAACAGAGGCACAACGCCTTCAGGGCCGGTCCGAACCGGATGGCCGCCGACTGGTTTTTTCGATTTTTTGCCATTATTAAATTTTCTCCAGCACCCGCAATTGCGCGCTGCGGCTGCGCGGATTTTCGTTCAACTCGTCTGCGCCCGGCTTGACGGCCTTCCGGGTCACCCATTTCAGCTCGGGAATGCGCGGCTCGCGCAACTCCGGAACGTCCATCTCCCCGGCAAACGTATAGTCCCGCGCCCGCGCGCGCCCGAAATCCTTCACCACCCGGTCTTCCAGCGAATGAAACGTGATCACCGCCAGCCGTCCGTCGGGCTTCAAAAGGGCCACCGCCGCCGCCAGCCCGCGTTGCAAAGAACCGATTTCGTCATTTACTGCGATCCGCAACGCCTGAAACACCCGGGTCGCCGGATGCGCCTTTTTGCCGCGACGCGGACTGAGCCGTTCGATCAGCTCCGCCAGTTGCCGCGTCGTTTCAAATTTTTGCCCCTCGCGGTCCTGCACTATGGCCCGGGCGAACCGCCGCGATTCGCGTTCGCCGCCGAATTCCCAAAAAATCCGGGCCAGCTCTTCCGCCCCGGCGCCATGGACCAGTTCCGCTGCCGTGAGCGTCTGCCGCGGGTCCATTCGCATGTCCAGCGGGCCGTCGTGCTGAAAGCTGAACCCGCGTTCGGGCGAATCCAGCTGCGGCGAGCTCACGCCCAGGTCCAGCAGCACCCCGTCACAGTCCGCCGCCGGGACCCAGCCGGCCAGGTCCGCAAAATTTCCGCGCCGGACTTCAAACCGCCCGGCAAATTGTTCCGCCAGCCGTTTCCGGGCCGCTTCAACTGCGGCGCCATCGCGATCGCACCCATACAACCATCCAGTCGGAGAACTCGCGCTCAGAATGCTCGCTGCGTGTCCAGCTCCACCGAGCGTCCCGTCGACGTAACGGCCGCCCGATTTCGGCTTTAGCGCGTTCAGCACCTCCGCCATCATCACCGTTTTGTGAACGAAATCCGGCACTGCGCATGGGTTGATGGTTGGTTAATCCGCGGTTGAGTGAAACATCCGTTCGGCCAGGTATTCCCAGGCCTTTTCCGGCGGCGGCAGGTCCGGCACGTTCAACTTGTCCGCCGGGCGCGATTTCATCGGCACCACTTCCACGTCCGCATCGCTGAGGTCGTTGTGCATAACCTTCACACTGTCCAGCGAAAGCTCGGATTGCACCGGCGGCCGCGTCTGTTCCGCCGTGACGGACGACTCGCGCCAGAGGGACATCGGGTTCAATTTGCTGGCCCAGGAGGTGGTGCGGGCGGGGCCGGACGGCCAGGGCGGTATCTTTTGCGTTTTGGCCGGGGCGGGCGCCGTGATTTTTCTGACCGGTGCGATGGCGGCTTCCGCCGCTCCGGGCCCGGCCGGGGGCAGGAAGGGATTCTGCTGCAAACCGAATTTGGGCAGGTAAACGCGTTTGTTGGCGCGGTACAGGACTTCCACGCGTCCATTGATGATGCTTTTTCCGGCCACCAGTAATTTTCCTAAGTTCATAATTATTCCATCAGTTTGAAGGCTTCGTGCGCCAGCACGGCGTCGGAGGCCTTGACTTTTTCGTAACTCTGCGGATTCCAGACTTCAAACCGGTCCAGCAATCCGACCAGCACCGCTTCGCCTTTGATGCCCGCAGTCCGGGCCATTTCTTCCGGCAAACAAATTCGTCCTGCTTTGTCCACGCTCACCTGCACCGATTCGCTCCCGATGAAACGTTTCAAAACCACCTTGTTCGGGTCGCCGTTGGACATCGCATCGATGGCGCTCACCAGTTTCGCCATTTCGTCGGGCGGCAACACCCGCAGGCACGGGCCCTCTTTCGCCTTCGGCCAGAGCATCAAGGTCAGCTCCGTCCCCGGCTTTGCCGGCCGCCACTTGGCCGGGATCTGGACGCGCCGTTTCTCGTCCACTCCATGACGATAGAGTGAATTGTAATAAGTCGGCTCTTTATTCACGGCGACAACCGGTTATCCACTACAGGGACCCTGAACCGCATCATTCCCCACGACGCCCCACTTATATCCACCTTGCCCCACTCCGTGTCAATAAAAAATTGTCGTAATTTTCGTGATTTATTCCGGACTTATTCACAACCAAAAGTCGGGCTTAAAATGTCGGAATAAAAACTTATCATGCGACGGCTTGAAACTTGAAATCCGAACCCGGAAACTCAGCGGGTGCGGACCGCTGATTTTCATTTTGATTTGCCGCCGGAGTTGATTGCGCAGCAGCCCGCGGCGCAGCGCGACGGATCGCGGCTGCTGATCCTGCACCGGGCGAAGGGAATCGTGGAAGACCGCCAATTCCGGGATTTGCCGGCTTTGCTTCGCGCGGGTGACGTGCTCGTGCTCAACAATTCCCGCGTAATCCCGGCCCGGTTGCGCGGGGCCAATGCGCGCACCGGCGGCCAATTTGAAATATTGTTGCTCGAGGAAAACGCGCGCAACGACTGGTGGGTGATGCTGCGGCCGGGCAAACGCGCGCGTCCGGGCACCCAAATCATCTGTCAGGCCCCCGACGGATCCCCCACCCCGGTCCAGGCCACGGTCGTGGAAACCAATGCCGAAGGCCACCGGCGGCTGAACTTTCACGGAACACTGGACATCCGGAACGAGCTGGAGCGCCTGGGAGAAATCCCGCTGCCGCCCTACATCCAGCGAAAAGGCTGTTCCCGGGAGGACCGGGAACGTTACCAGACCGTGTATGCGCAGGATGCAGGTTCCGTGGCCGCGCCGACGGCCGGCTTGCATTTTACGCCGGAATTGCTGGCACAAATCCAGGCCGGCGGTGTGACTGTATGCTTCGTCACGCTGCACGTCGGGCCCGGCACGTTCATGCCGGTGAAAACCGAAACGCTGGCCGCCCACCGGATGCACGAGGAGCGCTTCGAACTGGACGCGGACACCGCCCGCATCGTAAACGAAGCCAAATCCGGCGGCCGCCGGGTCATCGCCGTGGGCACAACAGTGACGCGAGTGCTCGAAAGTGTGGCGGCGAGCCACCACGGAAAACTGGCAAAAAACGCTGGAAAGACGGGCATTTTCATCCATCCGCCCTTTTCATTTCAAGTGGTGGACGCGTTGTTGACGAACTTTCACCTGCCTTCTTCCACGCTGTTAATGCTCGTGAGCGCGTTCGCCGCCCCGGGTGAAATCCGCGGACGCGAAATGATTTTGTCCGCCTATGCCGAGGCGATCCGCAAACGTTACCGCTTCTTCAGCTACGGCGACGCAATGCTTTTGTTATGAGTCCCAAATCCAAAGTTCGAGGCCGAAACCCGCGATTGCCGTTTGTTTTTGTGAACATGGTGATGACGGCAGACGGGAAAATCA
>CAYPSF010000176.1:0-9248 GCA_964413165.1 uncultured Bifidobacteriaceae bacterium
TGCATCTCTGGCCCGGACACGAAATCGTCGAAATGGGCCTCGTCCGGCTTTACCGCGTCACCGGCGACCGACGCTATCTCAACCTCGCGAAATATTTCATCGACGTGCGCGGCAGCCACCCGGGCGGCGACGACTACCATCAATCCCGCATCCCGCCGGTGGACCAGACCGAGGCCATCGGCCACGCGGTGCGCGCGGGCTATCTTTACAGCGGCATGGCTGACGTCGCGGCCCTCACCGGCGACCCGCAGTACGTTCATGCGATCGACGCCATCTGGGAAAACGCAGTAGGCAAAAAACTATACCTGACCGGGGGCATCGGTTCCCGGGCCAAAGGTGAAGCTTTTGGCGACAATTACGAGTTGCCAAATCTCACCGCCTACAACGAAACCTGCGCGGCGGTGGCCAACGTTTACTGGAACGAGCGCCTGTTTTTGTTGCACGGCGACGGCAAGTATGTGGATGTGCTGGAACGCACGCTGTACAACGGGCTGCTCTCCGGCGTGTCGCTCGACGGCACGAAATTCTTTTACCCCAACCCGCTCGAATCGGACGGCTCGCACCAGCGCAGCCCGTGGTTCGGCTGCGCCTGTTGCCCCGGCAACATCACCCGCTTTCTGCCCTCCGTGCCCGGATATGTTTACGCGCAATCGGGCGACACCATTTACGTCAACCTCTACGCCAGCGGTACCGCCGACTTCAAACTGGAGAACGGGCGCAAGGTCAATATCACGCAGCAAACCCGTTACCCGTGGGACGGCACTGTCAAAATGACTCTCCAGTCGGACTGGCGGAAAAACAAGGATTTCACCATCAACGTCCGCATCCCCGGCTGGGCGCGCAATGAAGTGGTGCCGGGCGATCTCTACCGGTTTCTGGACCTGGTCCGGAAATCGGTGGTCCTCCGGATCAACGGCCATGAAGTGCCGGTCAAAATTGAAAAGGGCTACGTCAGCCTCAACCGCCCGTGGAACGCGGGCGACGTGATCGAACTGGACCTGCCGATGCCCGTGCAACGCGTGGTGGCGGCCGAAAATGTCGCCGCCGACCGCGGCCGGGTTGCCCTGCAACGCGGACCGATTGTTTTTTGCGCCGAGTGGCCCGACAATCCGAAGGGCCAGGTGCGCCACCTGCTGTTGCCCGACGACCAGCCGGTCACCACCCGGTTCGACCCGGCGCTGCTCAACGGCGTTCAAGTCATCGAGGCCCGGGCCTTTGGAACTTCCACCGACGACAACGGAAAGATCTTCACCCACCTGCAGGACTTCCGGGCCATCCCCTATTTCGCCTGGGCCAACCGCGGCCGCGGCGAAATGACCGTCTGGATCCCCCACTCGAAAAGCGCGCTCGGGCCGCCATGAATTTTATCGACCGACTTTGGCATTGCCTTTGCGGATTTCGTTTCTAACTTCGTGGATCATGAAATTCGCCGCCCGGTTCCGCTGTTGCCTGGTCACCCTGCTGCTTGCCGTGCTGGCTTTCCCGCTGTTCGCCGCCGACACCAATGCCGCGCCTCGCGAACGGTTGCGGCTGGATTTCGGCTGGAAATTTCACCCCGGCAACGAGTGGGGGTCCGCCCAGAGCCTCGCCAAGGCCGGCACCGGCAGCGGCCCCGCCAGCACGTCGTTCGGCGACGCGAGCTGGCGCACGGTCAACCTGCCCCACGATTGGGCCGTGGAACTGCCCTTCGACCAGAGCGCCGACGGCGGACACGGTTTCAAACCCATCGGCCCCGGCTTCGCCCGCAACAACGTCGCCTGGTACCGTCGCACGTTTGATCTGCCGGAAGCCGACGCCGACCGGCGCCTTTGGCTGGAGTTCGATGGCGTGTTCCGCGACGCGGAGGTGTTCGTCAATGGCTGGCACGTCGGCCATCACGAAAGCGGTTACAGCAGTTTCCGCTATGACATCACTGACCTCGCCGTTCCCGGCGGCAAAAATGTTGTCGCCGTGAAGGTGGACGCGTCGCAATTCGAGGGCTGGTTCTATGAAGGCGCGGGCATTTATCGCCACGTCTGGCTGGTCAAAACCGGGCCGCTCGCCATCGCCCCGGACGGCATCTTTGTTTACAGCCTGTTCAAAAATAACGTGCCGGAAGGCAAGGCGGAAGTTCACGCGCAAGTCCGGCTCCTCAATTCCCTGACCAACGCCGTCCCGGTCACGGTCAAATGCGAAATCCTCGCGCCCGACGGAAGACCCGTGATGGAGTTCACGAAGTTGGAAACGGTAAACGGTGCGGCCCGCGAGGAAGTGAACTTGGATACCAAGCTGGCCGGCCCCGTGCTCTGGTCGCCCGAATCTCCCCTGCTTTACCAGCTCGTCACCACCGTCGAAAGCAACGGAAGGGTGGTGGATCGCCAGACCACGCCGTTCGGCATCCGTACCGTTGCGTTCGATGCCGACCGGGGGTTTTTGCTCAACGGCAAGCCTTACGAACTCAAGGGCACGTGCAACCACCAGGACCATGCCGGCGTCGGCGCGGCGTTGCCGGATGCCCTGCAATCTTTCCGCATCGCCCGGTTGAAGGAAATGGGCGTCAACGCCTATCGCACTTCGCACAACCCGCCCACGCCGGAGTTGCTCGAGGCCTGCGACCGCCTCGGCCTGCTGGTCATGGACGAAAACCGCCTGCTTGGCAGTGACGAGGAAAACCTGCGTCGCTGGCAGGACCAGATCCAGCGCGACCGCAACCATCCCAGCGTCGCCATCTGGTCCATTGCCAACGAGGAATTCCGCACGCAGGGCACCCCCACCGGCAAACGCGTCGCCCAAACGATGCAGAACCTGGTCCGGCAGCTCGACCCGACGCGGCCGGTGACCTACGCCTCACCGGTCGGCAATGAATTTGAAGGCATCAACTCCATCATCGAGGTCCGCGGCTGGAATTATCGCATCGGCACAAACCGCATGGACGCCTATCACGCGGCGCACCCGGCCCAGCCCAATGTCGGCTCCGAACAAGGCAGCACCGTGAGCACCCGCGGCATTTACGAGAATGACAAAATCCGCGGCTACGTGAGTGCTTACGACACCAACGCGCCGGAATGGGCGAACCTGGCCGAGGAGTGGTGGGGTTTCTTCGCCCCGCGCGCGTGGCTCGCCGGCGGTTTTGTCTGGACGGGATTTGATTATCGCGGTGAACCCACCCCCTACGCCTGGCCGTGCATCAACTCGCACTTCGGCGTGATGGACACCTGCGGTTTTCCCAAGGACAACTTCTATTATTACCAGTCGTGGTGGACGGACCGACCGGTTTTGCATCTGCTCCCGCACTGGAACTGGCCCGGTCGGGAAGGCACGAACATCGAGGTGGACGCCTTGAGCAACTGCGAGGAGGTCGAGCTGTTCCTCAATGGCCGGAGCCTGGGCAAAAAAACCATGCCCCGCAATTCGCACCTGGCCTGGCTGGTCGGCTTCGAACCGGGCACGCTGAGCGCCAGAGGTTATAACGGCGGCAAGGTCATCGCCGAAACGAAGGTGGAAACCACCGGCGAACCCGCTGCCGTCCAGCTGACCCCCGACCGCACCGCCATCAACGCCGACGGTGAGGACGTGAGTGTGTTCACCGTTTCCGTGACCGACGCCCGGGGCCGCCGCGTGCCGATGGCAACCAACCTCGTGCATATTGAATTGAACGGTCCCGGAAAGATCATCGGCGTGGGCAACGGCGACCCGAGCTGTCACGAGCCGGACGTGTTTTTGCCGCAGCCGGTGACGCACTCCGTCCCGTTGAACGAAGGCTGGCGTTGGAAAAAATTGCCCGACGTCGGCGATGCAAAACTGGCCGAACTGAAAGCCAATTTTGACGACTCGAACTGGGAGCCGGCGAACCCGCAAGCCGACAGCGGCCCGCTGGGAGAACGCGACCAGGCGGTCTTTCGCGTGAAAATCCAGGTGACCGAAGCAGACCTCGCCGCCCAGGCCGTGGCATTGCGCTGCGGCCAGATCCACGAGGACGGCTCGATTTATGTGAACGGCAAGCTGGCGGGTGAATCGCATGACTGGCAGGTGGCCGCCACCTTTGATTTAAAACCGTTCCTGCATCCGGGCGAAAATACCATCGCCCTGACGGTCGCCAACTGGAACGGGGCGGGCGGACTGAACAAAGGGGTGACGCTGGAGTTTCTGGATCAGGCCATCGCGCCCGCCTGGCAGCGCAGCGTGTTCAACGGACTCGCGCAAATCATCGTGCAATCCACGCAAGACCCCGGCGACATCCGGCTGACCGCCAGGGCGGACGGCTTGTCGCCCGCCACCGTGTCCGTGTCGGCGCAATCCTGCACGCCGCGGCCGGCGGCGCCTTGAATCCCAGCGCAAACTTTGCAACCCGGGTTACAAAGTTTTGTGATGCGACGTTATGACCGGCGACAGAATCATGTTGTCGCCTCGTATTGAGGCCGTGTAATTTCAGCGCCATGCAACGGATGATTCTCTGCGGGCTGACGGCGTTCACAGTTTGCCTGTCAACCGCTGTCGCCTGGGCAGACGAGGAGACCTGCGTGGCCTGCGGCCGCCAGATCCTGGTCAGCGGCCGGTTCAGTCACGGCCGGGGACATGAAAGCCTGGCGATTGTGGGTGCGCCACGCCGCGGCGAGGAGATGTTCCGCGAGGAAATCTACGGAACCAATTTTACGCTGTCCGTGCCCCACCTTCCCGCCGGCAAATACACCGTCCTGATCGGGCTCGCCGAAGTGGATTACACCAATGCCGGCCAGCGTTCATTCGACATCACCTGCGGCGACCAGACGCTCGCGCACAATCTGGATATTTTCACGGCCGCCGGCGGCGCGGGCCGGGTCCTCCTGCTGTCCAATCGGATTGATTTTCCCGGCGACGCGGTGGCCGGCCCGCTCACCGTCGCCTTTACCGGGCACAAGAGTCCGGCCAAGCTGAACACGTTCGAAATCAGGGAGGCTTCCGGCCAGTCCGTCGTTTTGACGTCGGCAACGGATTTGATCAACGCCGAAGACTCCGACTCATTGCAACCACCTGTCGTCACCGGACCGGAAGTCTGGAAGGACGCCGCCCGGCCCACCGCCACCCGCGTGGACGATCTGGTGCACCGGCTGTCGCTGGCCGAAAAAGTCCAGCAGATGCGGAATAGTTCCCCGGCCATTCCGCGGCTGGGCATTCCGGCCTACGATTATTGGAGTGAATGCCTGCATGGCGTTGCGCGCGCCGGCACGGCCACGGTTTTCCCCCAGGCCATCGGCATGGCCGCCACCTGGGATGCGCCGCTCCTGCGCGAGGTCGCCGACGTCATCGCCACCGAGGCCCGCGCCAAGCACAACGATTACGTCGCCAACCATAACGGCGACAGCGCACGCTATTACGGTCTCACTTTCTGGACACCGAACATCAACATTTTTCGTGATCCCCGCTGGGGCCGTGGCCAGGAAACCTACGGCGAAGACCCGTTCCTGACCGCGCGGCTGGGGGTGGCCTTCATCCGCGGACTGCAGGGCGACGACCCGAAATATGTGAAGGCCATGGCCTGCGCGAAACATTATGCCGTCCACAGCGGGCCGGAACCGGAGCGGCACCGTTTTGACGTGGCGCCGTCCGAGCGCGATTTTTACGAAACCTATCTGCCTCAATTCGAGGCCGCCGTGCGGGAAGGTCATGTCGGCGCGGTCATGGGCGCCTACAATTCCGTTTACGGCCAGCCGGCCTGCGCGAACCCGCTTTTGCTCACGGAATTGCTGCGGAAGCAATGGGGTTTTGACGGCCACGTCGTTTCCGATTGCGGCGCGATTTACGACATCCACGCCAACCATAAATTTACCGCCACACCGGAGGAAGCCGCCGCCGCCGCGGTGAAGGCCGGCGACGATCTTTGTTGCGGCGCGGATTACAGCTGGCTGGTGCGCGCGGTCAAAAGAGGTTTGATCCCGGAGAAGGAAATTGACACCGCCGTCGGCCGGGTGCTCACCTCGCGGTTCCAGCTGGGACTTTTTGACCCGCCGGCCACGGTGCCTTACGCGCAAATTCCCCTCACGCAAAACGACACGCCGGCCCACGAGGCGCTGGCCCTGAAGATGGCGCAGGAATCCATCGTGCTGTTGAAAAACGACAACCTGCTGCCGCTCGACCGCACAAAAATCAAACGCATCGCCGTCATCGGCACCAACGCCAGTTCCGTGACGGTGCTGCTTGGCAATTACAACGGCCAGCCCGCCCGGCCGGTGACCATCCTGGACGGCATCCGGAGCGCCGCCGGCGGCACGGTCCAGGTGGACTATGAGCCGGCTTGTCCGCTGACCCTGGGACGGGACGGGACGGGACGGCCGGACGCGCAAACGTGGCAGAAGGTCATTGCCGCCGCGTGGACATCGGACGTGATCATTTACGTCGGCGGCATCAGCTCGCGGCTCGAAGGCGAGGAAATGAACGTGAACCTGGACGGATTTTCCGGCGGCGACCGCACGGAGATTGAGTTGCCGGCGGTACAAGCCGAATTGCTGGAGGCATTGCAAGGAGCCGGCAAGCCGGTGGTGTTCATCAATTGCAGCGGCAGTGCCATGGCGCTGCCCGGGATCACCAACCTGACGGCGATTTTACAGGCGTGGTATCCGGGCGAACAGGGTGGCCGGGCCGTGGCCGATGTGCTGTTTGGAGACGTGAATCCCGCCGGACGGCTGCCGGTCACTTTTTACCATTCCACCGCCGACCTGCCGGCGTTTGACAATTATTCGATGTCCAACCGCACCTACCGTTACTTCAACGGCCGGCCGGAATTCGCCTTTGGCCACGGCCTGAGCTACACCAAATTCGATTATAGCCGCCCGCAGCTCAACGGGACCGATTTCGCCGCGGGCGACACGATCAAACTCGCGTTTTCCCTGCTTAACGCCGGCGCGTGGGACGGGGACGAGGTCGCGCAGGTTTATTTCCGGCACGTGAACTCCGCGCAGCCCCAGCCGAAACTCGCGCTCTGCGGCTTTGCGCGGATCCATTTTCAGGCCAGCCAGGGGGGGCGGATCACCTTGAACATACCGGCGGAACGATTTCGCAGCTGGGACCCGGCCAAAAAACAATATATCGTCGAGCCCGGCAGTTACGAACTGCTCGTGGGGGCGGCCTCCGACGACATCCGCCTGCGCCTGCCGTTTAAAATTACCGGGGCGAAATGAGCGGGTGAATAAAAAGGAACCTGGATCCACAATGAAATCAAAATTCTGGACACGGATCACCGGCAGATTGCTTCTGGCTGCGACGCTGATTTTTTCCGCGAACGGCCGCGCGGAGGATTCCCGCCTGGTGCTATGGTACCAGCAGCCGGCCGGCGGCACCTTCACGGGGCCGCTGGTGAACGGCCCGGGCGCCCCGCCGCTCGGCCTGGCCGGCGGCACCGCGTCGCGTTTCATCAACGAAGCACTCCCCATCGGCAACGGGCGGATCGGAGGATTGATTGCCGGCGGCACGGCCCGCGAACAAGTCGTGCTGAATGAGGACAGCCTGTGGACGGGTGACGAAAATCCCTCGGGCAATGACCACACGATGGGGGCCTACCAGTGTCTGGGCAGCCTGTTCATCAACCTGCCGGGACATGAAAACCTTGCGAATTACCGGCGCGACCTCGACCTCGGCAACGCGCTGGCGCACGTGAGCTATCAGTCGGGCGGCGTGGATTACCGGCGCGAATATTTTTGCAGTCATCCCGATGGCGTGCTCGTTGTGCGGCTCACCGCCGACCGGCCCGGCAGTTACACCGGCAGCCTTGAGCTGGGCGACACCCACGGCGCGCCGACCCGGGCGGAAAAAAACCGCCTGACCATTGCCGGCGCGCTCACCAACGGGCTGAAATACGAAGCGCAATTGATCGCGCTGCCGGAGGGCGGCTCATGGCAAATAAACGGCTCCGTACTCGAATTCAAGAACTGCAACAGCCTCACGCTGGTGATCGCCGCGGGCACGGATTACGCGATGGATCCTGCCGCGAAATATCGCGGCGAAAATCCGCATCGGCAGGTGATGAAACAGGTCGAAAAGGCCGCCGACAAAAAATACGACGACCTGAAGGAGCGCCATGAAAAGGATTTTCATTCGTTGTTCGACCGGGTCGCGCTCGACGTGGGCCAGTCCGCCACCGAGCAAATCGAGCTGCCCACCGACGTACGCAAGGTCCAGGCCGTGGGCACAACGGACCCCGGGCTGGAGGCGCTGTTGTTTCAATACGGCCGGTACCTGTTGATTTCATGTTCGCGGCCCGGCGGGTTGCCGGCCAACCTGCAGGGCCTGTGGAACGACAACAACAACCCGCCCTGGCATTCCGACTATCACGCCAACATCAACGTGGAGATGAATTACTGGCCGGCCGAGGTGGCGAATTTGTCCGTGTGTCACCAGCCGTTCTTCGACCTCGTCCTGAGCCAGCTCCCGGCCTGGCGCACGGCCACCGCCGCCTCGCCCGAACTCAAGACGCCGGCCGGCGCGATGACGACGCGTGGCTGGGCCATCCGCACTTCGCACAACATTTACGGCGGCATGGGCTGGAAATGGGACAAGACGGCCAACGCCTGGTACTGTCACGGTTTCTGGGAACATTACGTCTTCACCGGCGACAAAAAGTATTTGAAAAAGACCGCCTGGCCGGTGATGAAGGAAATCTGCGAATTCTGGATGGACCATTTGCAGGCCCTGCCCGACGGCCGGCTGGTGGTGCCCAAAGGCTGGTCGCCCGAGCACGGCCCGGTCCTGGACGGCGTGAGTTACAACCAGGAAATCGTCTGGGACCTGTTCAACAACACCGTCGCCGCGGCGGACGTGCTGGGCGAGGACAAGGCGTTTCGCGATAAAATCGCCGCGCTGCGGGACAAGCTGGCGGCGCCGGGCATCGGCAGCTGGGGCCAGTTGCTGGAATGGATGACCGAATTGCACGCGGCGAAGTATCCGGAACTCGACACGACCCAGGACCATCATCGCCACACGTCGCACCTGTTCGCGGTATATCCCGGCCGCCAGATCAGCGTTGTCAAAACGCCCCGGCTGGCGGCGGCCGCGAAGGTCTCCCTCAACGCGCGCGGCATTGAGCCGGACAGCGACGTGCGCGAATGGTCATTTGCGTGGCGCACCGCGCTGTTTGCGCGTCTGCACGACGGCGAGGGCGCGCACCAGATGCTCCAGCAGCTGTTTTCCGCGCGCAACACCTGCCCCAACCTGTTCGGACTCCATCCGCCCATGCAGATGGACGGCAACTTCGGCATCACCGCCGGCATGTGCGAAATGCTGCTGCAATCGCACGAGGA
>CAYPSF010000177.1:0-9247 GCA_964413165.1 uncultured Bifidobacteriaceae bacterium
GCCGGCCATCTTGCTGAGGTCCGTCGAGAACGTCAGCAGGCTCAGCAGCAGGAAATCGCAGATGACAATGAGGATGCTGCGATTCATGACGGCCGGGCGTTTTCGGCGTTTTCGGCTTCCAGGATCAATCGCCGGCGGGCCGGGCGCAGATGGAAGATTTTAAACACGCATACGAAGATGATGCCAAACGACGTGCACGAGTAGGCGGCCATCAGGCTGAATTTGATGATTCCCGTCGAGACGAGGATCAGGGAGATGATGGTGCCGACGAAGCCCAGGTAGAGGCCGGCGTCGAACAGGTGGTCTTCGTTTTCAAGGAGCCTGAGCTTCATGCGTGCCGCCAGGTGTTGCCGGCGGATTTCCGCCAGTTTCACGAGGCAGGAGATATAAAGCAATCCCTGCAGCACGAAGAACAGCAGCAGGGTCAGCAGGATCATGTTGTTCATAATGTTGGGATGTGCGCGGGTGAATCCAGCCAGGACGACGTGGCCCGTCGTGGGCACGTGCAGTCGAAAGGCATACGTCTCTTTCCGGGTGTCCTGGGCGAGAAACGGCTCGCTCAGAAGCAACACCACCAGCAGGAAACCCAACGCAAACAAAGTCTCGCGGACCAGATGGAACCCGCGCACCTGCAACGGTTGTTCCAGCGACGATACCGCCGGCCGCGCAAAATGCAACGTCATGGCCAGCAGAAATCCGCTCAGCAGATAGGCCAGCCATTTCAATGCCAGGGCCAGCCACGGCAGCCGCTGGCTCAAATCCAGGGCCAGGTGCAGGCCGTAGCCGGTGCGGTAAACCAGCCGGTCGCGCGCCAGCAGTTCATTCACCCCGCCCGCGCCATACTGGAGACTGGTACCGAGACCTGTCAAACCCGTCTGGTCAAAGTCCGCGAGGTATTTGACGACGGCGCGCGGATTGCCGGAAAGCACCACCACGGAGAACAGCACGGGCAACTGGCCGCCGCCTTCGCGGACCTGGTCGGCCAGCGCATGGAGCGTCTCCGGATCCTCAACGTGTCCGGTGAACGCCACCAGCTGGTCCCAGTTGAGCCGCTGGCCCAGCGACATCAGGTCCACCAACACCCGCTCCAACGGCTGCGAATTTCCGCCGTGATTGGCGGTTGCCGCCAGCCGGGAAAGGTTGTCGCTCAAGCCCGTCGTCAACCGCCCTTCCGCCAGCAACAACCCGGCAATCGACAGCGCCGCGTCGAACGCCTGGCCGGAGGCCGACGACGATGGCGGGAAGAGCGTGGTAGCGGTCAGATCCCGGCAATGCAGCAGTTCCTGCACGGCAGGATTCGGGGAAGTTTCCATCAGTTCGAGGGCGCGGGTACGGTTTTTCTGGCGGATGATAAATTCGGTAAAAGGTTCCGCGGCCGGGACATCGCTCCGGAACAGGCGTTGCAGGCCGGCGTCGTTGCCCCACACCAGCCAGTTGGGATGCTGCTGGACCGCATTGGTCACGGCCAGGGCGAGATTTTGCCAGCCGGAGGGAATCCGCTCCGCCTGGGCCGCTTCCAGGAACAACGCAGCCACGCCGACGTTCTGCTTGTTGACGAGCGCCAGACCCTGGGTAACCAGGCTGGGTGTGTTCCGTCCCGCGGTGCGGATGACGCTCACGTCCACCGCGCGCAAATAGGCCGGCACCAGCAAGCCGCAAAACAGCAGCAGCAAGCCCGAAACCATACACGCTAAAGCCCATTGCCAGCGGTTCATCATGTGTTCAATCCGACCTTATTTTCCTTAGACTGCACGTTGGAAATCACTGTTCAAGCACGAATAATGCCTGCGGGCGCCGAGGCGCGCCGCGACCACTTCGAAAAATCGGGTCCTGCAAGTTCCTGATTTCAAGCGCCGAAGGACGGAGTGTCGTAAAACGAGACCCGCCAGGCCGGATTAAATTCACTTTGCGGACGACGCTTTTCCAAGCCCCCCTGTCAGATTTTACAACGCCTTAAGGACTGCCTCCGCGTGCTCGTCCGGCTTCACCTTCGGCCAGATTTTTTTAATGCGGCCGTCCGGGCCGATGAGAAACGTCACCCGGTGTGTGCCCAGGTATTTGCTGCCCAGGAAACTTTTCTCGCCCCAGACGCCATAGGCCGCGACAATCTTTTTGTCCTCATCCGCCAGCAGCGTGAACGGCAGCTTGTATTTCACCGCAAACTTGTCGTGCGATTTCACCGGGTCGGTGCTGACGCCCAGCACGACGGCCCCGGCCTTTTTGAAATCGGCGAAATGATCCCGGAATCCGCACGCTTCCTTCGTGCAGCCGGAGGTGTCGTCGCGGGGATAAAAATAGAGCACGACGTGTTTGCCTTTGAAGTCGGCGAGCGAAGCCCGGCCACCGCCGTTGGTCGCCGCCGAAAAACCCGGCGCCGCGTCGCCTTCCTTTAATTTAAGCTCCAGTTCCTTTGCCATAATTTTAAGTCCGGACGATTTTAGCCACAGATTTGCACAGATGAAACACAGATTTGGGGAAAGCGGGCCGAAGAATGATCTTTGGGTGATATCTGTGTTTCATCTGTGACCATCTGTGGCTTCAATTTTTGGTTGGCAAACTGGCCGGGTGCGCGCCGAGCTGTTTCACGCCATCCCAGACGTACAGCAGCCCCGAAATGCCCGTGCACAACGCGGCCCCGATTGTCCCGACCCTGAACCAGCGCGCATTCAGGTCATTGTCCCAGTCCAGCAAGATCCAGATGACCACGACCATTTGCAGCACCGTCGCGATTTTGCCCATGAAGCGAGGGCGCACAATGACCTTGCCGACGGTGAGCCGGACGACCGCGATGCCGACGAGCAGCAGCAAATCGCGTCCGAGCACGGTACCGGTGAGCCAGAGCGGGATCTGCCCGAGATACGACGAGTGGTTGAAACTCAAGGTGATGATGCCCGACAAGAGCAACATTTTGTCCGCCAGCGGATCGAGAATCGCCCCCAGTTCGCTCTTCTGGTTGTAACGCCGCGCAATGTAGCCGTCCACACCGTCCAGGATGGCCGTGATCGCAAACGACAGAATGGCCAGCAGCCGGTGAACTTCGTTGCCGGTTTGCAGGTAATATACCAATTCGACGACAAAAAAAGGGATCAGCAGGATGCGCAGGATTGTAACTTTATTGGCGGTCGTCATGGCCGCGGGATAGTTTGCCGGTTATTGGTTTGACTCGGAAGTCATTTTTAATTGAACTCACGTCCGACCACCTGCCTATGTTCATCATTCTGCCAGTCGGGATGAATTACCAGACCGAACGGCTGCCAATTGTCACGTTCACCCTCATGGGCGTCAATACGCTGGTGTACCTGGTCTCGTTGATGTTCTTTTTCGGCACCGGCGGGCATTCCGACTTGTGGATCTTCCAGCACCTGTGGCTAACGCCGGCGGATTCCCTCCTCTGGACCTATCTGACCTCGATGTTTGTGCACGGGGGGATTTTTCACCTGCTCGGCAACATGATCTTCCTGTTCCTGTTCGGCTGCTGCGTGGAAGACATCATCGGCCGTTGGCGGTTCCTGGCCTTTTACCTCCTCGGCGGACTCGTCGCAGAACTGGCCTACATTGCTCTGACCCCCGACCATTTCGCCTCGACCTTCCCGATGGGCGGCGCCTCGGGTGCCATCAGCGCCTGCATGGGCATGTATTTGCTGCTGCGGGCGGACGCCGACATTGAATTCAAATACTTTTATTTCTTCCTGCTGTTGGGGGGCATCGGCAGCGGTGATTTTTCCGTGCCGGCGTGGATGGCGATTTCATTCTGGTTTTTAAACGACCTGTTCTGGATGGTGCTGGGTTTGGTTGATCACCATCTCGGTGGCGGGGTTGCTTTTGGCGCGCACGTCGGCGGATTGCTGGCCGGGCTGGCCCTGGCAGGCATTCACCACTGGATCGAACGCCGACGCGGCGAACCGGCCGAGGAACAGGCCGCGCCTCTCCCCGCCTTTGTCGTCGTGGAAACCCACAACGAAATCCCAACCATTTATTTGCATGACGGCGGCCTTCAATCCGGTCCTTTCAACCAGTTTCAAATCCTGCAAATGCTGGCCTTGGGCTCTCTCAGCCGGGACGCGCAGTATTGGAGCGAAGGCATGACGGATTGGGCCAGCGTGCAGGAACTGTCCGACCGGCCTTCCGGCTGAAGCCAATTCCGGAGCGCCGGCCTCCGGCATGGCTCGTTGAACTTTATTTCAACAGCGCGCCGTGCTGGAAGCTGGCGTTCCGCGATCCGCGAACAAACGGTGTTTCGCTTGCCGGTGCCCCTTGGTGGGAAAAACGCCACGGCCACGGCAACGTGCGGCCCGCTCCTTGGGCTCACATTTTCCGGTGATGACTTTCGGCCCGGCCTTCGCTAAACTTTTCGGGAATGAAAGCAAGTGAAGCCAAACCTGTGGTGGGCATTTTGATGGGCAGTGACTCCGACTGGCCGACGATGAAGGCCGCTGCGGACGCGCTGGCGCAATTCGGCATTGCGAGCGAGGCAAAAGTGATTTCCGCCCACCGCGACCCGCACGGGCTGGAAGAATATGTCACCGGCGCCGCCAAACGCGGCCTGCGGGTCATCATCGCCGGCGCCGGCGGCGCGGCGCATCTGCCCGGCGTGTCGGCCGCGTTCACCACCCTGCCCGTCATCGGCGTACCCATCGAAAGCAAATCATTGAAGGGCCTCGACTCGCTGCTTTCCATCGTGCAAATGCCGCCGGGCGTGCCGGTGGCCACCGTCGGCATCGGCGCGGCGAAAAACGCCGGGCTGCTGGCAGTACAGATCCTGGCGCTGGGCGACGCACGCCTGCAAAAGGCGCTGGTGGAATTCAAACAGCAGCTCACCCTGGAATCGCGCGCAAAAAACAAGTCGCTCGCCGCCTGACCCGGCCAGGTAACAATAGTGTCCGGTGGGGCGAGCGTCCTCGCGAGCCGTTCGCTGTTGCAATGTCGAGCCGGTAGCTGGTGCCAGTGCTGTATCCGCTCGTCAGGAGCCTCGCCCCACCCATGCTTGAAAGAGCATCACTACCTGATTCCAAGGCAGCGTGTCCTTGGGAAAGACATTCCGTAAATTCCGGCCCGTTGTTCTACAATATTTCTCCGCAATAGATTGCCTAAAACGGGCAATTATTTACTCCACAATCCTCTGGTATGGAGCCTGCTAGGGGAGCCGATGAATCGGGACGGGCCCGGGGAGGGGCCAAAAAATTAACACCTTAATACTATGACTGAATTCATTGTAAAACGAACGGGCAAGTTGTTATTCCCGCACCTCGCGCGCGACCAACGCCGCCACATGATGTTTATCGTCACGCTGGTCCTGACCACCAGCTTGTCCGCCGCTTACTTGCTGACGATGTGGATGATTTCCGGCCGGCACTGATGACTTGGCCCAGGGGACGATGGGGGCACCGCCAACCGTCCGAGTGACGGTTGGCGGATATTTTCTTTTCCGGCATCATCACGAGTTTGACGTACGGTGCCACGCCAAAGTTTTTTCGGGCGCCGACATGTCGGCATACTTCAGAACAATCATTTCTTTGCCGCCTGATCCAGGATTTTCCGCTCCTTCTTTGTCAGGCTCTGAATGCCTTCACGCGAGACCTTTTCAAGGATGGCATCCACCAGCCCGGTCGTCGGAACGGTTTTCGGGGTTCGGGCGGACGGCCCGGACCAACTTCTAAAAAAGGCGCCGGGCGGCAGGTTCAACGGGTTTTGCCAAAGGTAAACGAACATGAGGATGCTCATGGCCATGACCGCGGCATACAGCCTGGGACTCCATTGGACAATTTCCGGGAACAAGGCCGTGGTAGTAAGCAGGCCGATAACTGCCCCGCCCAGGTGCGCGTCGTGCCCGATGTTCGATCGTTGTCGCCGCCCGCCATAAAACTCGAAAGCCAGGAACAGAATGGCATACAGCCAGCCCGGGATTGGCACCGGCAGCATGAAGAAACGGATCGCGCTGCCCGGAAACAGGAACACCGACGAGAAGATGATGCCGCAGACGCCTCCGGAGGCGCCCAGTGAAAGATATTCGTGGTGCCGATGGAGCCAGAGCGAAAGCAGGCTGCCACCGACGATGCTGGCGAAATAAATCAGCAGAAAACGTTGGACTCCAATCGCCGGCTCCATGTTCTGCCCGAACAGATAAAGGCTGAGCATGTTGAAAATCAGGTGCTGCCAGTCGGCGTGCAAAAAGGCGGAGCTGACCAGGCGATGATATTCCTTGTCCGCCAGGATGGCTCGCGGGGAAAAAATGAGGTTATCCCGCAAGCGGTAGTTGGTGAAAGCCGGAACCGAAACGGCACCGGTGGCGATGATAATCAGCAGTGTCGCGATGGGTGGCAGCTCCGGCGGCATGGGCTTATCAATTTATTTCAAGGCCGGCCGGACATTTCAACCGGTTTTTCGATTCGCAACAGGCCAAAGACCAGCCGGGCAAGCTGGTCGTGCCCTTTTTGCGAGAGATGCAACCCGTCCAGCGTCGCGACTTTGTAACCAAAAATCCCGGCCAGATAACTCTTCGGTATCAGGCTCACCCCGTATTTCTCCGCGAGCACCCGCTGGTCCCGGCCAAACGCATTCCAGAACGGCAACAGCGGCAGCTCAAACATGATGACCGGATGATTCCCCTTTTTTAATTTGCCGAGGAGTTGGTCGAGGTCCCGGTAAAATGCACGGCTGTCCGCGTGTCCCAGCAAATCGTTCCCGCCGATCTCAACGATGACCAATCCGTCATCGGCCTTGATGCCGTCGGCCTCCGCCCGGGCCGCTTCCAGCGTGGCGCCCGGCCGGGCGAGATTAGTGACTTTCAAATGCGACAGATCGCCCAACACCGCCGGCCAGACGCGTTCCTTCGCTCCCATCCCGGCACTGAGGGAATCACCCAAAACATATACCGGTACATCTTCGAAAATGGCCATGCGTTGTTTCAGGCGATAAGGCAGTTCCGTGATACACAAGGACAGCGACAGAAACGCGAAGGCCATGACGGTCGATGCCCGCAATGGAAAGGACGTCCGGGCAATGAAGGAAACGCGCACGGCCAGGCAAAGGGCAAACCAAAGGCCATACAGCCAGAACGACATCGGGGTGGACGAAAGGACCACGAGGCTGATGCCGACGAGCCAGCCGACGGTCAGCAAAACCTTCCAAATCCGGCCGTCCAGCCACAGGCGCGCGACAAATGCAAAGACCGTCAGGCCCATGCCGATGAAGAAGGCGTTGCCGCTGGCGATTTGAATCACGACCGGGTTCACGCCCGAAGGCTAACCGCGAAATACGCTAAATACACGAACAAGATGCAGTACGGGTCGAAAGCCTGACGGCACCGGGTTGAATCTAACGGTTTGTCATCGACGGTCGGTTGCCCTAGACTTCAAGCATGATCCGGGTACAACCTTTCCCTTTCAAATGTTTGTTCTGGCTGGGCGCGTTCTCATTTCTCATGGGAACCGGTCCATCGCGGGCCGCGGATACGAATCTATACGCAACCGACCATGTCTTGATCCGGTTCAAATCCGGGGTCAGGCCGCAATTGAGTGCCGTCAGTTACCAGGAAACGCTGGACAGCCTGCTGGCGCCGCTGGGTTTGCCCGCCGGGGCTTCATTGACTGAACCCGAAGTATCGAAACTGCTTCGACAAAAACAACCTGCCGGGCAGAAGCTGGCGGCCGCGACGGGCGTGGACTTGGGTCGTTTTTTTTATCTTAACCTGCCGCCGGGAATGAGTGTGCAACAATGCCTGGACGGATTGAGAAACAATCCCGCGGTGGATTATGTCGAACCGGACGGAATCGGGACGGCCGGCCTGGTTCCGAATGACCCTAGTTTCAGTCTCCAATGGCACCATTTTAATTCCACCAAACCCTCGGCATCAATACACACTCCCGAGGCCTGGGACATAACGCAAGGATCCACCAACGTGCTGGTAGCCGTGCTCGACACGGGTCTGGGCGCCGATCTGGCCGAATTTACGAACCGGGTCGTTCCGGGATACAACTTTGTGTCGGGCAACACGAACACGTCCGATGACAACGGTCACGGCACTGCCGTGGCAGGTGTATTGTGCGCGAATGCCAACAATGGCAGTTTTGGCGCCGGCGTGGACTGGCAATGCCAGCTGATGCCGATAAAAATTTTGGACAGCACCGGTTCCGGCACTTACTCCTGGTTCGCCCAGGGCATTGATTACGCCGTGGCCCACGGTTGCAAGGTGATCAACCTTTCCGCCGGCGGCACTTCCACCAATACTTCAGTGTCGATCTCGATCCTCAATGCCATTGCCAGCGGCGTGATTTTTGTGACCATCACCCACAACGATTCCGCCGGCACCATCCGATTTCCCGGCAGGCTTAACCAATGCATCACCGTCGGTGCCACGGACCAAAATGACGATCGTTGCGGGTTCAGCAATTACGGTCCCCAGATTGATCTGGTGGCGCCCGGAACGAATATTTACACGGCAGGTATTTTTGGAAACCTGCAGAATTGGTGGGGAACCTCCTTTTCCGCACCGATGGTTTCGGGGGTCTCCGCCATCCTCGCGGGCCTGCGTCCCGGCATTGGACAGGACGAGGTGAACAGTTTGCTTTGCCTGGGAGCCGAGGACCTGGTGGGCGACGCGAATGACACGCCCGGGTTCGACAATTATTACGGCTGGGGCCGGCTGAACGCCTACAACACGGTGCTGCTGGCCACGACCCGCATCGACTCGGTGCAATTGACCAACGGCTTTCCCCAGCTGTCCTGGGTGAGTCCGTCCAATGCCAGCAACAAGGCGCCCTATTATGTGGAATATGCAACCACTCTCAACGGACCCTGGACGACGGTGACCGATTCGTTCAGCTATCAAACGAACCGTACCTACTGGACCGATCCCGCCGCCGGCAACAACAACGCCCGCTTTTACCGCG
The DNA here is from genome assembly GCA_964413165.1 of uncultured Bifidobacteriaceae bacterium. GTDB lineage: Bacteria > Verrucomicrobiota > Verrucomicrobiia > Limisphaerales > UBA11358 > UBA11358. The sequence goes on from CAYPSF010000177.1 coordinate 8,889, forward strand.
TTCGCATCCGCTCGATTCCGACTCCTCCCTGAGATCAATCACAGCTAGAGTATGCGTGTGCCATTTGAGGCACACCTCGACCGCTGGCTGACCATTCAGGGTTAAGTTGCCCGGTGGTTTTTCTTGTTCTAATCCAGCAACAACCTGGCTGAGCATGATTCTCAAACCAGGATACCAGCCCTTTCTGCGCCGATTGGACAATGGCCCCTTCCTTTGCTAGCCTGCGCGTGACAAATGAGCAACCCGAGCACCGACCATCCGCCGCCCGCCGCGCCGTCCGATTTCATCCGCGACATCGTCGCCGCGCACGTCGCCGAGAAGAAATATCCGCGGATTCACACCCGCTTTCCGCCCGAGCC